>NZ_VPAL01000030.1:0-7815 GCF_013419245.1 Acinetobacter sp. YH12095
GGCCAGGCCTCAGCATTTTATTATGGTGATCCCCTGGGCGAAATGCGCCTGGTAAGCAGAGTTTTTGAAATGTAAGGCCTTTGAATAAGACAAAAGGCTGCCTCATCGCTAACTTTGCAACAGTGCCACATCAAGGCCCGATCCTTGGAGCCCTTGCCCTCCCGCACGATGATCGTGCCGTGATCGAAATCCAGATCCTTGACCCGCAGTTGCAAACCCTCACTGATCCGCATGCCCGTTCCATACAGAAGCTGGGCGAACAAACGATGCTCGCCTTCCAGAAAACCGAGGATGCGAACCACTTCATCCGGGGTCAGCACCACCGGCAAGCGCCGCGACGGCCGAGGTCTTCCGATCTCCTGAAGCCAGGGCAGATCCGTGCACAGCACCTTGCCGTAGAAGAACAGCAAGGCCGCCAATGCCTGACGATGCGTGGAGACCGAAACCTTGCGCTCGTTCGCCAGCCAGGACAGAAATGCCTCGACTTCGCTGCTGCCCAAGGTTGCCGGGTGACGCACACCGTGGAAACGGATGAAGGCACGAACCCAGTGGACATAAGCCTGTTCGGTTGGTAAGCTGTAATGCAAGTAGCGTATGCGCTCACGCAACTGGTCCAGAACCTTGACCGAACGCAGCGGTGGTAACGGCGCAGTGGCGGTTTTCATGGCTTGTTATGACTGTTTTTTTGTACAGTCTATGCCTCGGGCATCCAAGCAGCAAGCGCGTTACGCCGTGGGTCGATGTTTGATGTTATGGAGCAGCAACGATGTTACGCAGCAGGGCAGTCGCCCTAAAACAAAGTTAACTCGAGGGAGAAATCGTGAAGTTATCACTAATGGCTGCCAAGTCGAAGAACGGTATTATCGGTAATGGACCAGATATTCCATGGAGCGCCAAAGGCGAGCAACTTCTATTTAAGGCAATTACATATAATCAATGGCTTTTAGTTGGACGCAAAACTTTTGAGTCAATGGGCGCTCTCCCAAATCGAAAGTATGCAGTTGTAACTCGCTCTAATTTTTCTACGAATGATGAGGGTGTAATGGTTTTCTCCTCAATTCAGGATGCCTTAATAAATTTAGAGGAAATCACGGATCATGTTATCGTTTCTGGTGGTGGTGAAATATACAAAAGCTTGATTTCCAAAGTAGATACTTTGCATATTTCAACAGTCGACATCGAGCGAGATGGAGACATAGTTTTTCCTGAAATCCCAGATACATTCAAGTTGGTATTTGAGCAAGATTTCGAGTCTAACATTAACTATTGTTATCAAATCTGGCAAAAGAGTTAACAAGCGCCTGCAATCTGACCTCCGGTTACTGTCACCTTTTTTTGCGGTGGAGCTGCAAAAAAGGCGCCATTAACCTCCGGCAGTTGAGGCGGGCGTTAGCCATATTATGGAGCCTCATGCTTTTATATAAAATGTGTGACAATCAAAATTATGGGGTTACTTACATGAAGTTTTTATTGGCATTTTCGCTTTTAATACCATCCGTGGTTTTTGCAAGTAGTTCAAAGTTTCAGCAAGTTGAACAAGACGTTAAGGCAATTGAAGTTTCTCTTTCTGCTCGTATAGGTGTTTCCGTTCTTGATACTCAAAATGGAGAATATTGGGATTACAATGGCAATCAGCGCTTCCCGTTAACAAGTACTTTTAAAACAATAGCTTGCGCTAAATTACTATATGATGCTGAGCAAGGAAAAGTTAATCCCAATAGTACAGTCGAGATTAAGAAAGCAGATCTTGTGACCTATTCCCCTGTAATAGAAAAGCAAGTAGGGCAGGCAATCACACTCGATGATGCGTGCTTCGCAACTATGACTACAAGTGATAATACTGCGGCAAATATCATCCTAAGTGCTGTAGGTGGCCCCAAAGGCGTTACTGATTTTTTAAGACAAATTGGGGACAAAGAGACTCGTCTAGACCGTATTGAGCCTGATTTAAATGAAGGTAAGCTCGGTGATTTGAGGGATACGACAACTCCTAAGGCAATAGCCAGTACTTTGAATAAATTTTTATTTGGTTCCGCGCTATCTGAAATGAACCAGAAAAAATTAGAGTCTTGGATGGTGAACAATCAAGTCACTGGTAATTTACTACGTTCAGTATTGCCGGCGGGATGGAACATTGCGGATCGCTCAGGTGCTGGCGGATTTGGTGCTCGGAGTATTACAGCAGTTGTGTGGAGTGAGCATCAAGCCCCAATTATTGTGAGCATCTATCTAGCTCAAACACAGGCTTCAATGGCAGAGCGAAATGATGCGATTGTTAAAATTGGTCATTCAATTTTTGACGTTTATACATCACAGTCGCGCTGATAAGGCTAACAAGGCCATCAAGTTGACGGCTTTTCCGTCGCTTGTTTTGTGGTTTAACGCTACGCTACCACAAAACAATCAACTCCAAAGCCGCAACTTATGGCGGCGTTAGACATCATGAGGGTAGCGGTGACCATCGAAATTTCGAACCAACTATCAGAGGTGCTAAGCGTCATTGAGCGCCATCTGGAATCAACGTTGCTGGCCGTGCATTTGTACGGCTCCGCAGTGGATGGCGGCCTGAAGCCATACAGCGATATTGATTTGTTGGTTACTGTGGCCGTAAAGCTTGATGAAACGACGCGGCGAGCATTGCTCAATGACCTTATGGAGGCTTCGGCTTTCCCTGGCGAGAGCGAGACGCTCCGCGCTATAGAAGTCACCCTTGTCGTGCATGACGACATCATCCCGTGGCGTTATCCGGCTAAGCGCGAGCTGCAATTTGGAGAATGGCAGCGCAATGACATTCTTGCGGGTATCTTCGAGCCAGCCATGATCGACATTGATCTAGCTATCCTGCTTACAAAAGCAAGAGAACATAGCGTTGCCTTGGTAGGTCCGGCAGCGGAGGAATTCTTTGACCCGGTTCCTGAACAGGATCTATTCGAGGCGCTGAGGGAAACCTTGAAGCTATGGAACTCGCAGCCCGACTGGGCCGGCGATGAGCGAAATGTAGTGCTTACGTTGTCCCGCATTTGGTACAGCGCAATAACCGGCAAAATCGCGCCGAAGGATGTCGCTGCCGACTGGGCAATAAAACGCCTACCTGCCCAGTATCAGCCCGTCTTACTTGAAGCTAAGCAAGCTTATCTGGGACAAAAAGAAGATCACTTGGCCTCACGCGCAGATCACTTGGAAGAATTTATTCGCTTTGTGAAAGGCGAGATCATCAAGTCAGTTGGTAAATGATGTCTAACAATTCGTTCAAGCCGACCGCGCTACGCGCGGCGGCTTAACTCCGGCGTTGGGCGCACAATAAGGCTCCTTGCAGAGTTGCTTGAAAGTTGTTACGATTCAAATTTAATCATGAGATAGTCAGCAGATGAGCACTTCCAAGAACGCAGACAAGTAAGCCGCAGCAACCTTCATTTTTCGGTTGTTGCGGCGTTCTCATGAATCCTTTTGCTCTACGGGAGCGCCGCCAAATCCTTTGTTCAAGGAGATGGTTTCGTGCGCTCAAAAAACTTTAGTTGGCGGTACTCCCTTGCCGCCACGGTGTTGTTGTTATCACCGTTCGATTTATTGGCATCACTCGGCATGGACATGTACTTGCCAGCAGTGCCGTTTATGCCAAACGCGCTTGGTACGACAGCGAGCACAATTCAGCTTACGCTGACAACGTACTTGGTCATGATTGGTGCCGGTCAGCTCTTGTTTGGACCGCTATCGGACCGACTGGGGCGCCGCCCCGTTCTACTGGGAGGTGGCCTCGCCTACGTTGTGGCGTCAATGGGCCTCGCTCTTACGTCATCGGCTGAAGTCTTTCTGGGGCTTCGGATTCTTCAGGCTTGTGGTGCCTCGGCGTGCCTTGTTTCCACATTTGCAACAGTACGTGACATTTACGCAGGTCGCGAGGAAAGTAATGTCATTTACGGCATACTCGGATCCATGCTGGCCATAGTCCCGGCGGTAGGCCCATTGCTCGGAGCGCTCGTCGACATGTGGCTTGGGTGGCGGGCTATCTTTGCGTTTCTAGGTTTGGGCATGATCGCTGCATCTGCAGCAGCGTGGCGATTCTGGCCTGAAACCCGGGTGCAACGAGTTGCGGGCTTGCAATGGTCGCAGCTGCTACTCCCCGTTAAGTGCCTGAACTTCTGGTTGTACACGTTGTGTTACGCCGCTGGAATGGGTAGCTTCTTCGTCTTTTTCTCCATTGCGCCCGGACTAATGATGGGCAGGCAAGGTGTGTCTCAGCTTGGCTTCAGCCTGCTGTTCGCCACAGTGGCAATTGCCATGGTGTTTACGGCTCGTTTTATGGGGCGTGTGATACCCAAGTGGGGCAGCCCAAGTGTCTTGCGAATGGGAATGGGATGCCTGATAGCTGGAGCAGTATTGCTTGCCATCACCGAAATATGGGCTTTGCAGTCCGTGTTAGGCTTTATTGCTCCAATGTGGCTAGTGGGTATTGGTGTCGCCACAGCGGTATCTGTGGCGCCCAATGGCGCTCTTCGAGGATTCGACCATGTTGCTGGAACGGTCACGGCAGTCTACTTCTGCTTGGGCGGTGTACTGCTAGGAAGCATCGGAACGTTGATCATTTCGCTGTTGCCGCGCAACACGGCTTGGCCGGTTGTCGTGTACTGTTTGACCCTTGCAACAGTCGTGCTCGGTCTGTCTTGTGTTTCCCGAGTGAAGGGCTCTCGCGGCCAGGGGGAGCATGATGTGGTCGCGCTACAAAGTGCGGAAAGTACATCAAATCCCAATCGTTGAGAGAATGTGGCAAGCTATCGCCCAACAAATCGCTGCAGCCGACCCAAAACCGCTACGCGGTTTCGGTCGGCTGAGCTCAGGCGTTAAACATCATGAGGGAAGCGGTGATCGCCGAAGTATCGACTCAACTATCAGAGGTAGTTGGCGTCATCGAGCGCCATCTCGAACCGACGTTGCTGGCCGTACATTTGTACGGCTCCGCAGTGGATGGCGGCCTGAAGCCACACAGTGATATTGATTTGCTGGTTACGGTGACCGTAAGGCTTGATGAAACAACGCGGCGAGCTTTGATCAACGACCTTTTGGAAACTTCGGCTTCCCCTGGAGAGAGCGAGATTCTCCGCGCTGTAGAAGTCACCATTGTTGTGCACGACGACATCATTCCGTGGCGTTATCCAGCTAAGCGCGAACTGCAATTTGGAGAATGGCAGCGCAATGACATTCTTGCAGGTATCTTCGAGCCAGCCACGATCGACATTGATCTGGCTATCTTGCTGACAAAAGCAAGAGAACATAGCGTTGCCTTGGTAGGTCCAGCGGCGGAGGAACTCTTTGATCCGGTTCCTGAACAGGATCTATTTGAGGCGCTAAATGAAACCTTAACGCTATGGAACTCGCCGCCCGACTGGGCTGGCGATGAGCGAAATGTAGTGCTTACGTTGTCCCGCATTTGGTACAGCGCAGTAACCGGCAAAATCGCGCCGAAGGATGTCGCTGCCGACTGGGCAATGGAGCGCCTGCCGGCCCAGTATCAGCCCGTCATACTTGAAGCTAGACAGGCTTATCTTGGACAAGAAGAAGATCGCTTGGCCTCCCGCGCAGATCAGTTGGAAGAATTTGTTCACTACGTGAAAGGCGAGATCACCAAGGTAGTCGGCAAATAATGTCTAACAATTCGTTCAAGCCGACGCCGCTTCGCGGCGCGGCTTAACTCAAGCGTTAGATGCACTAAGCACATAATTGCTCACAGCCAAACTATCAGGTCAAGTCTGCTTTTATTATTTTTAAGCGTGCATAATAAGCCCTACACAAATTGGGAGATATATCATGAAAGGCTGGCTTTTTCTTGTTATCGCAATAGTTGGCGAAGTAATCGCAACATCCGCATTAAAATCTAGCGAGGGCTTTACTAAGCTTGCCCCTTCCGCCGTTGTCATAATCGGTTATGGCATCGCATTTTATTTTCTTTCTCTGGTTCTGAAATCCATCCCTGTCGGTGTTGCTTATGCAGTCTGGTCGGGACTCGGCGTCGTCATAATTACAGCCATTGCCTGGTTGCTTCATGGGCAAAAGCTTGATGCGTGGGGCTTTGTAGGTATGGGGCTCATAATTGCTGCCTTTTTGCTCGCCCGATCCCCATCGTGGAAGTCGCTGCGGAGGCCGACGCCATGGTGACGGTGTTCGGCATTCTGAATCTCACCGAGGACTCCTTCTTCGATGAGAGCCGGCGGCTAGACCCCGCCGGCGCTGTCACCGCGGCGATCGAAATGCTGCGAGTCGGATCAGACGTCGTGGATGTCGGACCGGCCGCCAGCCATCCGGACGCGAGGCCTGTATCGCCGGCCGATGAGATCAGACGTATTGCGCCGCTCTTAGACGCCCTGTCCGATCAGATGCACCGTGTTTCAATCGACAGCTTCCAACCGGAAACCCAGCGCTATGCGCTCAAGCGCGGCGTGGGCTACCTGAACGATATCCAAGGATTTCCTGACCCTGCGCTCTATCCCGATATTGCTGAGGCGGACTGCAGGCTGGTGGTTATGCACTCAGCGCAGCGGGATGGCATCGCCACCCGCACCGGTCACCTTCGACCCGAAGACGCGCTCGACGAGATTGTGCGGTTCTTCGAGGCGCGGGTTTCCGCCTTGCGACGGAGCGGGGTCGCTGCCGACCGGCTCATCCTCGATCCGGGGATGGGATTTTTCTTGAGCCCCGCACCGGAAACATCGCTGCACGTGCTGTCGAACCTTCAAAAGCTGAAGTCGGCGTTGGGGCTTCCGCTATTGGTCTCGGTGTCGCGGAAATCCTTCTTGGGCGCCACCGTTGGCCTTCCTGTAAAGGATCTGGGTCCAGCGAGCCTTGCGGCGGAACTTCACGCGATCGGCAATGGCGCTGACTACGTCCGCACCCACGCGCCTGGAGATCTGCGAAGCGCAATCACCTTCTCGGAAACCCTCGCGAAATTTCGCAGTCGCGACGCCAGAGACCGAGGGTTAGATCATGCCTAGCATTCACCTTCCGGCCGCCCGCTAGCGGACCCTGGTCAGGTTCCGCGAAGGTGGGCGCAGACATGCTGGGCTCGTCAGGATCAAACTGCACTATGAGGCGGCGGTTCATACCGCGCCAGGGGAGCGAATGGACAGCGAGGAGCCTCCGAACGTTCGGGTCGCCTGCTCGGGTGATATCGACGAGGTTGTGCGGCTGATGCACGACGCTGCGGCGTGGATGTCCGCCAAGGGAACGCCCGCCTGGGACGTCGCGCGGATCGACCGGACATTCGCGGAGACCTTCGTCCTGAGATCCGAGCTCCTAGTCGCGAGTTGCAGCGACGGCATCGTCGGCTGTTGCACCTTGTCGGCCGAGGATCCCGAGTTCTGGCCCGACGCCCTCAAGGGGGAGGCCGCATATCTGCACAAGCTCGCGGTGCGACGGACACATGCGGGCCGGGGTGTCAGCTCCGCGCTGATCGAGGCTTGCCGCCATGCCGCGCGAACGCAGGGGTGCGCCAAGCTGCGGCTCGACTGCCACCCGAACCTGCGTGGCCTATACGAGCGGCTCGGATTCACCCACGTCGACACTTTCAATCCCGGCTGGGATCCAACCTTCATCGCAGAACGCCTAGAACTCGAAATCTAACGTCCGTTCGGGCATCGAGGTCCATGTCGGGGTGGGACGGGCCCGTGGCTTCAAGATCACTTGCAGTCCGACCGCGAGGCACTGTTGCAAAGTTAGCGATGAGGCAGCCTTTTGTCTTATTCAAAGGCCTTACATTTCAAAAACTCTGCTTACCAGGCGCATTTCGCCCAGGGGATCACCATAATAAAATGCTGAGGCCTGGCC
>NZ_VPAL01000031.1:0-6085 GCF_013419245.1 Acinetobacter sp. YH12095
ATTTAAGTGATGTGCTGAAAAGGTTGCCGACACATAAAGTGACTCAGATTGAAGAATTGCTACCACACCGCTGGAAACCTGAACCGAATTAAAAAATAGGCATGGGGTTCAGCGGACGCTTACGTTCAATTCGTATAACCACCATTATGTTAAATAGAATCAAAAAACCTCCAATAAAATCGTTATAGTATTATTATTTATTGAGTAGATAAGAGAATTAAATTAGTGAAATACTCAAATGAACAAATAGTAAAAGCACTCTTACTTGCTCCTTTACCTTTACTTTTTTTAACAACAGTCCTGTTTATCGCAGTGAATCACGAATACAGCCTATACTCGATTTTCGTAGTTCTTGTAGGACACGGTCTTATTTACTTGGCTTATTGTATTTTGACTGTGCCTTTTAGCTACATATTCTCAATTCTTTTAAATCGTTATAACAGACTTAATTTATTAACCATCTGTATTACCTCTCTAATTATTGCTACTCCATTTTTTATTCTTTTAGGATGGGGGCATACTGGAAAGATTGCTGAAGATTGGTGGAAGATGTATACCAATACATGGGCTAGCTTTCTGGCTCTATTTCCTGGCTTATGTTATTGGCTGTTTTTAATTAACTTAAAAGATAAAGAATAGTTATGAAAAAAATATTATATTTTAATTTTTTAGCGATTATTTTGACTTACGTATCTTTGCTTTATCAAAAAAATATATTAGTTGCTCGCATAGTTGTAGATAAGCTTGAAAAAGTTAAAGTCATAGCTGGGGGATTTCCTCTCCAGTTCCTTATAGATGGTGAAACCTCTCCAGTCGGAAGTATAAGTATCAATCCTTTATTTATTTTCATCGGCATGGATCAATTTGTTTTTCTCAATTTTTTTATTGATTATTTATTTTGGATAAGTATTTTATTTGCTTTTTCTATGATTGTGAAAAAGTACAGAATTGTATAGATCTTCTAAAATTAACATAATACACGTTATACGAATTCCCAAGGCATGGCTTTTAGTTATGCTTTTTTTATCAAAAGAGTATACCTGAATGATAGCGAGCCAAATCGCATACAATATCTATCATTAGACTTAATGCAATAATTAAATGATAGTATTATCATTAATCTAATAGAATTAAGATTAAATGATAGAAATGAATACACGTATTTATCTACGAGCTTCAACTAAAGATCAAGATGCAGAAAGGGCTTTGCAGATTCTTCAGGATCTAAACCAAAACTTGAATTTGGGTGAAACCATTGTGTACGTGGAAAACTATAGTGGTACGAAGTTAGACCGACCTGAATTGAATAAGCTACTGTCAGAAGCAAATCAAGGTGACACATTGTTAGTTGAAAGTATTGACCGCTTATCACGCCTAACCCAACGAGATTTTCAAGAGCTGAAGCGCAGGATCCAGGAGAAGGGACTTCGTTTAGTCGTAGCAGATCTTCCTACTACCTACCAAATGATTCAAACCAGTGACAGCATTACTCATTCAATCTTGGAACTCATCAACAATATGTTGATTGATCTTCTGGCAACAATGGCCCGCCTAGACAATGAGAAACGTATAGAACGTATTAAGCAGGGCCTGGCACGTTCGGGTTACAAACCAACAGGCAAGAAGGCAAATGAGGCTAAACATAAACGAATAAAAGAATTGCTAGTAGTTGGCAATATGACTAAGGAAGAAATTGCCAAAGCAGTGAATTGTGGAGTTGCAACTGTCTATCGAGTTGCTAAAGTTATCTAAAAGAGGCTTATCTCAACGCGCCCCCAATGGGGCACCGCTGCATTCAGGTTACTTCACATAAGAAATTTTATGTTAAATGATTGTTAGAAATGCCCCTTGATCGAGGCATTTTCTATAAAGAATACTAAAAACTAATTAAAGCCAACCAAGTTTCAAAACAAGGCAGTTCTCAGCAATCATATTTTTAAATTATATAACTCCCAACTGAGCTTTTGCTCCAACGATAAGGCTTTCATTTTGAGTTTCTAAGGCAAATAAACCATACATCAAAGGAGAGGCCGCTGCTCTTTCTAAAGTCTGTTCATATAGTTTATTCCAAACTTTACCCCCTAGTTTTTCATACTCGATGATTAGAGTTTTGAGGCTTTCTTCTCCAAACAAAGTTACATGCCCAGCAAAATCAATCGCTGGGTCATCTATATGGGCTGTTGACCAATCAATAACGCCTGAAACAGCTCCATCCTTTGAAGCTAGTACATGCCCAGCATATAAATCGCCATGTATAAATTGGGTGAAATCTGCCCATAGAACATCATTATCCAACCATTTTCTGTAGCGGGTTTCCAATTGCTCACTTATACCAATTTCAGATTTTACTAACTGCAAATTGTTTGCTATTTCAGGTCTTAAATCTGAAGGTTTCATAATTTTCAAATCATTTTCCCGAACTTCTTTTTCAGGAATACTATGGATTTCAAATAAGGTTTTTGCCAAAGATGTTATGTATTTCGGGCTATCTTTGTCCATATTCCAAATTATTTCATAGGTTTCAGCATCCAAATTTAAAACAGGATTATCTTTAAGTATGGGATAAGCCACTAATTCTGTAGATGAAATTCTCCAATCAGGAACCTCTACAGAAAGATGTTTTTTTACCAATTCTAAAATGCGTTTTTCTTTCTTGATTTGTTCCCTCATGCCATCACGACGAGGAATACGCAGCAACCATTGTTGCCCCTTTGTATCAAGAGCAAAAACGACCTTAAAATCAATGCCCATTTCATTGAAATTCATTTTGTCCGTAAGCAACAAGCCGTGTGCTTCAGCAAGTGATTGAATATCTTGAATTGTCATTTTTAATTTCCTTTAAAGAGTTCAATAATTAATGTTCGGATTAGATTGGCTATCATTAACAATCTCTCTCAAAAGTCTTGATGATTTTGTGGTCTTTGATCTCGTAGATAATGTCAGCAATATTATCGACCAATTGCTTGTCATGAGATACGAAGATAATAGTTCCTGCATAGGACTTCATCATTGTTTCTAATGCGGCAATACTTTTTAGGTCAAGATAGTTTCCTGGTTCATCCATAAGCAAAATATTATATTTTCCTAAAAGCATTTTGGATAAAAGCAGTTTGATGATTTCACCTCCCGATAAGTCGGATAAGTTTTTTTGAATATCATTCGCTCCGATCCCCATTGAAGCCAATACTGCACGAATTTCCGCAACTGTGTACTCGCACTCTTCCTGCATAAAGGAGAGCACAGATTTATGCGTGTTAAATTTATATCCTGTTTGTGTAAAGTAGCCAATTTCAGCTTTTGGAGATATGGTTAATCCATCAGCACGTTCTGATATCATTTTTAACAAGGACGTTTTCCCTGTTCCATTCGATCCAGTTATAGCGACTTTAGCGCCAAGCGGTATTATAAAGTTAGCGTCATCAAAGATAGTACGGCTACCAAATTTTAAGCTCAGACCATCTGCCGTAATCGGGAACTTATTGTGCAGTTCTAGGGCTGAACTTTGACGAAAACGAATAGAACGCAAATGCTCTGGTGCTTGAATATCTTCTAATGCAGCCAAACGCTTTTCCATACTCTTAGCTGCCTGATACAGTTTTCTTTGCTTGGTGCCAGTCATTTTTGCATGCCCAAGTCGTCCAGCACTTTCGGTAGAGTTTTTGGATTTTTCTCCTTTTTTCTTATTGTCTAATCGATTAGCTTGCTGGCGTTTTTCTTGCACAGCAGATTCTAATCGCTCCCGTTCCTTCATCATCAGCTCATATTCTACGGCTTGGTGTTGTCGCTCTTCTTCTTTTTGACGCAAGTAATCCGAGTAACCACCCCAATATTCCGTAATTTTACCGTCTTTTAACTCCCATATCTTGTCTACAACCATATCAAGAAAATATCGGTCATGACTGATAACAAGTAATGCTCCATCAAATGCTTTAAGTTGACCAATAAGTAGATCTATTCCATTGAGATCAAGGTGGCTGGTTGGTTCATCCGCTAGAATGCCATGTACTTGTTGGGAAAATGCGGCAGCAATTTTTGCACGAGTTTCCTCTCCGCCACTCATTGTGTCGTTTTGTACATTGGAAACACCAAGGCGAGATAACATTGCCCGGTCTTCGACCGTTTCTATTTCGATTCCGCCCAGTTGGCTGATATGTGCAAAATCACCAAAACGCTGTAATGTCGCTTCGGCTAAAACAATTTCGCCATTAAGTACTTTGAGTAAACTACTCTTTCCTGCTCCGTTATCACCCACAAGACCAATACGGTCATAAGAGTGAATTTCCAATTCATCAATATCCAAAACATCACGCCCAGCATAATCCAAGCGTATGTTTCTCGCTTTAATAATTAAACTCATTTTTATTTACTCCTGTTTAGCTCTTGAAATTTTTTATGCAGCAAACAGGATTTAGGTGAAAACAAAAGCTAGCATCACAGTGTCCTCCCAAAAAAAAAGCTATTCATCCACAGGGTGGACAAATAGCTAGTCAATTAAGTTATAACTGGAAACTATGCACTAAAAGCATACTTATAAATTAAGCATACTTTTACTTTATATATCCGCATATATTCTTAAAGACACAACAAAAGCCCACCATTATAAAATAGTGTCACTATGCAAATAGTTGTGTCTTAACGAATGCGGATAGAATGCATAAACTTACCTAAAAAATAAAATTCAGTTTTATGATAACTTTACTGTTAAAAGAAGTCTAGACAACCTTGTTTTATGCTTGGATATAAGGCTTATTTTAATATAAAATATTCTCAAAACTTTTTAACGAGTGAAAAAGTACTCAACCAAATAATAAAACAATTGAATTTAAAAGAAACCGATACCGTTTACGAAATTGGAACAGGTAAAGGGCATTTAACGACGAAACTGGCTAAAATAAGTAAACAGGTAACGTCTATTGAATTAGACAGTCATCTATTCAACTTATCGTCAGAAAAATTAAAACTGAATACTCGTGTCACTTTAATTCACCAAGATATTCTACAGTTTCAATTCCCTAACAAACAGAGGTATAAAATTGTTGGGAATATTCCTTACCATTTAAGCACACAAATTATTAAAAAAGTGGTTTTTGAAAGCCATGCGTCTGACATCTATCTGATTGTTGAAGAAGGATTCTACAAGCGTACCTTGGATATTCACCGAACACTAGGGTTGCTCTTGCACACTCAAGTCTCGATTCAGCAATTGCTTAAGCTGCCAGCGGAATGCTTTCATCCTAAACCAAGAGTAAACAGTGTCTTAATAAAACTTACCCGCCATACCACAGATGTTCCAGATAAATATTGGAAGCTATATACGTACTTTGTTTCAAAATGGGTCAATCGAGAATATCGTCAACTGTTTACTAAAAATCAGTTTCATCAAGCAATGAAACACGCCAAAGTAAACAATTTAAGTACCGTTACTTATGAGCAAGTATTGTCTATTTTTAATAGTTATCTATTATTTAACGGGAGGAAATAATTCTATGAGTCGCTTTTGTAAATTTGGAAAGTTACACGTTACTAAAGGGAATGTAGATAAATTATTAGGTATACTACTGACAGCTTCCAAGGAGCTAAAGAGGTCCCTAGACTAGCAAGAAGTACACAAGAAGCCTTAAAGATTATAGAAAAGCTTTTCCATGAAATGCTTAACATTATTTAATGTTAACATGTGGCTTTGTGGTAACTACCACGAGTGGTAACTTGTAACATGAAAAAAGTTACAAGTTACAAGTGGTTTATTTACGAACATAAAGGCTAGGAAAGCACTTGATAAGTATATCAAGTGCTTTTTTTCCGTTCGATTTTACTATCCAAGATACCGCTTGACGTACCTAATATTTTAGTGTGCTAAGGGCTTTGCTTTTTCTGGTTATAGTTCGTTCAAAAAAGACCGCAAGGGTAAATGCACGATCATAGATCGCCCTTGCAGCTTTTTAATCTCTCCACTTTTTTCTCTGTACACGACAAAAATAGATAACTCATTGAAATAATGTCACAATAATTGTTTTCTAACGACGAATACTATGACACATCTCAATGAGTTATATCTTATCTTAAACAAATCTCTAAAATGGAACAA
>NZ_VPAL01000032.1:0-3765 GCF_013419245.1 Acinetobacter sp. YH12095
ATTTACTGGCAAAATATTACAGATCTGCTTAAAAACTCACCAACTTATTACAAAAGCCGATTTTTTGCTTTTTCTTAGTCATGGCTAAATTTTCAAGTGATTGATATTTATATTAATATACAAGTGTTGTTATTCCCAAGTAGAAATGTCCTACCTAATAACCAAATAGAAATGTCCTATATGGACATTTCCAAGTCAAGCACAGGATTTAGATTTCGTTGTTCAATCGCTGTTTTCTGTGCACGTCTGCTTGGCATCTTTTGAGAACGATTACGTTTGTTTTGCTGTTCCAGTTCTTCATGCTGTTGTTGGATATGATTCAGAACAGCACTCAACCGTTTATTCTCAACAATCTCTCGCTGATTCAGCTGACTTAATTTATCGAAGAGGCTGTAATTGATCTTTCGGCCATCATGCATGAGGGCTACAGTACCATCCGGGTATTCCAGGAACTCAAGATACTTACCGATCAACCTTTGATTTTCTTCGGTGTTTTCCAGGAGATATACGCATTTATCATAAGTAATCGTCAGGCTATTGGTGACTCTGCGGGGTTCACGCCAAGTAAAAATATCATCTAATTCTTCGGCTGTTTCAGTGATAGGCCGATGTAGATTCTTAGGATTAAAAGCCATCTTGGCGAACTTCTGATTGAACTGCTCAATGAAGCAGGGTAGCCAGGCATTAGCTTGCTCAATCGAACAGATGCCTTCCAAGCGCATTTCTTTGATCAGACGGTCCTGAAGCGTTCTATTCGCCCGTTCTACACGGCCTTTGGCCTGTGGTGAATTGGCGAAGATGATATCGATATTGAGGGTGCTGAGTACACGTCCAAACTGGGTAATCTTGGTGTCTTTCTTGCTGCTTTGATTCACTCTAAAGACTGAATGTTTGTCGCTGTAAAACGCTAAAGGCTTACCGTGCTGTTCGACATATAAACGTGTTGAAATCATATAGTCAAAGGTTGATTCTGATTCACAGAAGCGTAAATGCTGCAATTTTCCTGTCGCATCATCGATAAACACCAGCAAACAGCACTTAGCAGCGCGTCCTTCAAACCAGTCATGGTGTGAGCCATCAATTTGGATCAGTTCACCAAAGCAATCCCGGTTGTAACGAGGCTGATACGGGCGTTTCAGGCGCTTGGCGCGAGGAATCCACAGATCTGCTGCAATCATCCAGGAACGCAGTGTTTCAACTGAAATATCAAAGCCATGAACGGTGGTGAGCTTTTCATGCGCTAAAGTGGGTCCGAAACCATGGAATTGTTCAGCGACCAGATTGAGGCACTTGAGTCTGAGCTCTTCAGGAAGCCTGGAATTGCTGATTTGGCCACGTGCAGCATGGGCTAATGCAGTTGGACCTTGAGTTTTGTATTTTTGCAATAAACGTCTGATCTGACGTTCTGAAATATGAAGTAGCTGAGCAGCCTGGGGCTGGGTTATGCGTTGATCACAGATTTCTTGCAAGACCGACAATCGTTTAAGTTCTTTATCCGACATAGACACCAACATATCAAACCGTCCGCTAAGAAAATTGCAACAGCGCATATTCTAAAAGCGGACATTTTTACTTTGGAGAAACCGGACATTTCTATTTTGGAGTTACAAGTGTACTTCGTATAACAGCCATTATGTTAAATGGAAGGAAGCAAAATAAGTTAACATTTTGCTTCCGGCCACATTAAGCTAGAGTTTTATTTAAATAAAGCTATTTAGTAATCATTAAATTAATTAAAATCTAAATCTAACACCAGCTCCATATAACCAACCTTTCTCAGAGTTTGATTCTATTTGCCACGACGTTTCATCATTACCTTTTGAATACTCATAGGCAATGTCGATATAAGGCATGATCTTTTTACTGATTTCATAGCGAGTTTCAAACCCTGCGGTTGCACTGCTTAAACCAGTTTTTTTCGCATATTTAGAGTCATCACTAAAGATAGCATCCAACTCTAAATAAGGTTGAATAATCAACTTTTGCGTAATCAGAAAATCACGTTCCGTTTCTAGGCTAAAGCCCGCATAATTGTCTTCTCCCGCATAGAGATAAGCATCAGTTTCAAAGAAATATGGCGCCATACCATGTAAGCCAATCACCGCATCAACATTTTCTTCGGTGTCTTTGCGATGATCATTGAGTTCAACTTTTTCACTACGATAACGTGCACCAATCTGTGCATCCCAAAAGTCTGAAATCATACGGCTATATAAAAGTTTGGCATCATAATGTGCATCATGCGATTCTTCTTTATCGGCATGAATTTTAATAAAAAGCTTATTTTCATCTGTGCCAATACGGGTTTCAAACTCTGACTTTAAATCACCTGTGCCATCTTCATTGACAAGCCACTTATTGTCCACTGTCGTAATCGCATAAATTTGCGCACCGTGTTCTGAGCGATGATCATAATGCGAACTCTGCTGAGCATTCGCATCTGGTACATGATGTAAATGATTAACCGTAGATGTTGCCTGATGTTGTGCCTGATTCATTTGGCTATGGTTCATTTGAGAGCGATCCATTTGCATCGGCTGATTTTGACTAGAAGATGTAGCAACTGTCATTTTTTCAGGCGCACTATGATCTTCACCATTATGTGCCAAACTCACTGCACTGACCATCAACAAAGAGCTTGCTAAAACAGTTTTAGAAAAAAGATTAATGGTGCGCATGTTGATCTCCTTTCTGTACTTTTTGATCTTGCTGTTTCTCTGTTGATTTGTGATGCATTGGCTGATGACCTGCATGTTGATGGTTCATCGGTGCTGAATGTGCAGCATGATTCATTTTCCCCATCATCTGCATGTGTTGTGCATGCTCTTGTGGAGAATGCTGTGAATGATCCATCTCAGACATCGCTTGATGATTCATTGATGGTACATTTTTTCCATCAGTCTGAGCAGTTGAATGATGCCCTTCGTGCGCCAAACTTAAGCTTGTTAAACTCAATACCGCAACAGAAAAAAACGCTTTAAATACAAAATTAGTGATGTGCATGTCCAGCTCCTTTTTGCTCAGTTACTTGGTGAGTTTGAGTCGAATTTGTACCTTGAATTGGCGTTGTAGACACTTGTTCATCGCTAACATTTGCCACGATCAACTTGTTCATCATTCCTGCACTCATGTGATACAACAAATGACAATGGATTGCCCATTCGCCCAACTCATCCGCAGTTAATAAAGCAGTGACTGTTTTACCCGGTGGTACAATCAATGTGTGTTTATTCGGCATATCTACCGACTCTTGACCATTCTCCAACTGCATAAACATGCCATGTAAATGCATGGGGTGCGCCATCATACTGTCATTAATAAATTTGATACGGATACGCTCGCCATACTTCACTTTTAATGGCTCAGCATCGCTGAATTTTTTACCGTTAATCGTCCAAATATAACGCTCCATAGTACCGCCCAAACGCACTACTAATTCACTGCTAGCTTCACGAGTATCTTTTTGCGGTTCTAAAGATTTTAAATCACTATATTGCAAGGCTTTATTGCCCGCAGGTGTAGATGCATTTGCCCAACCATAAACCACTTGATCATTTTCTTGTGGTTTTGCTGTGCCATGCTGTGAATGATCCATTTTCGAGTGATCCATGCCTTGCATATCGCCATGGTTCATTTTTGAATGATCCATTTTCGAGTGATCCATGCCTTGCATATCGCCATGGTTCATTTTTGAATGATCCATTTTCGAGTGATCCATGCCTTGCATATCGCCATGGTTCATTTTTGAATGATCCATTTTCGAGT
>NZ_VPAL01000033.1:0-5983 GCF_013419245.1 Acinetobacter sp. YH12095
AGTACCAGCGTACGGCCCACAGAATGATGTCACGCTGAAAATGCCGGCCTTTGAATGGGTTCATGTGCAGCTCCATCAGCAAAAGGGGATGATAAGTTTATCACCACCGACTATTTGCAACAGTGCCGTTGATCGTGCTATGATCGACTGATGTCATCAGCGGTGGAGTGCAATGTCGTGCAATACGAATGGCGAAAAGCCGAGCTCATCGGTCAGCTTCTCAACCTTGGGGTTACCCCCGGCGGTGTGCTGCTGGTCCACAGCTCCTTCCGTAGCGTCCGGCCCCTCGAAGATGGGCCACTTGGACTGATCGAGGCCCTGCGTGCTGCGCTGGGTCCGGGAGGGACGCTCGTCATGCCCTCGTGGTCAGGTCTGGACGACGAGCCGTTCGATCCTGCCACGTCGCCCGTTACACCGGACCTTGGAGTTGTCTCTGACACATTCTGGCGCCTGCCAAATGTAAAGCGCAGCGCCCATCCATTTGCCTTTGCGGCAGCGGGGCCACAGGCAGAGCAGATCATCTCTGATCCATTGCCCCTGCCACCTCACTCGCCTGCAAGCCCAGTCGCCCGTGTCCATGAACTCGATGGGCAGGTACTTCTCCTCGGCGTGGGACACGATGCCAACACGACGCTGCATCTTGCCGAGTTGATGGCAAAGGTTCCCTATGGGGTGCCGAGACACTGCACCATTCTTCAGGATGGCAAGTTGGTACGCGTCGATTATCTCGAGAATGACCACTGCTGTGAGCGCTTTGCCTTGGCGGACAGGTGGCTCAAGGAGAAGAGCCTTCAGAAGGAAGGTCCAGTCGGTCATGCCTTTGCTCGGTTGATCCGCTCCCGCGACATTGTGGCGACAGCCCTGGGTCAACTGGGCCGAGATCCGTTGATCTTCCTGCATCCGCCAGAGGCGGGATGCGAAGAATGCGATGCCGCTCGCCAGTCGATTGGCTGAGCTCATGAGCGGAGAACGAGATGACGTTGGAGGGGCAAGGTCGCGCTGATTGCTGGGGCAACACGTGGAGCGGATCGGGGATTGTCTTTCTTCAGCTCGCTGATGATATGCTGACGCTCAATGCCGTTTGGCCTCCGACTAACGAAAATCCCGCATTTGGACGGCTGATCCGATTGGCACGGCGGACGGCGAATGGCGGAGCAGACGCTCGTCCGGGGGCAATGAGATATGAAAAAGCCTGAACTCACCGCGACGTCTGTCGAGAAGTTTCTGATCGAAAAGTTCGACAGCGTCTCCGACCTGATGCAGCTCTCGGAGGGCGAAGAATCTCGTGCTTTCAGCTTCGATGTAGGAGGGCGTGGATATGTCCTGCGGGTAAATAGCTGCGCCGATGGTTTCTACAAAGATCGTTATGTTTATCGGCACTTTGCATCGGCCGCGCTCCCGATTCCGGAAGTGCTTGACATTGGGGAATTCAGCGAGAGCCTGACCTATTGCATCTCCCGCCGTGCACAGGGTGTCACGTTGCAAGACCTGCCTGAAACCGAACTGCCCGCTGTTCTGCAGCCGGTCGCGGAGGCCATGGATGCGATCGCTGCGGCCGATCTTAGCCAGACGAGCGGGTTCGGCCCATTCGGACCGCAAGGAATCGGTCAATACACTACATGGCGTGATTTCATATGCGCGATTGCTGATCCCCATGTGTATCACTGGCAAACTGTGATGGACGACACCGTCAGTGCGTCCGTCGCGCAGGCTCTCGATGAGCTGATGCTTTGGGCCGAGGACTGCCCCGAAGTCCGGCACCTCGTGCACGCGGATTTCGGCTCCAACAATGTCCTGACGGACAATGGCCGCATAACAGCGGTCATTGACTGGAGCGAGGCGATGTTCGGGGATTCCCAATACGAGGTCGCCAACATCTTCTTCTGGAGGCCGTGGTTGGCTTGTATGGAGCAGCAGACGCGCTACTTCGAGCGGAGGCATCCGGAGCTTGCAGGATCGCCGCGGCTCCGGGCGTATATGCTCCGCATTGGTCTTGACCAACTCTATCAGAGCTTGGTTGACGGCAATTTCGATGATGCAGCTTGGGCGCAGGGTCGATGCGACGCAATCGTCCGATCCGGAGCCGGGACTGTCGGGCGTACACAAATCGCCCGCAGAAGCGCGGCCGTCTGGACCGATGGCTGTGTAGAAGTACTCGCCGATAGTGGAAACCGACGCCCCAGCACTCGTCCGAGGGCAAAGGAATAGAGTAGATGCCGACCGAACAAGAGCTGATTTCGAGAACGCCTCAGCCAGCAACTCGCGCGAGCCTAGCAAGGCAAATGCGAGAGAACGGCCTTACGCTTGGTGGCACAGTTCTCGTCCACAGTTCGCTAAGCTCGCTCGGCTGGGTCGCGGGAGGGCCGGTCGCAGTGATTCAGGCCCTTCTGGATTGTGTTGGTCCCCAGGGCACGATTGTCATGCCCACGCACTCGGGTGATCTGACTGATCCCGCAGATTGGAGATCGCCGCCCGTGCCTGCCGATTGGGTGCAGATCTTGCGCAACGAGATGCCGGCATACGATCCGCAAACCACACCAACTCGGAACATGGGTGCAGTGGCTGAATTGTTCCGGGCGTGTCGCAAACACTTTTGGAGGCAGCTATCACCCAGCCAAGGCCGGTATTTTCATGCTTTGTTAACCTTTTGCAGTCCGAAGAGGCGCGCAAGCAAATCATTCTGGTCATTGACGGTCCAGCCGCCTGAAAAGCCAAAGCCCTTCCGCAGCCACAGCATCGCCTCGAAACCCGCGATGGTTCGCCGCGCCGTGTTAAAGGATTGGAAACCGCCGATCTTCGGCATGTTCTTCTTCACCCGGAAATGGTCGCTCTCAATCCCCTGCTGGAGATGTTTGGTCACATAATGCACGGGATCGGGATGGAGAAGCCCATCATCAACCGACGTTTTGATCGTTGACGGGAAGGTGTTGGCCCCGTCCGTCCCAATCCTGTTCGGCGACAACAAGGGTTCATCTTTAAGCATCTTTCGGAAGAACCGCTTGGCAGCGTCGAGATCGCGCTTAGCGGTCAGCAGGAAATCCACCGGATTGCCATGCTTATCGATGGCTCGGTACAGATAGCGCCATTTGCCGCGGATCTTGACATAGGTCTCATCAATCCGGACCGAGCCGCAATGGGGTCGACGAAACTGCCGCAGCCGTTTCTCGATGACAGGTGCATAAGCCAATACCCAGCGGTTGATCGTGCTATGATCGACCTCGAAGCCCCGCTCGCGAAACATCTCTTCCAAGTCACGATAGCTGAGCGGGTAGCGCAAGTACCAGGCAACCGCCTGTACAATCAGCCAGGCCTCGAAATGCCTGCCCTTGAAATCATCCTTCGACTGGCGCTTCAGCTTTTCGGCAATGGTATTCAAAATCATCGGCTCGCTCCGCAATATCAGGAGCGGCAACTTCTCTCCCCATGGTCAACATCGAGTTAACCTGAAGAATTTGCGACAAGGCCATGCGTTCCGCTCCGGAGATGTCTGGCTTACTAGGTCCCGGCGCTATGGCGATCTGAAACACGCACTCGTTCCGGCACAATCCATCGCGGAAGGCGGTCGTCTCGCTGTGCCATTGCGGCCGGAGGAATGGCTGGCAGACCGGCAAGCTCGCCTCGACATGCGGTTGCGCGAGCTTGGCCGTGCCGCTCGCGCAGGCACGATCCCGGGCGGGTCGATTGAAAACGGCGTTCTGCATATCGAGAAACTCGAAGCCGCCGCGCCGACAGGCGCCGAAGATCTGGTGCTCGATCTCTACAAGCAGATCCCGCCCACGCGCATCACCGATCTCCTGCTGGAGGTGGATGCGGCGACCGGCTTCACCGAAGCGTTCACCCATCTGCGCACAGGAGCACCCTGCGCTGACCGGATCGGGCTAATGAACGTTATCTTGGCGGAAGGGATCAACCTCGGCTTGCGCAAAATGGCGGATGCGACAAACACCCACACCTTCTGGGAATTGATCCGCATTGGACGGTGGCATGTCGAGGGCGAAGCCTATGACCGGGCGCTGGCCATGGTGGTCGAGGCACAGGCAGCGTTACCCATGGCCCGGTTCTGGGGCATGGGCACGTCGGCTTCGAGCGACGGACAGTTCTTCGTCGCTACAGAGCAAGGTGAGGCCATGAACCTGGTCAACGCGAAATATGGCAATACCCCGGGCCTGAAAGCCTATAGCCACGTCTCCGACCAATATGCGCCGTTCGCAACCCAGGTGATTCCTGCAACGGCAAGCGAAGCGCCTTACATCCTCGATGGCCTGCTGATGAACGATGCTGGACGCCATATCCGCGAGCAGTTCACCGACACGGGCGGCTTCACCGATCACGTCTTTGCCGCATGTGCCATTCTCGGCTACCGGTTCGCTCCGCGCATCCGCGACCTGCCATCCAAACGGCTCTACGCGTTCAATCCGTCGGCCGCCCCGGCGCACCTGCGAGCGTTGATCGGCGGAAAGGTCAACCAAGCCATGATCGAGCGCAATTGGCCCGACATCCTGCGCATCGCCGCCACCATTGCTGCCGGGACCGTCGCGCCAAGCCAGATTCTGCGGAAACTCGCCTCCTATCCGCGGCAGAACGAGCTCGCGACAGCCCTGCGGGAAGTCGGTCGCGTCGAGCGCACCCTGTTCATGATCGACTGGATTCTGGATGCCGAACTCCAACGGCGTGCCCAGATCGGGCTCAACAAAGGCGAAGCTCATCATGCGCTGAAGCGGGCAATCAGCTTCCACCGCCGCGGTGAAATCCGCGACCGTTCCGCCGAAGGCCAGCATTACCGCATCGCCGGCATGAATCTGCTCGCCGCCATCATCATCTTCTGGAACACCATGAAGCTCGGCGAGGTCGTTGCAAACCAGAAACGCGATGGAAAGCTGCTATCGCCCGATCTCTTGGCCCATGTTTCGCCGCTCGGATGGGAACACATCAATCTCACCGGAGAATATCGCTGGCCAAAGCCTTAGCGTAGGATTCCGCCCCCTCCCGCAAACGACCCCATCCAGAGTTAGCTGTAGAAATGATTATGCCAGTCAAGGCTTTTGAAGAATTCTGCGCACACCATCAAGTACAGCACCTAAGTACGGATGATTTTGCAAAGATTGAATATGACCGCATGAAGTGGCGATTTGGACAGGCCGGTATTAGAGAATAAAAACTCTAGTCTTTATTAAAAAATCAGGAAGATTTATATGCAAATTGATATTAAAACATCTTCAGTTAAGCCTTTAAGAAATACTTATGCTTATATTGAAAAAAGATTTGGTGATAAACCAGCTTCACGTTATCAAGAAGCGACCTACGATATTCAGGAAGAAATTAATTTTCATTACAAACCTTTATGGCAGCCTGAATTTGATCTTTACGATAAGGGCCGTACTGTAATCCAAATGAAAGATTGGTACGTGCTTAAAGATCCTCGTCAATTTTATTATGGGGCTTATACCCAAACTCGAGCTAAACAACAAGAGATTTTAGAAAGTAATTTTACGCTTGTTGAAAAACACGATTTATTAAGAAATATTTCTGAAGAAATTCTAAACAAAGTAACGAAATTACTACTCCCACTTTATTGTAAACAAGACATTTTTATCTTTTATATTCAATGGCTTATTTTCCTGCTAATTGGTAATACCATGAAAAATACCATGCTCAGAAAAGGCTTAACAATATTTTGAAAAATTGCCTACTGAGCGCTGCCGCACAGCTCCATAGGCCGCTTTCCTGGCTTTGCTTCCAGATGTATGCTCTTCTGCTCCTGCAGCTAATGGATCACCGCAAACAGGTTACTCGCCTGGGGATTCCCTTTCGACCCGAGCATCCGTATGAGACTCATGCTCGATTATTATTATTATACTCTGTACACGACAAATTTCACAGAACCCTTATCCTATCAGGATTCTGCTTTCTTAAAATTGCCAAAATTTCCTTAAACTCTTCTTTTTTCCCAAAACCAATTAAACGCTGAATCGCCATTTGAACA
>NZ_VPAL01000034.1:0-5518 GCF_013419245.1 Acinetobacter sp. YH12095
GCGCTCAGTAGGCAATTTTTCAAAATATTGTTAAGCCTTTTCTGAGCATGGTATTTTTCATGGTATTACCAATTAGCAGGAAAATAAGCCATTGAATATAAAAGATAAAAATGTCTTGTTTACAATAGAGTGGGAGTGACTGGCACTCACAGGCAATGTCTGGCACTGGCTGGCATCACAGCTGAGACTTCAATATCTCGCAGCTGAGCGATAAACTGTATAAAAACACAGTATCGCAAGGATGCGGATCATGCCCCAAGTGGCGGCCAGGATGGCCAGCCGGGACGAGAACACTGGTCATTACCAGCGTCACCGGCCCGAGCAAACCCTGCTCTATCGGATCGTCGAAGAATACTACCCGACGTTCGCTGCCCATTTGGCGGCGCAGGGCAGGGAACTGCCCGGCTATGTGCAACGCGAGTTTGACGACTACCTCAAATGCGGCCGTCTCGAACACGGCTTTCTGCGGGTGCGTTGTGAGTCGTGTCACGCTGAGCACCTGGTTGCGTTCAGCTGCAAACGTCGGGGCTTCTGTCCTAGTTGTGGCGCACGGCGTATGGCCGAAAGCGCCGCGCTACTGGTCGATGAGGTTCTGCCCGTACAGCCCATGCGCCAATGGGTACTCAGCTTTCCCTTTCAATTGCGCTTTCTGTTCGCCAGCCGGCCGGAGGTCATGGGCCGGGTGTTGGGCATCGTTTACCGCGTCATCGCCACGCATCTGGTCAAGAAAGCGGGCTATACCCACCAAGCGGCCAAGACCGGTGCCGTCACCCTGATCCAGCGCTTCGGCAGTGCACTGAACCTCAACATTCACTTTCACATGCTGTTCCTCGATGGCGTGTACGTTGAGCGTCCCAATGGAACAGCCCGGTTCCTCTGGGTCAGGGCGCCGACCAGCGCCGAACTCACCCAACTGGCGCACACCATCGCCCATCGGGTCGGCCGCTATTTGGAGCGGCAAGGCCTACTGGAGCGGGATGCTGAAAACAGTTACCTGGCCTTGGATGCGGTGGATGAAGATGCGATGACTCCACTGCTGGGGCATTCCATCACGTATCGCATCGCCGTGGGGCCACAGGCAGGGCGCAAGGTGTTCACCCTGCAGACGCTGCCCGCCTGCGACCCGGAAGATCAGTTTGGTGACATGCCCGGTAAGGTTGCCGGTTTCTCGCTACATGCCGGCGTAGCGGCCAAGGCCCATGAGCGCAGCAAACTCGAACGGCTGTGCCACTACATCAGCCGCTCGGCGGTGTCTGAGAAACGGCTGTCGCTCACGAAGAATGGCAACGTGCGCTACCAGCTTAAGACGCCGTACCGGGACGGCACCACGCATGTGATCTTTGAGCCGCTGGACTTCATCGCAAGACTGTCGGCGTTGGTGCCGAAGCCACGTGTGAACCTTACCCGGTTTCATGGGGTGTTTGCGCCCAACAGCAAGCACCGCGCCCTGGTTACACCTGCCATGAGGGGCAAGGGGAGCAAAAAGGTCAAGGTATCGGATGAGCCGCCAACACCCGCTGGGCGGCGAGCGTCGATGAAATGGGCACAGCGGCTCAAGCGTGTATTCCAAATCGACATCGAGACTTGCAGCGAATGCGGCGGTGCCATGAAGGTGATTGCCTGTATTGAAGATCCGGTAGTGATCAAGCAGATCCTCGACCATCTGAAGCAAAAAGCCGAAACCAACGAGTCCAGCCCGTTGCCCGAGAGCCGGGCACCACCGGCTGGCCTGTCGCCGGGTCTGTTTACCTGACCCGTCCCAAACGATTCCGATCACGATGCTGCGGTAATTCAGCCGCGGCAGGGATGCGTTATGCCGGCGGCTTGGGTTGGCCCCGGCTGTCGGGAAAAACGGATGAATTTTCGGCGGGATCGATGGCTACACGGGCCGGATTCAGAATCACCCACTGGCAAAGCAGGCCGTCATTCGCGGTCTACAGTGGCTGGACTTGGAGAAAAACGGCGTTTATTCTTCCTATACTCGGCGTTTATTCTTCCTATACTCTATACTCTCCTATACTCTCTTCCTATACTCTGTTTGTTGCAGATGACGAGGAATTTGAGGTTTTAGCAGTTATAAACCTCTCTCCAACTAAAGATGTTAATGGAAATTATGGTCTAATTTTTTATACCGCAATCGAAGACGAAGAGATCAATGAATATAATGCAGGTATGCTTTTTTCTGATATAGTGCTAGTTTACGATAATGGATATTTTAACACTGTTCGCTTTGAGGACATAATTGATGAAGATCAAGAAACAATATTGGATGAAGGCATTCATAATACAAGAATTGAGATTGAAGGTTATGAGTTTGAAATAAAAATTAAAACCATTTTAGATGAAATATCAAGCGATGATTTTTCAAAAAACTTGGCATTTAATAATAAAATTGAAATTGATATAGACTCTGAATCCGTTAAATTAGGCTCCACTTTAGAAGAAGTCTTAAGCGACATGAAACTAAGTTTATATCTAGGAATTTATTATATAAATCACCACAAACATTCTAATGTTCAAGTTACAAAAGATATGGTTGTTTCTTATGACATTGACACAGAAGGATACGGCTTTATAGTTATCAAATATACTGTTGATGAAAAAGATTATTTCACCTCAAAAACCTTTTTAGTTGCTAAAGATGGGGATGTAATACATGATTCACAAGTTATAATTAATATAGCCGATATGGATCTTTCTGACATAACTGATTATTCTGACATAATTGACTATGGTGTTAGCTATGCCTCATATGGTTCAATCAACAGAAATCCATTACTAATTGTGCCAATGGATTTGGATTTTTCGGGTCTAAAATTAGATTTTGAGGTACTAATTTACGATCTCTACGATTTTAATGAAATTTCAAATGAGTTTATTACCGTTTTAATAGGTGAGGATTTTGTATATGACAACACAAGTGTCGGTTTACAATGGATAACGATTAATGCAATCGACTCTAATGATGATACTTATGAATTCCAACTCTTAATTGCTGTCTACGATAACAATGATGAAAACTATGCAATACCTTATCTATCACATGAATTTGTCAATATACTAGGCGATTATAGGTTTCAAGAGGGATATGGTGTCGAAGGCATAAAATACGATGAAGAATCTCAAAAATTTCTTTATGCAGAATATATAGATATATATTATTGGGGAATTGATGAGCCTAAAACTTTTTACTTGTCCGAAACAAATTTTAAAAATGGCTTTTTTGCACTTACTCTAAATGTTTGGGGAATTGACGTAGACTTCACGGTGCCAGTATGAGAGTAAAATACTAAACATATTAAAATCTAATGTTTTGGTTAAATATTAACATATAAAAGTTGTGAAGAATTTAATAATCATCACATCTTTTTTTATGCAAATTTTTATTTGGTTTAAGATTTGTAACCAGTATTAGTAGTTTTTTATATGTAAAAACACCATTATTTTGTATGCTTGCTATATGTCCAATTTAAATGGCAATAGTTGACAAACTGTACGTTTCATCTTATAATCAATTATATTAACTATTAAAGATTATGCAATTAAAGGGGATTTATGGAAAGAAATATTAGGGATTCACAAAATTTCTTACACGATAAAAAATTAGTTAGTAGCCTTGTTGAAAATAGCAATATAAATAATACTGACATTGTATATGAAATAGGTCCGGGAAAAGGCATAATAACCGAACATTTATTAAGAGTAAGTAAAAGTGTAATTGCAATTGAATTAGACACCTCTTTGTATCAATTTTTAAAGCAAAACTTGAATAGTGAAAAACTAACACTTATCAATCAAGATTTTATGAACATAAAACTTCCTGATGGCAATTATAAAGTTTTTTCTAATATACCGTTTAATATGACGGGAGAAATCTTAACAAGATTACTAACAGCAATCAACCCGCCACAAGATATGTATATTATAATGCAGTACGAAGCAATGTTAAAATACGCAGGCACTCCATATTATAAAGACACATTAAAATCACTTATGTTCAAACCGTTATATGATATAAAACTGGCTTATGAGTTTTTGCCTTCAGATTTTAAACCAAAACCCAACGTGTCTATAGTTCTTGTGCATTTCCATAAAAAAGAATATTGTGATATAAAAAAAGCAACAATGTTAGAATATTGGGATTTTTTATCATATATGTATACTGCCCCAGGATTAAATTTTAAACAAAAAACAAAAAATATTTTTTCTTATGAACAGCAAAAACGTTTGAAAAAAATTATCAATTTAGATAGTGAACTAAATTTTTCCGATTGGACATATATTCAATGGATTAAAATGTTCGATACATATAAGCAGTTTGTATGCCAAGACAAGAAAAAACTCGTAGAAGGTTCTTATCAAAAACTTTTAAAAGAACAATCAAAATTAGAAAAAGTCCACAGAAGCAGAACTCAAAGATATTAAATAAAAGGGTACTTAATTGGAAAAAGGTTACTACTTATTTGCATATGTAGAGATAAACAAGTATGCCAATTTTTATAAAACAGATACAAAAAGGCACGACCAAAATATTTCACTTTGGGAATATGATGGTGGTAAATTGTCATTATTAAGATATTGGGAACTAGAGCGTTTATCCAGAATAAAACATCATAATAAAGCTTTTTATTCTGAAACTCAATTCAAAAATATTGTAAATGTTTTATTATCTGAATTTAATCTGCAATTATCAGATATAAAAGAAATTTATGCATACCCTTATTTAAATGACAAGCAACAAAAAATTGAGTATATCGATAATAATTATAATTATCATTCAATATGTCATATGTTTTCGTCGTTATTAATGAATACTTCTGATTTTTACAACGAAAATATGCTGTCTTTTAGTGTGGATTTAGATTCAGACTATATATCAGAAAAAAAAGACAATAAAAAGAATGATTATATAGGTTGTTTTTCACAAAAAGGTAAATTAAACTTTTTTCCAATCGAATCTCCAGCTCCATTATGGTCGGTGGCATCTCATGACTTTAAATTGGGAGAAGGAACATTAATGGCTCTTTCAAGCGCATTAAAAACAGAGTTTATTCAAAATCTGGATTTTTCGAATGAAAGATTTTTTAAATATTTTCACTATTTTTCTTAAAAAAAATTTGAATGGTATTTGACCGACAATGCAAAATATCAGAAAACGAAGTTCCCGAAAAATAACGGGTAATAATATTACGGTCGTTTAAGCGGCTCTCTGTTGAATATAGGATGGGGACGTTTTAAAATTGAACAGCACTCAGTCACTGAGGTGGTCGGATAAACGACCACCTCAGTATTCGTTTCTTCTTTGGTATTTTAACACTAATACTTATTTCAATGATGCAATAAATTCTTTAATGGCAGTAACAAGCTCAGAGATGGCATTATCAAGCTTATTGCGGGCGGCTGGAGCATGGCTTTCTACGGGTTCGCTGCGAGTCTTGCCACGCCGAGCACCTGGTCGCTTTCAGCTGTAAGCGTCGCGGTTTCTGCCCGAGCTGTGGGGCGCGGCGGATGGCCGAAA
>NZ_VPAL01000035.1:0-4883 GCF_013419245.1 Acinetobacter sp. YH12095
TACTTTTTTAGTAGTCAGTACTTTTTTAGTAGTCAGTACTTTTTTAGTAGTCAGTACTTTTTTAGTAGTCAGTACTTTTTTAGTAGTCAGTACTTTTTTAGTAGTCAGTACTTTTTTAGTAGTCAGTACTTTTTTAGTAGTCAGTGAGTGAATTAACATTAATGAAAATAATGAGTGATTTATATTTTTTTTATGAGCGCAAAATGTTACATTTTTCAGTAATTCAAAAATTAGAAATGGGTCAAGTTTTACCATTTCTGTAATAGAATAATTGGCTTATATATTTATTATTAGGAAAAAACATGATACAAGACCAAAATGTTTCAGAACTTGATATTGAGAATCTAGCTAATAAAAATTTAGCATCCTCAACAGAAAATACTTCTGAAACTGTATCGACAAAAGAAGAAAAGCATTCAAAAATTGTTGAGAAAAATCAAAAAATTTATAGTGTCAATGATTCTAAAAAATTTGAAGATATTCTTTTTCGTCATATAGAAAAAATGAATGAAAAGACGATCACACGTAATCAGTTACTTACTCAACACAAGAAAACCTTACTTGAACTTTTTAGTCTTGGTGCAACTGTAGAAGAAGTAGTGACTTTTCTAGAAGAAAATAATTTTTCTGGAATTACTGCAGAAAATTTAAATGAATTTTTGAAGAAGAAAAAATAAATTATTGAATGTGAAGTAAGATCCAGTTGATTCGAGTGCATATGAAATTACTTCACACAAAGCAATTGATCCCATCGAAAGTAGTTCTAGCTCAATTGATCACGAGACAGGCCGGGGGTATTATCTAAACTTCTTAAATTAAAGTTGGATGAGCATCTAGAATACGAATTAAAGTTGCCGCAGGACCAGTCGGATAACGACGGCCTTGTTCCCAGTTTTGTAGGGTTCTTGCACTGATATGCAAACGTGCAGCAAACTCTGCCTGGGTTAAGCCAGTTTTTCACGTACTTCTTTAATATCTGGCAATTCAAGCTCTGTGACTCGACTTGCTTTCAGCTCATGACGTTTGAGGGCGCCAGCTTCTTTGATTGAAGCAACCAGGTCATCAAATAAGTTGTTATCCATAAAATTGCTCCTTCAATAATTGAACCGCTCTTTCTCTGATTTCAGGGGTATATTTTAATTTTGTCATCGGGGTAGTCTCTCAGAATATTGACTCTCCGACAAACCTGGTACGGTTCAGTCATGAATACGCTGCCTGACTTAAGCCAACTGACCCATGAACAGCTGCTGGAATTTACCCTGCAGTTGGCGATGCAGCATCAGTCTCTGGCACAATCAAATCAAGAATTAGAAAAATCAAACCAGCAATTGGATGCCAAAGTTCAACATCTTTCCATTCTCACGCAAAAATACGAGCATGAACTGGCGCTGTTTAAAAAGCATAAATTCGGCAGTAAAAACGAACATCTCACCGCAAAACAAATCCATCTGTGGGACGAAGCGGTTGAAGAGGATATCGCAGCAGTTGATTTGGAACTGGAGCGGCTGAATGCAGATAAAACCGATGCAGCGACACAGAAAGCCACAGTCAACAAACCTAAACGTCGACTGCTGCCGGATCATCTACACACCATCCGTATTGAGCATGAACCTGCATCAACCCAATGCAGTTGTGGCTGCCAGTTACGTCGTATCGGCGAAGATATCAGTGAAAAACTGCATTTCAGACCGGCACAGTTCTATAAGGAACAGCATGTGCGTGGCAAATGGGTCTGTGATCAGTGTGACACCCTGACTCAGCAAGCGATGCCCGCCTATGTGATTGATAAAGGCATTGCCAGTCCTGAACTACTGAGCCATGTGCTGGTATCGAAGTATGCCGATCATTTGCCGCTGTACCGTCAGCGCCTGATCTATCAGCGGGCGGGCATTGATCTGTCCAGATCCACGTTATCTGACTGGATTGGTCGCTGCGGTGTGGAACTGGAACCTCTGGCGAATGCCTTAAAACAGGTGGTGCTGCAACAGCGGGTGATCCATGCCGATGAAACGCCGGTCACCATCATGCGGATGGGTGAGAATGAGAAGAAACCGAAGAAAGGTTATGTCTGGGCCTATGCCACCACACAGTACAATCCAGTTCAGGCAGTGATCTATGACTTTCAGGATAGCCGTTCAGGTCAGCATGCAGAAGAGTTCCTGAATGGCTGGCAGGGCCATCTGGTCTGTGATGATTACAGTGGTTATAAAGCACGCTTTAAATCAGGCGATGTCATTGAGGTGGGCTGCATGGCACATGCACGTCGTAAATTTCATGAACTGCATGTGACCGGGAAAAGTCAGATCGCTGAACAGGCATTACTGATGATTCAGAAACTGTATGCGATAGAAGCAGAACTCAGGAAAAAGACCGATAGTACAGCAGAACACCGCCGCGAATACCGACAACAGCACAGCCAACCGGTGATGCAACAACTGTATGAATGGCTCAACCAACATGATCTGACGGTGCCATCGAGTTCTCCAACCGCCAAGGCCATCAATTACAGTCTGAAGCGTTGGCCAGCCTTAAGCCGCTATCTGGATGATGGCAATCTACCCATTGACAATAACTGGGCAGAGAACTCAATGCGTCCCTGGGCATTGGGCCGTAAGAACTGGTTGTTTGCAGGTTCGCTGCGCAGTGGACAGCGAGCGGCAAATATCATGACTTTAATCCAGTCAGCAAAGCTGAATGGGTTGGATCCGTATGCCTATCTCAGTGATGTGCTGAAAAGGCTGCCGACGCATAAAGCGACCCAAATAGAAGAATTACTGCCACATCGCTGGAAATCCAACTCAAATTAAAAAATAGGCATGGGGTTCAGCGGACGCTTACCTTGCTGTTAACCAAGGTAGCGAAAGAAAAGGCTCTGCCTTTTGAAATTTGGCAGCCCAATCCTGAAACCATTGCTGCAATGGAAGAAGATCTAAGCAAAGCAAAGAGCTTCACTTCTGTTAAAGATTTGATGGCTGATCTAAATGCGGACGATTAAGTACACATCAGCATTCAAGAAAGACTATAAACGTGAGAAAAAAGGGCAGCATCGAAATACATTAGATGCTGAACTACAAACTGTTTTAGAACTATTGCAAGCTGATGAAGCCTTGCCTGAAAAGTATCGTGAGCATGCTTTGGTCAGTAATTGGGTAGGTCATCGTGATTGCCATATCAAACCTGATCTCGTTTTAATCTATAAGAAAACAGAAGAAGGTGAACTACTAATTTTGAAATTAGTTCGCTTAGGCAGTCATAGCGAATTACCAATTTGAATGATGTAACCCCCAAAGAGCGTTGACATACTCCGTACTAAAATTCAGAAAAGTGGGATTAATAATCCCACTTGTATCACACCATTAAAGTTCTATTTCTACTTGATTGTGTAAGTTGTATCGCTATCAGGAAAGCTATTCCATCCTGTCCATATATCACTGAGAACAACCTTGTTTCCTTGTAGAGACTTTACTTTATATAGGAATACTCGTGGAGGCTTGTCTGATGAAGTTTGATCTTTTTCAACCATCATGAAAGTATCATTATTTATCCATCGTACTCTAGTTGGTAAGTCTACCGTACAGGGAAATTGATCTCCCATTAGACCAGCGTTTTTTGAAAGAGATAGGCCTGCACAATTTCCGCCTTTCATGTAAAGAGTTTTTCCAGTCAGAGCAGTTTTATAGTCCGCAGCATGAATAGAACCTGTAAATATTAAGGTACTAATTAGAATAGTTTTTTTCATTTTTCTCCCTCATTTCAATATATTAAAATTGCAGTGTAATAATGCTAGCTCATGCTAATATAATTTTATTTTATAGCAGCCTGCAAGATCACCTTTAAGCATATTCTAAGGTACTCCCCAATGTCTAGACCAAATAATCATAAAATTAAGATAGAATTGGGTTGATAAAGCACAGTATTAACCGAACTATTGTTCAAATAAACCTGTGCAGGGGTATGGTAATCAAGCGACTGATGCAACCGCTCATAATTGTAAAACTCGAAATATTCTTTCAAACCAACTCTGGCTTGACTGACTGTATCAAACTGGCGTAAATACACGCACTCGTATTTTACTGACCGCCAAAGCCTTTCCACAAAGATATTGTCCAACGCCCTGCCACGACCATCCATGCTCACAGCGATACCCGAATCAATGAGTGGCATGGTAAATCTTGGCGTGGTGAACTGCGAACCTTGATCCGTATTAAAAATCTCACAGCGTAACCCATTGTGCAATAGTTTACCCACCGTATCAATGCAGAAATCCGCTTCAAGTGTCGTTGATAGCGACCAGTCTAAAACATAACGGCTATACCAATCAATCACCGCCATCAAATACACAAAGCCCTTAGACAGGCGGATGTAAGTGATGTCCGTACTCCATACCTGATTACAGCGGATAATGGGCACATTCCTAAGCAAATAGGGATAAACTTGATGCTCAGGATTAGGTTTACTTGTGTTAGGATGCTGGTAGATGGCATCGAGTCCCATTTGTCTTAATAGTCGCCTGACTCGCTTTTGCCCCACTGGATGACCCAGTTGCTTAAGGTGAGCAGTCATACGCTTTACCCCGTAAAATGGGGTTTTGGTATATTGCTCGTCAAGCAGATTCATCAGGGTGATATCAAGCTCGCTGATGGGCTTTGGCTGATAATACAGGCTTGAGCGGTTAATACCAAGCAGTTCACATTGTTTACGGGTACTGAAATCCTTATTGTCAGTCTCTAGCAGTTGTTTACGAGCATTTAGGGTAGCCATTCACCCGTTAAGTAACACCAACAGAAGCTTATAGCTAACACCGCAATCAATTTTTTCACTCGTCTAGGGTCTGTCAAGCGCGTATTTTCAAGATTAAACCCGCGTCCTTTGAGACAACTGAA
>NZ_VPAL01000036.1:0-4757 GCF_013419245.1 Acinetobacter sp. YH12095
TTCAAATGGCGATTCAGCGTTTAATTGGTTTTGGGAAAAAAGAAGAGTTTAAGGAAATTTTGGCAATTTTAAGAAAGCAGAATCCTGATAGGATAAGGGTTCTGTGAAATTTGTCGTGTACAGAGAATAATATTAATAAAAAATAAGGATAAATTTATGGAAAAAACTTTTATGGAAGCAATGGATTTTAGACATGCTTGTAAAATATTTGATGAGACAAAAAAGATAAAAGATGAAGATTTAAACTATATTTTAGAAGCAGGGAGAAAATCTCCTAGCTCTTTTGGGCAAGAGCCATGGAAGTTTTTGGTAATTACAAAAGTATAGCCTGAATTAGCCCTCGATTTTACATCTTGGAACCATGGCCCCCCCCTTTTTTAGGAAAAGGATGACCTTCGGTCTCTCTATTTAAAGGAAATCTTCACGCCTTTTTGTCGGATTCGGCTGAAATTTACGGGACGGTCTTATTTAAGAATGTATGGCTTAATGTTGCGAAAGAAGTTGATTTCCTCCCAATGGTTTTTAAAACCCTGCTTTATAATATCCTCTCTTATTGACCATAAGTACTCTTTTAGGTATATCGTCATTTGGTGCGCTTCATCAATTATATTAGGTGCAGACAGCGAAATGGCATTTTCTTTTCGCTGTACCTCTGAGATAATATGATTTAATGAAGATACCATTTCGTATTTAGTTTACAATATTTCCTTTTATAAAAGAAAATTGCGTAGTATGATTATTAAAAAACACCAAAAGATGTTATTCAAAGAACACATTGATATTAGCTTCAATCTCTAAACCGTTGATTTGGAAATACATAATACCCTATTTGTTCATTCTTTTGTTATTTGTTGTATGTTGCGTTATTCCATCAATAATTTTATTCCAATCTTCGAAATGTAGTTCGTGTCCGGTTCCATCAAGCGTTATTAGTTTTGAGCCGTTTATCTTTTCAAGTAAAACTGCTGAATTCTTAAAATGCCATATTTTATCGTCCGTTCCGTGTACAATTAAGGTTGGCTGATTGATTTCGCTCAATCTGTTCCAGTATTCTTCACCACCTTGCAGTGCCGCATGATTGAACATACTTATATAGTTATTAGCTCTTTTAAATTCGGCTCTAATCAGTTTTTCACTTCTTTGTTTGTCAAATTGTTTCCTGCCGCTCATCAATTCAGCACCTTGAATTAAATAATTTGCCACACTGTCTTCATTTGTCCAATCTACGGTTTCAGCTTTTCCGTGAAAATCTAAAATACGCGTATCCATTTCAGGAATTGTGGGGTCTGAGTCGCCCCAAGGACCTGATGAGATTAGTGTTATTGAACTTACCCTGTCGGCATATTTTATTGATGCTATTTGAGAAATCAGTCCGCCCAGTGAAATTCCCACAAAATTGGCTTTGACTATTTTATAGCCGTCCAAAATTGAAATAGCATCATGGGTTAAGTCAACAATATCATAGGGGGTTGAACCCGGTTCGTAATTAGTAGATTTTCCTACGTCCCTATTGTCGTAGCGAATAACAAAAAATCCCTTTTCAGATAGTTTCTGGCAAAATTCAGCATCCCAATACAACATGGATACCGTTGCTCCCGCAATCAAGAGTATTGCCGGATCTTTTTCACATCCAAAACTTTCGGTAAAAAGTCTTATTCCGTTTTTTTTAACTATTTTCTCTTTCATTTCCTCGCCTTTCTGTTTTATAGATTCATTAGTTTTTGGAACGAAAAGTCGAGGCTGAACATTTCCGTTTCGTTTATTATTGATTCTGCCTGTGCTTCTCTTCCATAAGCAAACATTTGCTGTTCATAATTTTCAATAGCCTCTTCAATGCTGTTAAATTTCCCATTGGTCAGATTATCCGACAATATCAAGGCATCCATCAACCCACTGTTTACGCCTTGTCCTGCAAAAGGAGGCATCAAATGAGCAGCATCTCCAATCATCGTTATGGGTAATGGACGCTTACTTTTCCAAGACTTATCTAAGGGAAATAGATTTAAAACCTTTGAAAGTAAGTGTATTAAAGGAGATTTTAAAAGATTACAACTCTTATTCAAATAAAAATTTACTTGATTTTTATTTGCTAAGTGGTGGAGTTGCAAAATATATAGAACTATTTATCTTAAACAGTAGTTTTGATTTAAAATCTATGATAGATACAATTATTGATCCAAACTCAATATTTTTGGAAGAGGGAAAAAATAGACTTATTGAAGAGTTTGGAAAAGAGTATGGAACATATTTTTCTATTTTAGCTTTAATCTCTGATTCAAAAACATCAAGAAGTGAAATAGAATCAATTTTGGAAAGAAATATTTCAGGACATTTATCACGACTTGAAAATGACTATAACATCATAAAATCAATTAAACCAATAAATGCTAAACCAAACTCAAAAGTACAAAAATATGAGATAGTTGATAATTTTTTATCCTTTTGGTTTAGATTTATTTTTAAATACCAATCACTAATCGAAGCTGAAAATTTCGATAGATTAAAAGAGATTATCTATAGAGATATCTCAACTTTTCAAGGAAAATTCCTTGAAAAACTTTTTGTGGAACTCTTAAAAGAGAAACAAACTTTCACTTCTATTGGCTCATATTGGGAGAGAAATAATCAAAATGAGATAGATATAGTTGCTATCGATGATATTGATAAGAAACTTCTAATTTGTGAAGTAAAACTAAATGAAAAACGGATAAACTATCAGGCTTTAGTTTTGAAATCTCAAAAATTAATTCAAGAGTATAAAGATTATGAGATAGAGTATAGGCTTTTATCGATAAAAGATATTTAAAATTAGAAAAACAGATAATAGCTGGTGCTAGAGTGGTTGCTAGGGTAATTACTCTAATTTCAAGTTGTTGCAAGTGGTTTTTGCAAACTTTGTATAAAGCCTTAATCGATATAAAAGTTAAGTTTGATTATATATAATTGTTGAATAATTTAAAAGGAGTACAAAATGAAAAAAGTTTTAATTTTAAATGGACACCAATATTATGAAAATGTTGCAAAAGGTGAATTAACTGAAAAGATTTTAGAAAAAGCGACACAATTTTTCAAAGAAAATAACTTTCTTATAAAATATACAAATATAGATAAGGGTTACGATATAAAAGAGGAGTGTGAGAAGTTTGAGTGGGCTGATTATGTGTTGTTTCAATATCCTGTTTATTGGATGGGTGTTCCTTGGATTACAAAAAAATATTTCGATGAGACTTTTACTCAAGGAAGACACTATGCAAACGACGGAAGAAGCAAAAACGATGATAGCAAAACTTATGGAAGTGGTGGATTACTAAAAGGCAAAAAATATATGCTAAGCTTGACATATAATTGTCCAAAAAGTGAGTTTAACAATCCTGATGGTTTTTTTGATGGATTATCACTAGATGAAGCAAATGTTGCTACTCATAAAACTTTTCAATTTGTTGGATTAGAACCTTTAAAACTTACTCTATGCATGATATTTTTAAAGGAGATTTGGATTTAAATAAAGAGTTAGCTAAATTTGAAGATACTTTAAGAGAGAATTTTAAGTTTAGTGTATATATAATTTGATATATTTAATTTAAGGAGCTATAATGAGTTTATTATTAAACAAAGGTAAAATAGGTGATTTGGAACTAAAAAATAGAGTTGTAATGCCACCTATGTGTATGTATAAAAGTGATAATAGTGGAGAATTAAAAGATTTCCATATGTTTCACTATACTTCAAGAGCAATGGCTGATGTTGGTTTAATTATTGTTGAACCAGCATCAGTTGAGCCAAAAGGAAGAGTTTCATCTTTTGAATTAGGACTTTGGGATGATTCTTTAATTGAAAATCATAAAAAAATGAATGAGAAGTTACACTTATTTGGAGCAAAAAGTTCTATACAATTAGCTCATGCAGGAAGAAAATCTGAAGTTGTTGATGATATTTGTGTAGCTCCAAGCTCAATTGCTTTTAGTCAAAAATCACCATATAAAGTTCCAAAAGCGTTAAGTCTTGAAGAGATAACAAAAATAAAAGAGTTGTTTGTAAATGCTGCAATTAGAGCCGAAAAAGCAAATTATGATTCAGTAGAACTTCACGCTGCTCATGGATATTTGTTGTGTGAATTTTTATCACCTTTAACAAATAAAAGAGATGATATTTATGGTGGAAGTTTAGAAAATAGGTGTAGATTAGTAATTGAAACTGCAAAAGAGATAAAAAATAGGGTAAAATTACCCCTTATTGTTAGAATTAGTGCTGATGAATGGATGCAAAATGGATGGAATATAGAAGACTCTATTTATTTATGTAAAGAGTTAGAAAAAGTTGGAGTTGATTGTATTCATGTTTCAAGTGGTGGAAATATAGAAAATCCAGATAAGATACCAAAAATTGAACCATTTTATCAAGCTAATTGGGCAAAAGAGATTAAAAAAAGTGTAGATATTCCTGTTATTGCTGTTGGTTTAATAACAACAGCAAAAGAGGGTGAATATCTTCTTGAAAATAGTTTTTGTGATTTTGTTGCATATGGAAGAGAGTTGCTTAAAAATCCAAATCTTGTATTTTATGCTGCAAATGAACTAAACGAAAAAGAGAAAATTAATAGCTCTTATGCAAGAGCATTTTTAAAATAATATTCTCTGTACACGACAAAAATAGATAACTCATTGAAATAATGTCACAATAATTGTTTTCTAACGACGAATACTATGACACATCTCAATGAGTTATATCTTATCTTAAACAAATCTCTAAAATGGAAC
>NZ_VPAL01000037.1:0-4015 GCF_013419245.1 Acinetobacter sp. YH12095
AGTACCAGCGTACGGCCCACAGAATGATGTCACGCTGAAAATGCCGGCCTTTGAATGGGTTCATGTGCAGCTCCATCAGCAAAAGGGGATGATAAGTTTATCACCACCGACTATTTGCAACAGTGCCCAAAAAAGTTCGTGGTGGAGAAAAGATAAGCTATGCAAGGCTTTAGGAGACGTGGTTTTTCAGGATGACGAAGAACGATTCGGCGCTAGGTGCAACATAGGTGCATCGCACGAGCGCTAGGAACGGCGAAAAAAGGCGGACGTGGCGAAATCGGTAGACGCAGCAGACTTTAAAATTGGAGTGCCCGCGGGGAAATCCGCGGAGTAGAACCGCTCAAAGTCGGGGAACGCTAACGGGCAATACCCTAAGCCAATCCCGAGCCAAGCCCCTTCGGGGGAAGGTGTAGAGACTGGACGGGCGGCGCCTAAAGCCTTCGGGCAATGGCGAAGGGACAGTCCAGACCACGAACGTCATCAGACGGCGGCGAAAGTCGAGGTGGTACGAAAATCTGCTTCTCTGTGAGAGTACGGGTTCGAGTCCCGTCGTCCGCACCACAAAGCCAAACATCCCTGCGATGATCGACCTCTGGGCGTTTGGTCGTGAGCCCGCCACCCTCGCGCTACGCTTTGCGCAGGCGTCGAAGGCGATCAGGTGCGCCCATCGATTCCGTCGAGCACCATCGCTGCGAGTTCATCGCTGGTGTGTGCACCACTATCGAGAACACGGGTTGTGCATGGAAGCCGTTCCCTTGCGGCCAAGCATCGGGCGACATTCGCTAATCGCCACTCTCGAATCTCCGCATTTCGATTCGGGTCAGGATGCATGGTCTGGTTCGCGATCCGGTGACGCAATAGGTCCTCGTTGAGCGTCAGAAAGATGTGCAGCAGCTGATCGTCGATCCGCCTTACCCCGTCGAGTATCTCAGTCAGATAGTCCGGGTGCACGAGCGTCATTGGGATGATGATGTCCTGCGAGTAATTCCTTCGAATCTCCCTGACCGCCGCGATCGTAAGTCCCCTCCACAAGGGGAGATCCTGATAGTCTCCGCTCGCTGGCATGGGGACCGTTTCTTTCACCACGAACCCGATTTCCTCGGGGTCAAAGATCAGCGATTTGGAACGCCGATCGCGCAGCCGCTTAGCGAGCGTCGTCTTTCCGGCGCCGAAAGGTCCGTTGATCCAGATTATCATTGTCGACGGCCTCTAACCTGAAGGCTCGCAAGAGCGCTCGACGGCCTCGTGCGGAGGCACGATCGGAGTGGTTCCGAAATGCTTCTCAAGATAGGTGACGCCGAACGTCACGATGTCCTGCGCGTCGAACAGGTAGCACTGAGCAAAGCCCACGACACCTTCTCGATGGCGACCGAGCTTCACGTAAGCATTTGCTATAGTTTCAACCGCATCCGGCTTTCCTTCGATAGCAAAGCAATCGAGAATGCCGTTTGAATCGTAATCCGATGCCGTTTTCCAGGCGACTTCACCGTCTCTTCCAAGCATCGGCATCTCATACGTCACCCACCGTTTGTTGGGGATATCGGCAACCGCCTCGGCGTAGTGCAATGCGGTAACGGAGTTTAGCGGCGCACCCAACAGCAGGGCCTTCCCGCCAAGGCGAACGAACCGCTCGACGGGCGATCCTTCCCCCAAGGCGTGACCGAGTTCGTGAGGCTCCGTCAGCGTTTCAGCCAGCGGACCAACCGCGACCATCGATGCATCGGGGTGCGCGCTGCGCCGCGCGCCGGGGGCTTGAACCAGAAATTGATTCAGCAGGCCGAACCCACGGTAAGTCCCGGCTGTTGCGGGATCGAACGGCAGCCAGGTACGGCGGGCTTCGTCATCCAGCCGAGCGCCATTCAGAGTCTCCTCGTAGGGTGATCGGTCCCACGACGCGTATCCCATCACAGTGCCAGTCGGCCCAACCGCGGAGCGTAACGCGGCAACGACCGTCTCCGCTCCTCCTTCGACCGGACCAATCGCTTTAAGTGAGGCATGCACCATCAAGAGGTCACCGGTTTGGACTCCGAGTTTTTGAAGCGCCTCCGTTATTGCCTTCCGCGTATGCATCGCGATATCTCCTCTAAACTGCAAAACACTATACCTATCGAGATATCACTCTACTATACCTATCGAGATATAGAGGTGGTCCCACTTGTTTGAACAACTAAAAGCGTATTTATAAGTGATATTCCGCTCTAGTTAAGCCACCTTGTTTTGTTGGGGTAGCTGATCATAGTAAAACTCATTTGGTGTCATTTTGTCTAGACTCGAATGAGGTCGTTTCAAATTATAAAACTCAAAATATGCACTTAATTGCTTTTTCGCATCTGTGACACTGCTATAAGGAGATACACCTCTTCATATTTAACGCTCCGCCATAATCGTTCAACCATCACATTATCTACCCATCGACCTTTACCATCCATACTGATTTGAATGCCATTTGATTTCAATACATCAATAAATGCATCACTGGTAAACTGGCTGCCTTGGTCTGTATTAAATATTTCAGGTCGACCATATTTTTCAATCGCTTCATTTAAAGCCGAAATACAAAAATCCACCTCCATACTAATCGATACCCTATGCGCAAGTACCTTGCGGCTATGCCAATCAATCACAGCACATAAATAAACAAAGCCTTTTGCCATAGGGATATACGTTATATCCGTAGACCACACTTGATTACTGCGCTGAATAGCCAACCCTTTGAGCAGATATGGATATTTACGGTGAGCTTGATTAGCCTGGCTTAAATTTGGTTTGCAATATAACGCCTGAATACCCATTTTCTTCATTAAAGTACGTGTATGACGTCGTCCTATATGATGTCCTTGACGATTCAACAAATCACGCATCATACGACTGCCTGCAAAAGGATATTGCATATGTAATTCATCAATACATCGCATCAGCTTCAGATCTGATGCACTCACAGGTTTTGGGCGATAGTAATAACAACCACGGGAGACTTTCAGCAGCTTAGCTTGCTTAGATACTGAAATCTGAAGTGAGTCGTCGATTAACTTTTGTGGTTGAAGCGGCCCAGTTTCTTCAACACACCTTCTAAAAAATCAATTTCTAATGCCTGCTCACCGATTTTTGCATGTAGTTTTTTTAGATCGATGGGTGGTTCTGTTGGAGCTTTTGATTGATCGAAAGCTTGCGAGGAAGCTGAGATCAATTGATTTTTCCAGTCAATAATTTGGTTTTGATGAACATCAAACTCAGCACTCAATTCAGCAAGTGTTTTTTCTGCTTTAATCGCAGCAAGTGCTACCTTAGCTTTAAAATCATTTGAATGATTTCTTCTTGGTCTACGTGCCATAAAATACTCCATATATTGATGTTTATAACATCATTTGAGGAGCAGAATATCACTTATAGGAGTTGTTCAAATTTACGGATCCATCTCTCTAATGAAGAAATTCTAAAATTAACATAATACACCTTATACAAAATGCCCTTGTAAGCCCTTAATCAAGGGCATTTTTAGTCTCTACTTAACATAAAATTTTGGTGGTGCTTCAAAAAGTATGCTGCCTTTAAATGAAGCCATTATTGATGTAAAAGAAAAGAAGGCTAAATCAAAAGCTTTAAAATGGTTTTCAAGCTTTTTTGAAAAATTACAGCTTCTTCTGAAGCTACGCCTAATTCTATGCCTTATTTTGCAATTATTGCCTTCAATACCTACAGTAAAAAATTTACCAATACTTTGCTTACCATTTTTAAAAGCAGTGATGAAACTGTCCCAATGATCACTTGCAATTCGGGTGTAGTGAATATCTAATTGTTTAAGCTTTGTCTTCAATTGTTAGACTGTAGCTAAATCTCGTTTACCCCAAACATAAGCAACAATTTCACCTGTTTCTCGATGATAGGCGTAAATAAGCCATTGTTTATTCTTTTTATTTCCAACAAAATTCCAGAACTCATCTACTTCGAGAGATTCATAATGACTTTGCTGAGGCTGAATTTCATAGGTTGATTCAGTTAAAGTACGTAAAACTTT
>NZ_VPAL01000038.1:0-3770 GCF_013419245.1 Acinetobacter sp. YH12095
TCAAATGGCGATTCAGCGTTTAATTGGTTTTGGGAAAAAAGAAGAGTTTAAGGAAATTTTGGCAATTTTAAGAAAGCAGAATCCTGATAGGATAAGGGTTCTGTGAAATTTGTCGTGTACAGAGTATTTTTTTAGTACATTTACGGCGTTAGAATGACTTTACGACGGTCTTCTTCCTTTTTATCAAAAATACGGTAACCTTCCGCAGCATCTTCCAGTTTCATGCGATGGGTAATAATCACATCTGGAGACAGATCTCCATTTTCAATATGTTCGAGCAACTGCGGCAAGTATTTATGCACATGGGTTTGCCCCATTTTAAAAGTCAAACCTTTATCAAAGGCATCACCAAACAGGAAGCCATGAATTGGACCGGCATAAACCCCCGGTACACTCACCACACCGCCGCGGCGGACTGCTGCAATACATTGTCTGAGCGCTGAACCACTCGAACCTTCTAATTTCAGGTTGGTCATTACGGTTTCCAGAACACTCCCTTTGGCCTCGAAACCAACGGCATCAATAACTGCATCAACACCACGATAACCTGCTGTATTTTGAATAATAAATTCAGCTGCATCGACTTCATCAAAGTTGACCGGAATGACCCCATAGGTTTGATGAGCAAATCGCAAGCGATAAGGGTGATGGTCTACCATGAAGATCTGTTCGGCACCGAGCATCCGTGCACAAGCTGCAGATAACAGACCGACTGGACCAGCACCATAAATTGCCACTGTAGAACCACGGGTGACTTGAGCATTGGTTACTGCCTGCCAGGCTGTTGGCAGAATATCGGTCAGGAATAATACTTTTTCATCAGGCAAAGAGCCGGGAACCTTAAACGGTCCGACATTACCTTTGGGAATTCGCACATATTCAGCCTGACCACCCGGAACACCACCATACAGGTGGCTAAAGCCAAACAAGGCCGCTCCTGGTGGAATCTGTTTTTTATTCAGGATCGCACCACGACCCGTATTGGTATTTTCACAGGCAGCCATGAGTTCATGTTCACAGAAAAAACAGTGACCGCATGCAATGACAAAGGGAATGATCACCCGGTCACCTTTTTTGACTTCTGTCACTGCAGGGCCGACTTCTTCTACAACTCCCATAAATTCATGGCCGAAAATATCACCGTCTTCAGTGGCCGGGATTTTACCCCGGTATAGATGTAGATCTGAGCCACAGATAGCGGTGGCTGTCACCCTTAAAATAACGTCATCTGGTTCCTGAATCACTGGATCTGGAACAGATTCAACTCGTACATCCCGAGCACCATGATAGGTAAGAGCACGCATGCGGATTTCCTCTCTAGTTCAACATAAATAGTCTCAAATAAGGCTGCTGATTATTAAAAAGCCTTTTTATTAGAGCCTTATAACCTGACCTAGAGCTGTAAATTAATGTATGAAATAAGGAAGCCGAGTGTTTAAAAAATAAACTTATATAGTACTTGCGTAATTCACTACAAAATATGTCAAAAATCGAGTAAATGATTAACCAAGCTGAGAAGTGTAGGAAAATAGGTAAGAGAAAAGATTTACTAATAGCAGAGAAAATATAAACCCATAAAAAAAGGATCAGTAACTATAGTTAATGATCCTTGAAGCTTTAAATGAATATTAAAATTAACTTTCCTGGAAAGACTGTTCCAGTTCTTCTAATTCCATCATCAGTTCTTGCATCTGTTCTTCAGCAGTTTCCAGTTGTGCTTTCAGTTCAGTCTGCTCATTCATGAGCTTAAGCAATTCATCCTTACGCGCTGCATCATACAGACCAGTATCTGCCAGCTTTTCTTCAATTGCAGCGAGTTTTGGCTGCAACTTTCCGATCTGGCTTTCACATTTTTCAATATTTTTGCGAATCGGCCGAGTCTGCTCACGTTGGCGAGCAGCCTCCTTGCGTTGGGTTTCTTTATCCATTTTACTCGGTACAGATTTCGCTTCAGCTTGCTGTGTTTTCACCACTTCAGCAGTTTTAGGCGCATTTTTTAATAATTCTGCACGTGCCTGACGTAACCACTCGGCATAAGCCACCAGATCACCATCAAATTCAGTACATTTGCCGTTATGAACTAACAGCAGCTCATCACAGACACTGGCGATCAGCTGACGTTCATGCGAAACCAGCACGACAGCACCCTCGAAATCTTGTAGTGCCATCGTTAAAGCATGACGCATATCCAGATCCAGATGGTTGGTTGGTTCATCCAGAATCAGCACGTTTGGACGCTGCCATACGATTAATGCAAGTGCTAAACGGGCACGTTCACCACCCGAGAAACTTTCACTTGGTGTATCCATGCGTTCGCCGCTAAAGCCGAAGCTGCCGAGGAAAGAACGCAAGCTGGCCTCACTAATTTTAGGATCAGCGATACGTGCCAGCTGCAACATCGGGCTGGCGCTACCATCCAGTGCATCCATCTGGTGCTGGGCAAAGTAGCCAATATTTAACAATTCTGAGTCTTTACGAAGACCTTTAATTAAAGCTAAATCACCGACGAGAGATTTAATCAGAGTCGATTTACCAGCACCATTCATCCCCAGCAGACCAATACGGCTATTTGGAGTAATTTGCAGGGTAACATTACGCACAATCAGCTTATCGCCATAACCGATATCGGCATTTTCCAGTTGTAGTAATGGTGAACTCATTTTGGTTGGTTCACGGAAGCTGAAAGTAAACGGCGTATCTACATGCGCAACAGAGAGTTCCTGCATACGCTCCAGCTGCTTGATTCGGCTCTGGGCCTGTTTTGCCTTGGTGGCTTTGGCCTTAAAACGGTCAATAAATTTTTGTAGATGGGCACGCACTTCAAGCTGCTTTTCATAGGCTTGTTGCTGCTGTGCCAGACGTTCGCTACGGGTACGCTCAAAAGTCGAGTAATTACCGGTATAAAGTATCAGTTCCTGATTTTCGATATGTAAAATATGATCGGTAATGGCATCCAGGAAATCCCGGTCATGTGAAATCAGCACCAAGGTGCCTTCATAGGATTTGAGCCAATCTTCTAGCCAAAGAATCGCATCTAAATCTAAATGGTTGGTCGGTTCATCCAGTAATAACAGATCAGAACGGCTCATCAAAGTACGCGCCAGATTGAGACGCATACGCCATCCCCCCGAAAAACTGGCAACATCCAGCTCGGATTGATAATCCATAAAGCCCAAACCTGCCATCAGCTGTGAAGCCTTAGAGGGTGCCACATAACCGGAAATTTCGTCAAAGCGGCCATATAGGCGTGCCAGTTCAGCATCATCCAGCTGTTCAGGATGATTCAGCTTTTGTTGGATATCCCAGTATTCCTCATCGCCAGACAGGACAAAATCAATCGCCTTCATATTCAAGGCTTTGATTTCCTGGGCCATATGCGCCACAGTCCAGACTGCAGGACGGGTCAGGGAACCACTGTCAGACTCAATCCCACCCAATAGTGCTGAAAATAGGGTCGACTTGCCGGCTCCATTGACACCGGTCAGGCCAATTTTCCATCCAGGATGCAATTGCATGGAGGCTTTCTGGAAAAGGATGCGTCCACCGCGGCGTATGGTTAACTGATCTAACTGAATCATGGAACTGTACTGACATTCGACAAGAAGAATGGCGCTATTCTAAAGGAAAGCCCATCAAAATAAAAGGCACTGTTGCAAATAGTCGGTGGTGATAAACTTATCATCCCCTTTTGCTGATGGAGCTGCACATGAACCCATTCAAAGGCCGGCATTTTCAGCGTGACATCATTCTGTGGGCCGTACGCTGGTACT
>NZ_VPAL01000039.1:0-3729 GCF_013419245.1 Acinetobacter sp. YH12095
GCCAGGCCTCAGCATTTTATTATGGTGATCCCCTGGGCGAAATGCGCCTGGTAAGCAGAGTTTTTGAAATGTAAGGCCTTTGAATAAGACAAAAGGCTGCCTCATCGCTAACTTTGCAACAGTGCCAGTTTTATTACGAACGTGTTTTGGGTGGACAACGGAAAACATATTTCATCGAAAGACCAAAAAAAGAAAAAACACTTCCTGTTGTGATGAGTGAAGAAGAAACCATTCGGGTACTACGCGCTATTGAAAACGTGAAACACAAGGCTATTCTGATGACTATTTATTCGGCAGGTTTGCGCATTTCTGAATGTATAAACCTGAAAATAAAAGACATTGACTCCAAGCGCATGCAAATTCGTATAGAACAGTCAAAAGGAAAAAGAGATCGTTATACCATTTTATCTGAGAAAACATTAATTATTTTAAGAACATACTTTATGGAATATAAACCAAAAGATTATTTATTTGAAGGTCAAAAAGGTGGCGCATACTCAAGCCGAAGTATTCAAAACATTTTTAAAGCAGCTGTTTTAAAAGCAAAGATTCAAAAGGAAGTTACTGTACATACCTTACGACATAGCTTTGCAACGCATTTGCTTGAGAATGGTACGAGTTTACGTTATATTCAATCGTTGTTAGGTCATTCAAGCAGTAAAACAACTGAGGTTTATACACATATTACCACCAAGGGAATGGAACAATTAAAAAGTCCGATGGATTTGTTAGATATATAGAAAGGATTTGTATATTTGAGCAAAACTTAACAAAAAGCACTATGAATATAAATCCTTTTGAGAGAGTAGAAACGAACGGTAAACGGTTGAAAACGGATTTGTCACTGATAATGAAAGGTTTAGCAAAATAAGATATAGTGGATATATACGCCATTTGGCGTATAGCCACTTGTTATGTGCCATTTTTGAATGACAATGCGAATAGATACAGACAAACAAATGAATTTACTTAGTGATAAGAACGTTGCAATAATTGGTGGTGGACCCGTTGGACTGACTATGGCAAAATTATTACAGCAAAACGGCATAGACGTTTCAGTTTACGAAAGAGACAACGACCGAGAGGCAAGAATTTTTGGTGGAACCCTTGACCTACACAAAGGTTCAGGTCAGGAAGCAATGAAAAAAGCGGGATTGTTACAAACTTATTATGACTTAGCCTTACCAATGGGTGTAAATATTGCTGATGAAAAAGGCAATATTTTATCCACAAAAAATGTAAAGCCCGAAAATCGATTTGACAATCCTGAAATAAACAGAAATGACTTAAGGGCTATCTTGTTGAATAGTTTAGAAAACGACACGGTTATTTGGGATAGAAAACTTGTTATGCTTGAACCTGGTAAGAAGAAGTGGACACTAACTTTTGAGAATAAACCGAGTGAAACAGCAGATTTGGTTATTCTTGCCAATGGTGGAATGTCGAAAATAAGGAGCTTTGTTACCGACACGCAAGTTGAAGAAACCGGTACTTTCAACATCCAAGCTGATATTCTTCAACCGGAAATAAACTGTCCCGGATTTTTTCAGCTATGCAACGGCAACCGATTAATGGCGGGACATCAGGGCATTTTATTGTTTGCCAATCCCAATAATAATGGTGCATTGTATTTAGGAATTAGTTTTAAAACGCCCGATGAATGGAAAAATAAAATTCCCTTAGATTTTCAGGACAGAAACAGCGTTGCCGATTTTTTATTGAAAAGATTTTCCAAATGGAGTGAAGTTTACAAACAATTAATACGTTCGGTATCAACATTTCAATGCTTGCCCACAAGGAAATTTCCTTTGAACAATGATTGGAAAAGTAACCGTCCATTACCCATAACAATGATTGGCGATGCTGCTCATTTGATGTCGCCTTTTGCAGGACAGGGTGTAAATACGGGATTATTGGATGCTTTGATATTGTCTGAAAACCTTACAAACGGAGAATTTACAAGTATTGAAAATGCCATCGAAAACTACGAACAACAAATGTTTGTTTATGCAAAAGATACGCAGGACGAATCGACAGAAAACGAAACCGAAATGTTTAGTCCCAATTTTTCGTTTCAAAAATTATTGAATCTATAAACAGTAAGAAAAAACGGCTACTAACAAGCAGTTTTGCAATAGTGGGGCAGAAGTGCAAAATTGAACTTGTGTGCTTCTATCAACTTTTGTACATTAGCTGCCAGTTTAAGATGGGTGCATTTGAGTATGCCCAAAGGAGCCCGCAAGTATGCGCAGGACGAAGCCAGTAGCCGCGCCGATGGTGGCGCGGGTCTATCTGCGCGTCAGCACCGACGCGCAGGACTTGGAACGCCAAGAGGCGATCACTACGGCCGCGAAGGCCGCCGGCTACTACGTCGCCGGCATCTACCGTGAGAAGGCATCCGGCGCACGCGCCGACCGGCCTGAGCTGCTGCGCATGATCGGCGACCTACAGCCCGGCGAGGTGGTCATTGCCGAGAAGATCGACCGCATCAGCCGCCTACCTTTGCCCGAGGCCGAGCGCCTGGTGGCCTCGATACAGGCCAAAGGCGCACGCCTGGCCGTCCCTGGCGTGGTCGATCTATCCGACCTGGCGGCCGAGGCCCAGGGCGTCGCCAAGATCGTGCTGGAAGCCGTGCAGATCATGCTTTTTCGCCTGGCCTTGCAGATGGCCCGCGACGACTACGAGGACAGGCGCGAACGCCAGCGCCAAGGCATTGAGTTGGCCCGCCAGGCCGGGCGGTACAAGGGCCGCCGTGCTGATCCGAAGCGCCGCGCCCAAGTTGTCGCGCTGCGCAAGTCCGGCTACAGCATCAACAAGACCGCCGAGCTGGCCGGGTACAGTGCGGCCCAGGTGAAACGGATATGGGCCGAGGTCAGCCAGGCCGAAGCGAAGCAGCACGGCGCGTTCGTGGAGGACGCATTGACGGAAGCCGATGCCCTGGCCGCTGTCGGCCAGGATGAGCGCCAGGAGGAAAGGGCATGAAGAAGCCGAACCAAGACGACGAGCCGTTTTTCATCACCGAGGAGATTGCGGCCGAAATGATCGCCGGCGGCTATGAGTTCGAGCTGCCGCCCATTCCTTGCACCATCCGCCTACGCGACGTGCTGGAGCGCATGACCGATGCTGAGCTAGCATTGCAGCCGGGCGAGATCGCCGACCAGGAGCGTGAACGCTGCCGGCGCAAGCCGTGTTCAACCTCATGATCTGGTCATGGTATTTTTCATGGCACTGAGCCTGATAGTTCTTGCAAATTGTTGTCACTAAAGGGTTTTGTGTGCTTGTTTACAATCGAGTGGGAGTGACGGGCACTGGCTGGCAATGTCTAGCAACGGCAGGCATTTCGGCTGAGGGTAAAAGAACTTTCCGCTAAGCGATAGACTGTATGTAAACACAGTATTGCAAGGACGCGGAACATGCCTCATGTGGCGGCCAGGACGGCCAGCCGGGATCGGGATACTGGTCGTTACCAGAGCCACCGACCCGAGCAAACCCTTCTCTATCAGATCGTTGACGAGTATTACCCGGCATTCGCTGCGCTTATGGCAGAGCAGGGAAAGGAATTGCCGGGCTATGTGCAACGGGAATTTGAAGAATTTCTCCAATGCGGGCGGCTGGAGCATGGCTTTCTACGGGTTCGCTGCGAGTCTTGCCACGCCGAGCACCTGGTCGCTTTCAGCTGTAAGCGTCGCGGTTTCTGCCCGAGCTGTGGGGCGCGGCGGATGGCCGAAA
>NZ_VPAL01000003.1:0-274360 GCF_013419245.1 Acinetobacter sp. YH12095
CAAGAACTGGCTGTTTGCAGGTTCGCTGCGCAGTGGTCAGCGAGCGGCAAACATCATGACGTTAATCCAGTCAGCAAAGCTGAATGGCTTGGATCCGTATGCCTATTTAAGTGATGTGCTGAAAAGGTTACCGACACATAAAGTGACCCAGATTGAAGAGTTACTGCCACACTGCTGGAAACCTAAATCGAATTAAAATTGGTATGGGATTCAGCGGACGCTTACAACCATTCGTTAGCACATAGGATCTTTTGATTTCAGATACGAAACAGCAAAAAAAAAAGCTTATCTAAGACAGATAAGCTTTGAAAACTACAATCTAAAATAAGAAAGCTAAAACAAAGAAACTACAGCAAGTATCTTTGACTTCAATTATAGCGATTGTTCATTTTTTAACAAATAGTTTAAAACTAAAGTCTAAGATGTTTTATCTATCAGTCTTAACCTGAAAGCATTCGTGCATTAAATTTCAGGATAACTCCCCGTACCTTCTGGCCACGGCGATAACACTTCAAAGCCTGTATCAGTCACAGCAACCATGTGTTCCCATTGTGCAGAAAGTGATTTATCTGTCGTCACCACCGTCCAGCCATCTTTCAGTTCTTTCACACGCGCTTTGCCCGCATTCACCATTGGCTCAATGGTAAATACCATGCCTTTTTTAAGCACCAAGCCTTGTCCAGGCTGACCATAATGCAGCACACTTGGTTGTTCGTGATACACCTGCCCAATACCATGTCCGCAATATTCACGCACAATGCTAAACCCTTCACGATGCGCCACACTTTGAATGGCATAGCCAATATCGCCCAAAGTCGCGCCCGGTTTCACCGCATGAATCCCTGCGCGCATCGCCTCATAAGTGGTATCGACCAGTTTTTTCGCTTCTGGTTTCACCTGACCCACATAGTACATACGACTGGTATCACCATAAAAACCATCTTTAATCACTGCCACATCAATATTAATAATGTCGCCATCTTTTAAAATGGTTTTGGATGATGGAATACCATGACAGACCACTTCATTGGGTGAAATACAGGTGGTTTTGGTATAACCGTGATAGCCCACATTGGCAGGAATGACTTTTAAGGTATTTACAATATAATCGTGACACAAATCATCTAAGTATTCTGTCGTGACTCCGGGTTTGACATGCTCGCCAATCATCTGCAACACCTGAGCAGCCAAACGCCCCGAAATGCGTAATTTCTCAATATCTTGCTCTGATTTAATGCTGACTTTAAGGGCGCGCATGATGAACTCCTGACCTGAAGCCTGAGATTATAGCCGTTATTTAAAACCTACTCAAACCTACTCAATGTGGGTTTGATGTTTAATTCCTACTTCACCATCAAGAACCTAAAACATTTGCTTTAGGGATTACCTCAATTCCATAGGCTGTCACGGTGTAACTCACCGCCTTAATCACCACTTATGCAGTGATTAAATCTTTATCCGCATATCGCAGGATATTAATTGATGCATTAACATCACGATTTTGGATGGTTTGGCAAACTAAGCACTTCCACTCTCGCGCAGAAAGTGTGAGAGATTGATTTAATTCACCACAGCACGAACACATTTTACTACTTGGGAAGAATCGACCAACCGAAAGTACCGATTTTCCATGCTGTTTGGCTTTATAAATCAACTGCCTTTTAAACTCATAAAAACCCATATCGGATATAGCTCTTGCGAGTTTACGATTCCTCAACATGCCTTTAACATTCAAATCTTCAATCGCAATCACATCAAAACGTGTTACCAAATCCGTTGTGACTTGATGAAGATTATTCTTGCGTAGACAGGCAATTTTATAGTGCAGGCGAGATAGCTTGGCTTTTGCTTTTTCTCGATTCTGACTACCTTTTTTCTTACGACTAAAAGACTTGTTGAGTCGCCTTAGTTTTGCAAGCTGTCTTTTAAGTGGTGCGTTAGAAGGAATAACCTCACCATTTGAAAGGGTGGCAAGATTAGAGACACCCAAATCAACACCGATACTTAAACCTGTTTTCGGTTTAAGCTTTTCGATCTGGGTGAGTTCGACAGCGATTGATACAAACCACTTACCACCTTGTTTAAATATTTTGGCCGAGAGAATTTTACCCTTATAGCGCAGATTCTCAGTCATTTTCACCCAACCCAAATTAGGGATTTTAATAGACCGACCCTTTACGCTAAATTGATCATTTGATAATGAAAAACGGTCATCCTTGCCTTTTTTTCTTGGCTTGGGGTATCCTGATTTGCCGTTAAAAAATCTATCAAAAGCACTACCCAACTGCTTAATCGCCAACTGTGGTGCGCACTTAGTCACTTTCTTCATGAAAGGATATTTTTCAAATTTAAAAGTGTTTAGGTGCTTTCTTAATTTACTCTCTTTAGGTCTATTAAGAAGCATTTCATTCACCGCAACATCATAATACTCACACTGATCTCGATATTCCTTATCAGCCTTGTATTGTCGCTGCCACTCTCTTAAAGCCCAATTATACGACAAACGAGCAACACCACTTGCCTGAGCAAAATGGCTTGCTTGTTTATTATTGGGCATCAATTCAATGATATGCCCTCGTATAAATCGACTCATAGTGCTTCTTTGACCACCTGTATTAGCTTTTGGTTCTTTTTACTTCGGCTTCCATATAATCGTGCTGAAAATACAGTGATAATTTCCAGGACATCTTGAGACAGTTCCTCCTCAAAACTCAAATTTTCACCCTGATTAATAATTACAATTTCAACATTCCGAGCTTCACATAAAGCAAAAACCAATTCAGCACCAAAACGTAATAATCGATCTTTGTGGGTTAAAACCAATCGACCAATTTCATTATTAATAATTCCATCCAAAAGAGCCTTAAGCCCTTTTTTGTGATAATTCATCCCTGAGCCTAAATCACTAATAATCTCAAATGTCCATCCCTGCTTGGCACAGTACATTTCCAAAACTTGTTTTTGTCGCTCAAGATCAGCCTTTTGATCGTGACTAGATACTCTTGCATAAGCAATAGTTTTTCGGCTGTTCTGAATTGATAGATCATGGATAAGTTCAGGTGTGATCTTGCTTAGATCGTAACGTCTGTGATTTTTTGGGGTTCTATCTGCGACTAAAGTGCCTTCCTCATCCCATCTTCTTAGGGTTTGGATGGAAACACCCAGTGTTTTAGCTGCAACGCCAATACTAACATATCTACTCATTTGTATATAATAATATAGAAATAGGTAGATTTCAACTAGCAGTTATTAACCCTTTCGGCTTGTAAAATCAGCTCAAGCTGCCAAACAAGTATCCATCGTCATGCGACCAACAGTTTTGTTTAAGAACTGCGCATTTAAAATAGCAACCAAAACTTATACTAGATAAGCCATCTATACTATGTGGGATCAGCATTTTTCAAAAATACATCAGATAAACAGTAAGTTATTTAATTTTTATAGTGAAGATTAAAATAGCCTACAAACACATATCATAAAAAATATTCATATGACCTATAAAATAAATTAGAAAATCATAGCTCGATCTACTAAAATCGCTTTCTTTTGTTTACATCTTATTTCTCTCCCATGACGAATTTACGCACACGGGATATTATTGCCTTGGGTTTTATGACCTTTGCGCTGTTTATTGGTGCAGGTAATATTATTTTCCCACCTATCGTGGCACAGCAAGCGGGCGAGCACGTCTGGCTTGCTGCGCTCGGTTTTCTCATTACCGCAGTTGGCTTACCCGTGATTACCATTATGGCGTTGTCACGTGTCGAAGGTTCTATACAAATTTTAAGTTCGCCTTTAGGCAAAATCGCGAGCTTAATTTTAACAGTCGTCTGTTATTTAGCGGTTGGCCCGCTTTTCGCCACACCACGTACCGCTACCGTATCTTATGAAATTGGTTTCTCTGCCTATTTTGGCGATTCCGCGAGCACCTTATTCATTTATAGCGCCATCTATTTTGCCTTGGTGATGTTAGTTTCACTGTATCCACACAAAATTTTAGATACAGTGGGCTATGTACTTTCCCCGCTTAAAATTCTGTCATTACTAATTTTAGGCATCACTGCATTTATTATTCCGACAGGTACAATTTCACCTGCCATTCACAATTATGTGAACAGTCCTGTATCTGAAGGCTTTATTAACGGTTATCTCACTATGGATACCTTAGGTGCATTGGTATTCGGGATTGTGATTATTAATGCGATTCGTTCACGTGGCGTAACTGATAAAAAACTCATCACCCGCTATGCGGTATGGGCAAGTTTAATTTCAGGGATCGGTTTAACTTTAGTTTATCTAAGCCTATTTAAACTGGGGATGGGCAGTCACGATGTTGCCGCCAATGCCAGTAATGGTGCAGTCATCTTACATGCCTATGTGCAACATGCTTTTGGCGGATTTGGCTCGGTATTTTTAGCTGCAATGATTTTTATTGCCTGCATGGTTACGGCAATTGGACTGACATGCGCATGTGCTGGATATTTTGAGCAAATTACTAAAATTCATTATCGCCGTTGGGTATTTATTTTAGTGGGCTTTGCCTTTGTTATTTCCAATCTTGGACTCACCAAACTCATTGCAGTTTCAGTGCCTATTTTAAGCGCGATTTATCCACCTGCAATTGTGGTCATTCTACTCAGCTTTTTCTGGGGATTATTCCGTATTCCAACCCGCGTGATTGCACCTACTGCCGCAGTTGCATTGCTCTTTGGCATCATTGATGCAATGAAGGCCGCAGACTTAGCTAGATTCTTGCCAACCACACTGACCAATTTTCCCCTGAGTGAACAAAACCTCGCTTGGTTGATTCCTGCATTACTGATTTTTGTATTCGCTACAATTCATGATCGAATGAAAAAATAGCCAGTACGGACTTCGAGCTCGGCTATTTTTTCAAGTCATGCTCTATTTTCGAGCTGTATTGTATTAAAGTCGTGTTTTATCCAAATACGAATTTAAGTTAGACAATAATTGTCAGGTTTTACCCAAACCCGCACTTATTGTTTCTTGTGCTAAAACTGCCTCTTTTTAAGGCAATTTATCAGTCATGATAATAGCAACCCAAATAATTATTTGGTATAAATAAACAAATGAAATTAAAATATTTTCAATAAAAAACTAAAACAAAATAAATCATTCACCCATTTTAAGCAGAGCTCAAATTAACGCTAAAGTCGTATAGTCGCCCTCAAAATTAGCTGGCATAAAATATGCAAGTACGATTGAAATCGTATTTAAATGGCTTAAAAAACACACTACTTTTTATTATTTTGTAAATAAATGATAACAAATAGTAGTATTTCATATGAAAATGATGTTTTTTATCAAAATATGACTATAAGGGCTTGAAATAGTTTGCTAAACAAGGTAGAACAATAAAACCAATCTGACTAAAATGCTCTGATTTTAGTGATTTATAACAAGGAGGGATGGAGATGTTTTCACATTTCAATACGCAAGTCTTCATTAACGCTCTGAAGGCTAACCAAAATCTAGTTACTTTTTTAAGCACCACTTTTGCACTGATGCTGACCCTATTGCTCCAAGGCTCAATTCAAGGCAACTTGAAACCAACCTATTTTTTATATGCCTTATTGGTATGTATAGCCTTTGCGATTTGGACATCCATTGACCAAAAGTTTCGTGAACATAAAAACGTAGAAGTTCATTAATCATACCCTAGCACCCACTCATTTTAGCTTTTTCGCTTTCACTTTGCGGCAGATGGATCACTCCTCTGCCGCCAAACTCAAAAAGTAGATTCTAATCATCATTCCTGATCTACAGCAAAAATCTCAAAATCTTCTACGGGCTACCAAGAAAAAATTAAACTGAGCAATTAAAATTACAACAATCCATAGATTGCGCCAAGCAATAACACACTAGTCCCACCCAATTCAGCCACAATCAATAACAGCATCACCAAACTCATGCACCAACTTGGCAATGTCCATGCTGCAATTTGATGCGGTTGTTTAAATTGATTAGTGGTATCTTTAAGCAATCCATGCAAGATATAACTCAGAATAGAAAAGCTAAAAAATACTAAATTTAGAATCACACAAATTAAAATTACAGTGGCATCCCAAATACAAAAATAAGCCAAGACCGCTAAAATTAAACTTGCAGGTGCATATAACAAACTACTGCGATGTGCGATATCCACATAATAATGAGCACGCGCTTGGGCAGAAGCACGAATTTGCCAATATTTCCACACGCCTGTAAGCATCCCCACCCACAAAAATATTCCACTGAAAATAATCGCAAGGCGCACTGCCAAAGATAAACTTTCCATGTTTAACACTCTTTTATTTTTCGTGTGGCTATTTAACTACACTCGCAGACTACTAAGCTTGACTTTAGAGTCAGAATAAATACAAGTTTCTTTTTGGAACTCGTGTAAAGTAACTTTATTCTCATCATCCTTAAAACATTATGAGCACATTTGAAAGCTTAAATATTATATGTGCAGATGGTTATGCCCTCGCTGCCCGTTATTATCCAAATCAATATACACAAGCACAGCGTCTACCCGTCTTGATTTGTCCCGCGACAGGCATTACCAAGAATTTTTATCACGCTTTTGCCACATGGCTAAATGAACAAGGCTATGCTGTGCTGTGTTTTGATTTTCGTGGTATTGGTGATTCGTTACACGAACCATTGAAACAATGTGAAGCCAGTATTGTTGATTGGGGGCAGTTAGATATTCCTGCAGCAGTAAATACTTTGCTGCAAAAAACGCAAGCTGAACAAGTGGTTTTATTGGGACACAGCGCAGGCGGACAATTACTGGGGATTAATCCTGAATATCATAAAGTGGCAAAAGTCGTAGCTGTTTCAGGCTCTACAGGCCACACAAAAGGTTTAAAAGGTCGTACTCGCCTACTTGCCCCTGTGATGTTTAAAGTTATTTTTCCACTTGCCAGAATCACACATGGTTATGGCCCAACCAATGCAATTGGCATGGGCGAAAACCTACCTAAAAATGTGGTCCAACAATGGGCACAGTTTTGTAGCAAACCCGGCTATGTCATCAATGCTATAGGCAAAACAGTTTCACAGCATTATCACGATGAAATTCGTTGCCCGATTACTGCTATTTGGAGTTCGGATGATGAGATTGCCACCGAAGCCAATGTGAAAGATTTACTCCGTCTCTATCCCCATGCATCGACTAATATGATTGAACTTAAACCAAAGCGTTATCAGCATAAAGCCATTGGGCATATGGCGATGTTTAAAAAGTCACATCGAAATTTATGGAATGTGATTGAAAATCAATTGGCAGTTTAATTTTTAGTGGCGAAGTCACATACAAATTAAACATTTGTTTTAGTTTCTCGCTTTTTCTTTTCCCTGTTTAAGCAACCAAATTTGTAATCCTGTTTGGTTGTTTCTTTTTTTCTATTCCATGCCACATTTCATGTTCAGCTTTTAAAATCCAGACTTATCGCTGATACACATTTTCAGGATGAAACATCACAATCTTTTTATTACACCATAAAAAAGCTCCACCATTTCGGTAGAGCTTTTTGAGTGATTTAATTCAAAGCTTAGTAATTAGCGTAAGCGAATCATCACAGTTTTAATACGGTTACCATCAAGTTCCGTCACTTCAAAGTGCACACCTTGATAATCCAACTGCGTGCCGACCTGAACTTCACCTTGGGTTTTATCTAAAATCAAACCTGCAACGCTAATGTAGCCTGCATCTTCTTCAATCAGATCCATCATACCCAGTTCAAGTTCAAGCTGGTATAAATCCAGCATACCTGTTGCTTTCCATTCGTTTTCATTGGTTTTAACCAAATCTAACTGTTCGTCTGCATCAGGGAATTCACCTGCAATCGCTTCAAACACATCAAGCGGTGAAATCAAACCTTGAACATTACCAAACTCATCGCTGACTAAAACCAAAGAACCTTTAGAGGTACGTAACGTATTGATCGCATCAATCACTTTCATTTTTTCAAAAATGTAAATTGGACGCTGACGTTTAATTAAAGCTTTAAGCTCTTCTTCTTCGTCCAATACATCCAACAACTCTTTGGCACGTACAATACTAATGACTTTATCTAAACTACCACGACACACTGGGAATAAGCTGTGTGGTACAGATAGAATCTGTTCGCGGATTTGTTCAGGTGAATCTTCAATATCGACCCATGAAATTTGGCTACGTGGCGTCATAATTGATGCGACTGAACGCTCTGCCAAGGTCAAGACACCACCAATCATGTAGCGTTCTTCATCTGCAAACGCTTCTTGCGCTTCGTTATGCAAATCAGGGCTACTGGTTTCAACTCGCCCCCCCATCAATTTTAAAATTGAATCTGCAGTACGGTGACGTAACGGAATTTTTGCTTCATGTTTTGCAACATTGCGCTGACCAAATTGGTTAAACGCTTCAATAGCAATCGCAACACCAATACCCGAATAGATATAACCTTTAGGGATATGGAAGCCAAAACCTTCTGCAATCAAGCTGATACCAATTAATAGTAAGAAGCTTAAACACAAAATCACCACTGTTGGATGACGGTTCACAAAAGCAGTTAATGGCTTAGATGCAAGTAACATCACCAACATTGCAACCACCATGGCAACCATCATCACATAGATGTTGTCGACCATGCCAATTGCGGTAATGACTGAGTCTAAAGAGAAAACTGCATCTAGAACAACAATTTGTGCTACAACTGCGGCAAAACTTGCATAAACCACATTGGTCGTGACTTTGACTTCGGGTTTGCCTTCCATCTTCTCATGCAACTCTCCTACCGCCTTATAGACGAGGAACAAACCGCCACCCAAGAGAATGAGGTCACGCCCTGAAAAGGTTTTTTCAAATAAGGTAATTAACGGTTCGGTTAAAGTAACCAACCAAGAGATTGCAAATAACAATCCTAAACGCATAAACAACGCTAAAGATAAGCCAATCACACGGGCTTTATCACGCTGTTCTGGGGGTAATTTTTCTGCAAGAATTGCAATAAAGACTAGGTTATCAATACCTAATACGATTTCTAGAATAATAAGTGTAATTAAACCAACCCATATTCCCGGATCTAATAAAAACTCCATTAGTTCATAGCTCCGAGATAGTTAGCAGAAATCGAAATATAAAGTAGACCTGCGCACGGCGACGGATCCATAAAAGTAACCTTTTTAGCAATAGATAGCTTAATTATGCACAATCTTGAACATTTGTAATTAAATTTTTAATTTTTTTGAATAAAACTAAACAGTACGATCTATAAGAAGGTTTTTACTTTATTTTTCACATTCTTAATTTTTTTAGAGCGATGACAGCCAAACAAAAGCCGTGAGAATGGATTAAAAATGTCAAATGAATTGTAATGTATTTTTAGACGCATTAGTCATAGATTACAACTGTAAGCCAACCCACACTTTAATCTAAACTTAAAATATTGATAAAAAACAACTATTGTTAAAAGATTAGACCAAAGCTTATAATTTTTTTGCAAAATTCAACGCAATAACCCGCACTTTTACCTAAAAGCCAAGTGTACAAATGTATTTTTTTAACTAAAATGCAGCCTAAGTTGATGGTTAAATTGATAATTCAACTTATAAAACCAGATAACTCACTACTAATCCAAACTAAAACAATTCTATAGGATTAATTGATATGACACATGAATATGGATTGAACTTAAACAAATGCCTACGCGCTTGGAAAAATAGCCATTTCAAAGCCAGCTTCTAAATCGAGATTCATCATATTTCGTCAGATTTCAACCAAATTTTAGCCACTGAAAGCATCTTGCTAAGCACATGAGTTTTCACATAAAATGTGAAATATCAAAAATACAATTAAAACAATGCAGGGAATATGCAATGTCCAAGAAATATTCAAAATTTCTACCATCCGCCGACCAATATGATATTGAACAATTTCCGTATTATTGGGTCACACAAGTACATGCTCAATATGTACAGAATGTCGATCAGGCACTTAAAAAGTATGGTTTAGATAATTCTCGCCGTCGTATTTTATTGGCATTAAGGTCAAAAGCACATGCGAGTGTGTCTGATTTGTCAGACATGGTGGTGTCAAAAATGTCAACTACAACTAAAATTGTTTATCGTTTAAAAGATGAAGGTTTGGTTGAAACTTATTCTTGTGATGATGATGCGCGTATCACTCGTGTCGTGCTTACTGAAAAAGGTAATGAGATGACCAACAAAATTAATGATCTGACTAGCGTTGTTTTAGAGCAGTCATTTGATGGTTTAACTCCACTACAAATTGAAAAAATGATGGAAAGTTTACGTCATATTTTTAATAATTTAGCACGCTAAACATCACGTTATTGTTCCACATCTGTTCTTATCCTATATAAGCACAAGATGTACTTAAAGATCGAAAAAATTGAGCTGGGGGCTTACTTTTTCGATCTTTGCTTTTGGTACATGTGAACACTCAAACTCGTCTACAGGAAAGCCCTGCACAAAGCTGTGTATGTTCGGTGTTTTCAAACTTAGCCATTCATCTAAACGTGCATGTGGAATAACAATAACAGAACGTTTGACTGGCCCAGGCTCATGAAATTCCTTCATCATCGCGTGATCAATTGCGTCCATGGTAATCATACTCGCAGAACGGACAATTTCTTCCGTGCCTTGCCCATCCTTTAAACGGCAAATTTCATACAGTGCTGCAATAAAAAAGGCCTGTCCATCTTTACGACGTACACCCCAACGCTGCGGTTTACTGTCTATATATTTGGATTCATAAAATTCTGACACAACAATCGCGCCAAATTTACACTTATAAGCAGCTTCACTAAAACTTGGTTTTTCTAATAAAGTTTCGTTACGGCAATTATAGGTTTTTTGCGCAATACTTCTGTCTTCCGCCCATTTGGGAATCAAGCCAAAATTCACCGAGCGCCACTCTAAACCTTGTTCAGACTTAAACAATAGTGGCACACTCGAATTTGGATACGCTTCTTCAGCATATTCAAACGGAATTTCAGGCAGACCTAATGCAGATAATTGCGCTATGCTTATTGGTTTAAAATTGGCACACATATACAAATTGGATGATTAGACACACGCACTATATTATGCGTTTTGATCATGAACAGTAAGTGCGCACCCACGCATTCCTTCTTACTCAAACAAAACGCAGGACAAATAATTACCGTTAAGCTGGCAATGTCAGCCAATGCGTGCGGGTAAATTCTTCAAATATCCAGCGCCCATTAAAACGACCTAAGCCTGAGTTTTTCTCACCACCAAACGGTGCATTGGCATGATCGGCAACGGTAATACCATTAATATGTGTCATTCCAACATCAAACTGTGCTGCAAATTCTGCACCGCGTTCTACATTTGTAGTGCATACAGCAGCAGATAAACCATAGCGTGTATCGTTCGCTAACTGTAAGGCATGTGCGGTATCTGCTGCTTTGAGAATCGGTAAAATAGGTCCAAAACTTTCATTTTGTACAATTTCTGAATCGGCAGCGACATTCACAAAAACATGTGGTGCAACTAAGTTCCCCGTAACCCCGCCCGCATAAACCAATTCTGCACCCTGCGCCTGTGCTTTTTGAATAATATGCTGATGCTTTTTCACCTGTTCTGCATTAATAATTGGCCCAATCAAGGTGTCATTTTTATTCGGATCACCTACTACTAATTGCGACACACTTGCTAACAATTTTTCAAGATAGGCTGCATAAATAGACTGATCGACAATGACCCGATTGGTACTCATGCAAATTTGACCTTGATGCAAAAAGCGCCCCATCACAGTTAGTTCTACGGCCAAATCTATATCTGCATCATCCAAAATGACTAAAGGTGCATTGCCACCGAGTTCTAAGGCGACACGTTTTAAATGCTCACCCGCAACGGCCAGTTGCCCTACATGCTGTCCAACTTCTGTAGAGCCTGTAAATGAAATCATTTTAGGAGTTACATGCTCAACAAAGTAATCACCAATTTCACGACTCGCACCCGCCACCACATTGAGTACGCCTGCAGGCAAGTCTGCTTCTTCGAACAGTTTACCGAGTATAGTTCCACCTGTGACTGGCGTATCACTGGCAGGTTTGAGCACTACACTATTACCACAAGCAATCGCTGTAACCACTGAACGCATAGACAAATGGAAAGGGAAATTCCACGGACTGATCACAGCAATAACACCCAAAGGTTTACGCAAAACAACACTACGGACTTTCGGATCTTTGCTTTCCAGTTGCGTCGTGGTCATTTGCTCGGGAAATTGTGCAGCTTCTTGAATAATCCCTAAAGCAGCATCGACTTCGATATTGGCTTTTAAACGGGTACTGCCCGACTCATCAATCAGCCACTGGATAATTTCTTCGCGTCGTTGCTGAATGACTTGCTCTAAGTTCTTAATGATGTATTGACGCAGACTTGTGGATTGAATCAATTGTTCATCAAAAGCTTTTTGCGCTGTACTATAGGCACTATCAACATCTACCACGCTGGCGCCCTGCATCTCAAAAATTGTAGTTTGATGATATGGATTCAAGTTTGGAATGGTTTTAGTAGATGTCCCAACCGACCACTTGCCGCCAATAAATTGTTGATTCAAATCTTGATATGCTGGCATGTATTTGTCCTTGCGCTACTTTTTATATATGACTTTCACTCTACTCCGCAGCTTGATGTTTTTCTAGCAGCAAGTACATCCTGTAACTATTCAGCTGCAAAATTTTCAAAAAACCATAAGCAAAATACAGGCAACAAAAAAGCCTCCGAAGAGGCTCATTTGTTTGTATTACACAATCAGTAAATCAAATCCTAAAGGATTAATCACCTGTATAACCTTTTAACTTTAAACGCGCTGCGTGTAAAAGTGGCTCTGTGTAACCAGAAGGTTGCTCGCCACCTTTGAAGATCAAGTCAGATGCAGCTTGGAATGCAATGTTATTAGCAAAGTCGTTAGACATAGGCGTGTATAGTGGATCATCAGCATTTTGTTGATCTACAATTTTCGCCATGCGCTGCATTACTTCTTCAACTTGCTCACGTGTCACGATACCGTGACGTAACCAGTTGGCAACGTGTTGTGAAGAAATACGTAACGTTGCACGGTCTTCCATCAAGCCAACATCGTTGATGTCTGGAACTTTAGAACAACCTACACCTAAATCTACCCAACGCACAACGTAACCCAAGATACCTTGACAGTTGTTTTCAAGCTCTTTAGTTTTTTCTTCGTCAGACCAATTGGTGTCTTTTGCCAATGGTGGAGTTAACAAGTCATCTAAAGATAACGGCTCAGTTGCCAACAATTCTTGTTGACGGTCTGCTACGTTCACTTGGTGATAGTGGATAGCGTGAATCACAGCACCTGTAGGTGATGGAACCCATGCACAGCTTGCACCCGCTTCAGGATGTTCAGTTTTGGTTTTGTACATGTCTAAAAGCATGTCTGGTTTTGGCCACATGCCTTTACCAATTTGTGCTTTACCACGTAAACCTGCTTTCAAACCGATCATCACGTTACGGTTTTCATACGCTGGGAACCAAATTTGACCTTTTACTTCGCCTTTACGAACGAATGGACCTGCTTCCATGAAGGTATGGATTTCGTCACCTGTACGGTCCATGAAACCCGTGTTAATGAAGATAGTACGGTCTTTCGCTTGAGCAATACAGTTTTTCAAGTTTACAGAAGTACGACGTTCTTCATCCATGATACCGATTTTTAAAGTCTTCGCAGGCAAGCCAAGTACTTGTTCAGCACGTTCAAACAATTCAACTGCAAATGCAACTTCATCTGGACCATGCATTTTTGGCTTCACGATGTACATAGAACCTTGACGTGAGTTCTTGATCGTGTTTTCACCGCGAATGTCAGCAAAAGTCAATAATGGAGTGATCAATGCATCCATGATCCCTTCATAGATTTCTTGACCATCAACCAAAATTGCAGGGTTAGTCATTAAGTGACCTACGTTACGTAGTAACATTAATGAACGACCATGAACTTTAGTTTCACCGCCTTCTAGGTTTTTGAAAGTACGGTCAGCGTTCAATGTACGAGTCATGGTTTTGCCATTTTTCTCGATTGACTCTGATAATGTACCTTTCATTAGACCTAACCAGTTACGGTAGCCTTCAACTTTTTCTTCAGCATCTACAGCTGCAATTGAGTCTTCTAAGTCTTGAATTGTCGTTACAGCAGCTTCAAGCACAACGTCTTTTACACCAGCTGCATCTGTTTTGCCAATTGGACTAGTTGCATCAATTTGAACTACAACGTGTAGACCATTATTTTTGAATACGATTTCTGTTGGAGCAGCAGCTTCGCCATTATAACCAACAAATAATGCTTCATTTGCAAGTGTTGTTGTAGAACCATCTTTAAGGCTTACTACAAGTTTGTTTGCATCTACAGCATATTTAGTCGCATCGGCATGTGAGCCTTGCGCCAATGGGAAAGTTTCATTTAAGAAGTTTTTCGCAAATGCAATTACTTTTTCACCACGAACTGGGTTATAGCCTTTACCTTTTTCTGCGCCATTTTCTTCAGAAATAACGTCAAAACCGTAAAGTGCGTCATATAACGAACCCCAACGTGCGTTTGCTGCGTTCAAGCAATAACGTGCGTTACGTACAGGTACTACGAGCTGTGGACCAGCCAATAATGCGATTTCTTCATCAACATTTTCGGTGGTAATTTGAAAATCTTCTACTTCTGGTAATAAGTAGCCAATTTCAGTCAAGAAAGCTTTGTAAGCTTCTAATTCAAATGTATTATTGCGGTGCCATTCATCAATTTTAGCCTGAAGCTCATCACGCTTTGCGAGTAATGTTTTGTTCTTAGGGCTAAGATCGACAACGACTTGCTCAAAGTTTTTCCAGTATGTATCACTGTCCAAACCAGAACCTGGTAATGCTTCATTTTCGATGAAATCGTAAAGTTCTTTAGCAATCGCTAACTTGCCTTTTTGAATACGTGCAGTCATTGTCTTTCCTGATATTGCTACTTTTTATACAAGAGATTCTAGTATACTGATTTATATTTAGCTGAATAGTATTATCACATTTCAAAATAACGATCATTTATTACAAGATGAATGACAACAATCATCATAAATCCTGATCAGAAACACGACACTATTACTCATCTAAATACACTTTTACAGTGTATAAAGTTTTTGAAATGTCGAAATTAGACTTAAGTTCAGATTTTGTTGTAAAAATCGGCGTCAGTCTTATTGCAACCCTTCAAGATTAAGCCATGTTTATGACAAAATGTCGATAAAACCAACAGTCACATCTTTTCTATCATAAAAAAGCGCCTAGTTCTAGGCGCTTAAAAGATCAACTGATTTGATGTTTGGCTTCGGTGGCCTGTATCTGTCGATGTTCTTCATTTAAGTAATCATCAGACTGCATTTCCAATAAACGTGAACGTGTGCGTTCAATTTCAAATGCCAGTTTTTCGCCCTGATAAATTTCAATAATCGAATCTTCAGAAGTCAGTAATAACTTGACACCACGATCATAAAATTCATCGACCAAATAAATAAAACGACGTGTTCCTTCAGACAAGAAGTCTGTTAAATGCGGTACATTGCTCACCAAAACCGTGTTGTAGATGTTGGCAATTTCAATAAAGTCTGCAGGACTACGCGGTTTAAAGCACAGTTCTGAAAATTCACACCACAACACATCTTCAGTATGCGCAATTGTTTCAACAATACGTTGGTTGATAATAATTGGCTCAGAAGAATAATGTTGTGTATTACTCAAAGCACTGAAACGCTGTGCCATCCAGTTTTGATTATCATGCGTTAAAGGCGATTTAAATAATTGCGCCTGTTTCAAAACACGTAAGCGATAATCTACACCAGCATCGACATTTAGCACTTGGCAATGTTTTTTGACCATTTCAATGGTTGGAATAAAACGATCTCGATGGATACCATTTTTATATAAACCGTCTGGGGCGATGTTAGATGTTGCCACCAAAGTAATGCCACGATGGAATAATTTTTGGAACAAGTCACTCAGAATCATCGCATCAGTCACGTTAGATACGAAAAATTCATCGAAACAAATCACCACTGCATCTTTATAAATTTGGTCTGCAACAGAATCGAGCGGGTTACGCTGCCCTGAAAGTTTGTTCAGTTCACGATGCACATGCTGCATAAAGTGGTGAAAGTGCATACGTGTTTTACGTCTAAATGGAATCGAGTCGTAAAACTGATCCATGAGCCATGTTTTACCACGACCTACACCACCCCACATATAAACACCCTGTGGTGCTGTTTGGCGGCGGAAACGGCGGAACGCTTTTTTTGATGCTTTATAGCGTTGAATTAATTCCTGCCACACACGCTCAAGTTCGTGTACAGCCTGCGCCTGCGCATCATCTGGCATAAATTGTCCAGAGGCTAACGCTTGTGCATAACGCTCCGCAGGCGATAATGGAGTAAAGGCTGTGGTTTGTGGCGAATTAAAATCAGACATATTCATCAGTACTTATTTGGGCAAATAGATTATAACGAAGATCGAATCACGAGATATAGCACTTTGGCATAGTTTGCAAAATACTTAGGCTATTTTGTATATTGGCGTGGACTTTGTCCAAACCACCGCTTAAAGGCATGATTAAATGCTGCGGGTTCTGAATAACCAAGTAACTCTGCAATCATTTCAATTGAATATTCCTGATATTCAATTAATCGCAATGCTTTATCTTTGATGAGATCTTCACGAATTTGTTTATAACTGGTGTTCAGTTGTTGCAGTTGATGGCGCAATGTCCGTTCAGGAATTTGCAAAGCATGTGCTGTTTCTGCCATGCTCGGCATACTGCCCTGTTGTAACTCCAAATAATCTTTTACGCGCTGCACTACCGAAGGCGCATCATCTTCAAGTTTAAGTCGCTCTAACTCAATCACACACTTGGCTTCATAACTGCTAAAAGTGACTGCATCGGCAGAGGGAATACGTGCTGTGAGAACTGCATCATCAAACCAAAATGCTGCTTGTGATTGATTAAAAACAATATCTTGACCGTAATAATCATAAAAAGTTTGCAAAACTTCACTTTGCTGCGGCTGTACAAATGGCAATTCTATGCGAATACGTGGCGCACTCATCCCCATCATTTTATATAGGTCTTGAATAAATTTGAATGTGCCTGAAATTTCACACTGCGCACGTAATACACCTAAACTACTATGTAAATCATTGGGTTGATAACACAATGCAATATGTCGCGTGCTATGTTGTAAACTTAGTTTCCCGCTTAAATGCGTCAATCCCTGATATTGAATCCCTTTTTCTAATGCAGTGGCAATATCTGGACTGGTCACCAATAACATCAATAAAGGACCATAACCTGCCAAAGCATAATGCTGTCCAATAAACAGCCCCATTTCAGGTTCTACATCTTCACCAATCACTTTTAGAATATCCCATTCCAAACTCGGATGAATGATTGAACTGGTATCTAGCGCATCTGCACGCAAGCCGATACTTTGCAATTTTGCATCGACATCAACGCCTGCTTTACGCATGCCTTGTATTAAATACATTAAGCCAAGTATGGATCTTTTCATAAAATGAACAGTGCGAAACGGAATATCCTTTTTACCCGATTCGTCCACAGATAGAAATTGCCGAAAATATCAATTTTTATGTCAGCACGATCATGTTACCGCATGCTGGCTTATTCTATCCTGACTCAAACAAACTCAAATCAAACAAAATAAATATAAGGATATCTTCATGCAGGATGCAGCAGCGTATTATCAAGTCGCAATTATTGGTGCAGGCTTTGGCGGATTAGCCATGGCGATTCGTTTACTACAACGCAATATTCATAACTTTGTGATTTTAGAAAAGTCTGATGAAGTGGGTGGTACTTGGCGTGAAAATCAATACCCTGGTGCGGCTTGTGATGTGCAGTCGCATCTGTATTCATTGTCATTTGCACCCAAAACTGACTGGTCAAAACGCTATGCCGAAGCACCAGAAATTTTTCAATATATTCAAGATGTGGTGCAACAATTTAATCTGCGTGAATATTGCCAATTTAACAGCGAAGTGGTGCATACCGAATACCATGAAAAAGACTGTGTATGGCATGTTGCGTTAAAAGATGGCAGACAATTGAGTTGCCAATATTTAGTCTTTGCTTCTGGCCCACTGCATGTGCCACAAATCCCGCACATTAAAGGCATTGAAAAGTTTCAGGGCAAGGTTTTTCACTCGTCTCAATGGGATCATCAATACAACTTAAATAGCAAAGTTGTGGCATCTATTGGCACAGGCGGCAGCGCGATTCAATACATTCCTGAAATTGCACCTCAAGTTAAACAGTTATATGTCATGCAACGTACAGCTGCATGGGTCATTCCACGAGATGAACGCAAATATCTGAATATTGAGAAAAAACTGTTTAAACAAGCAGACTGGTTTAGAAAATTGCATCGTGCGCGTTTGTATTGGTCGAATGAATCACGTGCAATTCCAATCATGCAACCTAGCGTGATGAAATATACCCAAAAACTGGCAGAAGCCTTTATTCGTTTTCAGGTCAAAGACAAACAATTGGCACAAAAACTCACGCCTGACTACATTATGGGATGTAAACGTATTTTAGTGTCCAATAAATACTTCCCAACTTTTAACCGTGACAACGTCGAATTAGTGACTGATGCAATACAGGAATTGACTGCAGACAGCATCATCACCAAAGATGGTAAAATGCGAAAAATTGATTGTCTGATTTATGGCACAGGCTTTATTACCGATCCGCGTATCTATCTACAGCCATTTAGCTGCATTGGTGAACATGGCGTTGAATTAAAACAGGCATGGAAAGATGGCGCAGAAAGCTATTACGGCATTAGCCACAAAGGTTTTCCGAACCTGTTTCAGTTGCTTGGGCCAAATACAGTTTTGGCGCATAACTCGGTTATTTTTATGATCGAATCGCAAGTCGATTACATTCTGCAAATGATGGATTTGGTGGCACAATCACAGAGCAATGCAATTGTAGTAAAAGATCAAGTACAAGATCAATTTAACCACGATGTGCAAGACATGCTAAATAACACGGTTTGGCAATCTGGCTGTGTAAGTTGGTATCAACAAGATGGTGGAAAAAACTTTGCACTTTGGCCAACCTATACTTGGAAATATTGGCTAAAAACCAAGTCGCTGCATCCGAGTGATTTCAGATTAATCAGTAAAGCGGCATAAATTTCCGCTTTTAAAAGCAAACTGGCATAATCAACAGGTTTTTATCTATCTCCCACCTGTTGATCTCATGCAATCTCTTTGGCTGATTTTCCAATTACTCTGCTGTTTATGTCTAGGCTTTGTACTGGCAAAACGCCTCCCTCGAATAATCGAAAAAATTGCGTTTCAACTGCTTCCATATTTTAGCTATATCCTGCTAATTGCAATTGCGATGGAATTTTCACAAACGCTCGGTTCACTACAGCAGCCATCGCATATTCTATCTACAGCTTTACAGATTGCATTTGCTACATCAATTGGTGCTTTTCTGTGTTGTTATTTGCTTTACAAAGGTTTGGGGCTGCAAGCAACGCAAGGCAAAGTTTCATTACAGTTGTTGATTCAATCCTGCATCAACATCAGTTATGCCTTTTTTGCACTTTTGGCAGGCTACGTGCTGCATCTACTTTTTAGTGCTATGGATTTCCAAGTTCAGATCAACACTTGGTATTTACTGTTGCTGTTTATGTGGATGATTGGACTCGATCTCGCTTATTCGCCTTTAGATCGTTCTTGGCTGAATTGGAAAATTTTAATGGTGCCCGTAGGCTGTATTTTCGGTTCAGTTGCAGGGGTACTACTTTGCGCACTTTGGCTCCCCATCGCTCTACAAGATTTGCTTATGCTCTCACAAGGTTATGGATTTTATTCCATGAGCGGGATTGTGGTGTCGGAACTTCGCAATGCCGAATTGGGTAGTATTGCGTTAATGAATGATTTATTCAGAGAGATTTTTGCGATATTGCTGATGTATATTTTGGGATGGCGTTATCCACGTGCTGCAATTTCTGCCGCAGGCGCAACTGCCATGGACGTCACTTTGCCCATGGTAAAACAAGCCTGTGGCAACGATTTTATTCCACATGCCATGGTCAGTGGATTTGTATTGTCAATCCTTGCACCCATTGCTGTAAGTGTATTGGCTGCTATTTAAAAAGAATCAACAATTGTCCTCTCTCCCTCTGGGAGAGAGTTGGAGAGAGGGTTTGCGCTCTATTTAGGCGAGAGTTAGAGAGAGGGCTTATCTCCCTTTTAGAGAGTCAGCGATAGTAAAATTAAAGCGTCGCTAAAATATCTTTCAAAGTCTGACGTGGATTTTCAGATTTTGTAATTGGACGACCAATCACCAAATGCGTAGAACCATCCAGCATAGCTTGTTTGGGAGTCACAATACGTTTTTGATCATCGGCATTTGAGCCTTCAGGACGAATCCCTGGAGTTACTAAGGCAAAATCCTGCCCTAAGATTTCACGCAACATTTTGGCTTCTTGCGCAGAACACACCACACCATCTAAACCACTTTCTTGAGTGAGTTTAGCTAAACGCTGAACTTGCTCAAAAGGCTCAATATCTAAACCTAAATCTTTTAAATCTTCACGCCCCATAGAGGTTAGTACAGTCACTGCAATCAGTTGAGTCTGATAATTCCCTGCTTTTAAACGCTCCACACAGGTTTCCATCATTTTACGACCACCTGAGGCATGCACGTTGACCATCCATACGCCTAAATCTGCTGCAGCACATACAGCCTGAGCCGTTGTATTTGGAATATCGTGAAATTTCAAATCTAGAAAAACCTCAAAACCTTTGTCATGCAAGGCTTTCACGACTGCAGGACCTTCATGGGTAAATAACTCTTTACCAACTTTTACTCGACATAATGCAGGGTCTAATTGTTCTGCAATGGTTAAGGCGTCATATTGGCTTTTAGCATCGAGGGCAACAATGATACTCAAGAGAATTACCTATGGATTTGACAAAGAGTCGCTATTATAAAGTGATTCGTGCCAAGCAGATAGTCAAAATGACAGCTTATCCCCCATCGCAGCGATAATCAGCCATTCGTCAAAGGCACACATAAAAAAACACCCCAAGATAACCTTGAGGTGTTGATGATCAATTCGCTCAACAGAGCAAATTAAAGTGCATTAGAAGAACGATCTTCAGTATGCACATCTAATACCGTTTTTTCATGACGAGTATGCGCAGCAGCTTCAGCAGCAGCCAGTTGAGCTGCATGAATTTGCTCTTTGCGTAGGTATTCAATATCTTTACGTAGTCGCTTAATTTCCCAACTATTTTGGAATACACGGAAAACCTGCACGCCCAACAATAACCCTAGCACCAAACCAAGTGCCAATGTAATCAGTAGCAATAGACCCAAACGCATTGCAGGCACTTGAGTAAATAACAGGTCAACTGAAAGTTCAGTGCCGTTTTGCAAAACCAATGCCAGAGAATATCCAAATAGAATAACTAAAATAGCGACTAGAACGTAACGCATAAACACCCCTAGGAATTTTATTTATTTACAGACTCGTTTACTGCATCACGTAGTGCTTTACCCGGTTTAAAGTGCGGTACAGCTTTAGCCGCAACTTCTACAGACTTACCTGTTTTTGGGTTACGACCTACACGTGGTTCACGGTGATGCAATGCAAAACTACCGAATCCACGAATTTCAATTCGGTTATCTGCCGATAGTGATGCAATCATTTGATCAATCATGATCTTCACAGCTTCTTCCACCAATGGCTCAGCCAAATGTGGATTTTTCAAAGCAATTCGTTCTATCAAATCAGACTTATTAAGTGCTTCAGTAGTCATCTGCGACCTCTTTAATTATCAAGCTACTTTTACCTAAACTGATAATAACCTGTTTAAATACAAAACGGTAGCGTAATAATTGAATACTACGCTACCGTTTACAGTATTTGTGTAAAAAGTATGTGCTAATTTACATTAACCATACAGTTTACCCGCAACTTAGTTGCCCATTTGAGCTTTGATCAAGTCACCAATTGTCTTAGGACCATTGTCTTGACCGCTAGTTGCAGTTTTCAAGTTAGCAACAGCTTCTTTCTCTTCAGCTTCGTCTTTCGCTTTGATAGACAAGTTGATAGAGCGAGATTTACGGTCTACGTTGATGATTTTCGCTTCAACTTCTTGACCAACTTCCAAGAACTTAGTTGCATCTTCAACGCGATCACGGTTGATTTCAGATGCTTTAAGTGTTGCTTCAACTTCGTCAGCTAACTTAACAGTTGCGCCACGAGCATCAACAGCAGTTACAGTACCTTTAACCAAAGCACCACGTTCGTTAGCAGCTAAGAAATCGTTGAATGGATCGCTGTTCAATTGCTTGATACCAAGGCTGATACGGTTGCCTTCAGCGTCTACAGAAAGGATAACCGCTTCAACAGTGTCACCTTTCTTGTAACGACGAATAGCTTCTTCGCCTTGCTCGTTCCAAGAAATGTCAGACAAGTGAACTAGGCCATCGATACCGCCTGGTAAACCGATGAAGATACCGAAGTCAGTGATTGACTTGATTGTACCTGAAACTTTTTCACCTTTGTCGTGGTTCTTAGCAAACTCTTCCCATGGGTTAGCACGAGTTTGTTTGATACCAAGAGAAATACGACGACGCTCTTCGTCCACTTCAAGAACCATAACGTCAACTTCGTCACCAATCTGAACAACTTTAGATGGGTGGATGTTTTTGTTAGTGTGGTCCATTTCTGAAACGTGTACTAAACCTTCAACGCCTTCAGCGATTTCTGCGAAACAGCCGTAGTCAGTTAAGTTTGTTACGCGAGCTTTAACGATAGAACCTTTAGGATAACGGCTCATGATCGCTAACCATGGATCTTCGCCTAATTGCTTAAGACCTAAAGATACGCGGTTACGCTCTTTGTCAAATTTAAGTACTTTAACAGTAACTTCTTGACCCACTTCAACCACTTCTGATGGATGCTTGATACGTTTCCAAGCCATGTCAGTGATGTGAAGAAGACCGTCAATACCGCCAAGGTCAACGAATGCACCGTAGTCAGTAAGGTTCTTAATCGTACCAGTAACAGTTTGACCTTCTTCAAGCTGAGCAAGAAGCGCTTCACGGTCAGCTGAAGATTCAGCTTCCATAACTGCACGACGAGATACAACAACGTTGTTACGTTTAGCATCAAGTTTGATAACTTTGAACTCTAACTCTTTACCTTCAAGGTGAGTTGTGTCACGGATAGGACGAGTGTCTACCAAAGAACCTGGTAAGAACGCACGAACTGGACCGATGTCTACAGTGAAACCGCCTTTAACTTTACCAGAGATAACACCAGTAACGATTTCGCCGTCTTCAAAGATTTTTTCAAGTTTAGTCCAAGTTTCAGCACGTTTCGCTTTTTCACGTGATAAAACAGTTTGGCCCATACCGTTGTCAAGTGCTTCAACAACAACATCAACGGTGTCACCAACTTGAACTTCAAGTTCGCGTTGTTCGTTTAAGAATTCAGCGCGGTCAACAACGCCTTCTGATTTAAGGCCAGTATCAACTGTTACCCAGTCAGAGTCGATGCTTACTACAACGCCTTGGATGACAGCACCCTTTTCAACGTTGAGGTTTAATTCGCTTTCTTCAAAGAGGGCTGCAAAAGATTCGGTCATGATATACCTGATAAAGTCAGCGGTCTTGGATCAGACAAGGCCGGTTTAGTTAAGCGTCTACATAGTCCGTATAAAACTGATCAAGCTATGCGTTCGCTGAATATATTGGTTCACGCCTATTAAGCGCGGCTAATACCAAGCTTCTGATCGACATAAGCCGTCATTAATGCAAATACTTCATCAATGTTCAGTTCAGAACTATCAATGATGTAAGCATCATCTGCCGGCTTAAGCGGAGCAACAGTGCGCTCCATGTCACGTTTATCGCGAGCTTGGATATTCGCTAAAATGTCGCTTATTTTAGCATCCAGCCCCATACCCTGCAACTGTTTTACACGTCTTTGTGCACGTGACTCCGCCGAAGCCGTTAAATAGATTTTGGCCTGTGCTGCAGGAAAAATACTGGTTGCCATATCACGCCCATCTGCCACCAAGCCTGGTGCTTGGGCAAAAGCGTGCTGGCGGGCAAGCAATGCACTTCTTAGTTCTGGCACAGCTGCCACTTTAGAAGCATACTCACCTACACGCTCAGTACGAATAGTTTGGCTAACATCTTCACCATCCAATAGCACTTGAGTTGCATCGGACTGGGTTACAAATTGAATGTTTAAGTGCGTTGCGATATCGACGCACGCTTGCAGCTCTGCATCTAAACGATCTAGCAGATTTTGCTTATGCAAAGCCAAACCAAGCAAACGATACAAAGCACCTGAATCAAGTAAATGAAATTGATAATGTGCTGCCAGTTTTGCAGCTAAGGTACCCTTACCTGAGCCACTTGGGCCATCTATGGTAATAATTTGAACGGTCATGATGTTTCCGTAATGATTTAGAGAGATTTGGCCAGTTTAGACAAGCCAATTTTAATTGCAGTTTTTAGTTGAGCCAAAATAGCCTTACTCACAAATGGCACACGAGTTTGCAACTCAATGCTGTAGGTCACCAAAGTTTTATTATCAGCCATATCCTGAAATTCAATTACCCCCAAATGATGTTTGATCAATGGGTTTTTAATGATTTTATATTCAATACGCTGATTCGGTTCGAGCAAAGTAATTTGCTCCTGCAAAGGCTTAATTGGCCCAATACCCATGCGACGTACAGAACCTACTCCATCAGGGCGCTCAGGATCAGCTGAATCTTTCACACGTACTACCTGCATAGGCGCAAAGGCAATGTTATATGTCGCATGTTTAGACAGTAATTCAAAAACCTGCGACACAGGCGCATTAAATTCTTTTTTGATTTGAATGGCATTCATGGTAAGACCTGAGAATAAATTATTAAATGATCTGTCATTCAGTTTAACGCAAATCAGCAGTAAAACTCAGGTTTGCTTTTGATCATCTAGGTCATTTATTAGCTGTTGCTGCTTTTGTTGTTTCTTTTGTGCACGACGCATTTTAAAAAAATCACTTAACTGACTCGAGCATTGTTGCGCTAAACAACCTGATTGATATTCAAAAATATGATTGTAATACCCAGATTCTAAAAGCTTTCTGGCACTGATTAATGAACCCGCTTTGGGTTCTGTCGCACCAAACACTACACGTTTAATTCGCGCATGAATCAATGCCCCCACACACATGGTGCAAGGCTCTAAGGTGACATATAAGGTAGCGTCTTCGGGTAAACGATAGTTTTGAAGATTGGCGCAAGCGGCACGAATAGCCACAATTTCAGCATGTGCGGTTGCATCATGTAAAGAAATAGGTGCGTTATAGCCCGCACCGATCACTTGGTTTTGACTCACAATCACTGCACCGACAGGAATTTCCCCCTGCGCTGCAGCCAATGCAGCCTGCGCATAAGCAAGCTGCATCCAATCTTCATCACTATAGTGTTGTTCTGACATCAAAATAACAGCAAAATAGAATGAAAAATTAAATAATTTCGTATTGCTTTAACAATTCATTCCAACTTTCAATAGTGGTCACAGGTGGATTATCTACAAAAATATTTTTGAGATTAATCTTGCCGTTTTGTTGCCATGCAGGTGCCAAGTCTTTATCAACTAAACGCGCACGCACACCTTCTACAAAATCTGCGTGACGGATTTTCCAGTCAGAAATTTGCGTTTCTAGTTCAAATACTTCATTCCAAGAATGAACTTGCTTACCCCATTGCCATAACAACCAAGTTAAAGCCGCTGTGGTTGGTGAACCTTTTTGCAGATTTTCACTGGCTTGACGCAACCAGTCACTACGCGCATCACTCAAACCAATAATCGACTCATAGTCACTTTCAAAACTCACACCACGGCACACGCTTTGAATCACATCCAAAGAGTTTTGTAATGGCCCTGGACCTACTGGGCGATGCATACTGTTCAAGGTGTCATCAATGGCACGGAAGTCACCTGCAGGGTAATGATTCCAGTCAATATTAATGACTTTTTCTAATACAGAAGTGCGTTGTGCATCACAAATATGGGTTGCCCAACCAATACCATAGGCACCCGCTGCAGTCATGATTGAACCTGTTAAACCAGTGAACAAACCAATCGCACCACGGTCTGCCAAGAAGCGGGTTGCACCTACATCTGGGTACAAGCCAATATTAATTTCTGGCATCGCTAAACGTGAATATGGTGTTACCAAACGGAATGGCGCAGCCATGAAGAGACCTAAACCACCGCCCATCACATAACCTTCACCCCAAACCAACACTGGCTTGGCATAGTTATGCAACAACAAGTCCAGTGCATATTCTTGCTCAAAGAATTTATTGGCGGTTGCAACTTCATCATTAATAACCAACTGGCGTAACTTACGCACATCACCGCCTGCACAAAACGCTTTAGGTGTAGTTGAATCCAGCCAAATTGCTTTCACACTGTCATCGGTATGAAAGTCTTCAAATACTGCCAATAATGCAGAAACAATTGATTCATCCAAAGCATGCAATGATTTTGGGCGATTCAAACGCACAATGCGCCAGCCATTTTTTGCTTCTTCTACAATTAAATCTGGGTGGTATTCTTTTGAAATGGGAGAATGTGTCATGCGTCCAGCTGCCAGTCTATAGGCTCAATGCCATTTTGTTTAAGATAATTATTTGATTTTGAAAATACTTTACACCCAAAAAAACCACCACGATTTGCTGCCAGTGGCGATGGATGTGCTGCCTTCAATATCAGATGTTTATTCGGATCTATACGTTGTCCCTTACGTTGTGCATATGCGCCCCATAAAATAAACACAATATGCTCACGTTGTTGATTTAACACATCAATCACATGATCTGTAAAATCTTCCCAACCCTGCTTTTGGTGCGAGGTTGGTTGTCCTGCTTGTACAGTTAACACACTGTTGAGTAACAACACCCCTTGTTCCGCCCAATGGGTTAAATCGCCGTGGCGTGGAACAGGTATACCTAAATCTGTATGTAACTCATGGAAAATATTACGCAAAGATGGGGGTAATGCAACCCCTCTTTGCACAGAAAAGCTGAGTCCATGCGCTTGATTTGGCCCATGATAAGGGTCTTGCCCAATAATAACCACTTTCACCTGATTTAAAGGGGTGGTATTTAAAGCGTTAAATATCAGCGAACTTGGTGGATAAATCACCTTATTCTGTTGTTTTTCTTGCAACAAAAACTCACGTAGCGCATCCATTTGAGGACTTAATAAAAATTCAGCCAAGCTGTATTTCCAACTGTCATCCAACTGGACTTTGTTTAAGCTCGCATATTGCTGCTCAGTAAAAGACATGCTTGTATCAATCCTTGTAGATGTCTAATGGTCTGGTTTAAAGTTTGACTTGTAACTCAACATTAGGGTTTTGAAACTTCATCCCCTGTTTTAATTTTTCATACATTTGAGGGTCTGACCACTCTGCCTGCACTTGATCAGAAAAATGGATTTGCGCTAACTGCAACTCACCCATTTGTGCATTTTCAATATCTTCTAAAAAGCTTTGTGCATAGCCAGTATCGGTTTCATGCACAATCACAGAATAGACCTCTACATCACCTTCCCCATTTTGTGTGATGGTCGATGCCAATACCTGCTGTGCCAAATAAAAGAAAATGCGAGAAAACTGCTCTGCCGATGGTGACACTGGCAAAGAGACCCAACGTGCACTAAATTTTTTGCAGGCCTGAATATACTCAGGGTCATCATGTTCCCAAAAACAAATTGCATGATCGAAGGCATCAAATAATTCTTTAATAACGCCTTTGAGTAAGCCAAAGTCATACACCATTTGACCATGATCAAGTTTTGAAGCTTTCAGTAACAATTCTACTTTATAGCTATGACCATGAATCGAGCGCTTGCAACGGTCTGAAGTGCAATTACGCACAATATGCGCATTTTCAAACTTAAATAACTTACGAATTATCATGTGTCGTTAGGTCATCACAATATTTGGGGGATACTCCTTATAATTATAATGCAAAACGTGAACAATAAGCTAATTTTAGCCCTCAGATTGCCTGACAATAACAGTATTTAAAGATGCGTTCTCATGTCAATTTGGGCTAAGATCAAAAGCTCAGCAATCCTCGCTCAATTAAAACCAATTAAAAAGGTGTCAAACTTCGATATGCCACATCAACCGTTTTCTCACTACGTACCAATTCACTGCTAAATTGTCGTTTACGCTCACTCAACACCACTTCTATTTTCGCTTTAAAATAATTGGATTGCACACCCAGCAAACCTGAAAACTCGTTGCGTATTGATGCATCTACACTCTGAAAGTCTTCCAACTCCCACAACGCATTCACATTACTAAAATGTTCTAAGTTGGCATTGCGACGGTCTAATAAATTTTGTACAGCAGCAACATCCAGCTTTTCATCTAAACTCGCCAACACTAATGCTGGTGCAGTATTGATGTTGATGGTCGTGTCACGTTTTGGCAATGCACTCACATAAGGCATAAGTAACTGATACTTAGCGCCCTCGAAACCTCGGACTTGTTTTAATTCTTCAACACTGTGGAATAAATTATTAGGCGGCAAATATGGCAGCGGTAAACCTTGATAATAACTTGACTCTGCACCCATTGCGCCACTCGGCTCATCATCTGGGTCTTGCCAGTCAATTACTGCTTCACTCAACTGCGCAGGAAAACCAACTCGCTGCAACAATTTTTCAAAATACTTTTTCGCTTTTTCATTGATCTGATTTTCAGGTGTCAGCAAACTATTTAAATTAAATTTACCCGACTCATCTTGTAGCACACCTGACACATAGCCATCTTCGACTGGAAATGGCGGCATCGGTTTCGCCCAGTTTTCTTGTAAATGATCGACCTGCCCTGCATTTTTAGCATCATCTTGCAGCAATTCCAAAAAAAATACTTCAGCACTTTTGGCATACAAAAGCGCCTGATTTTGTCGCATTAAATAAGCTGTATTCTCGCTAGTATACATTTGGCGTTTAGCAATGGTCGCCGCCAAAATTGTAGCCAAGGCAACCAACATCAAAATCGTGATTAAGGCAATGCCTTGCTGTGATTTGATAATGCGTGAGGTCTGTGTATGGTGTAAACGCATGGCCGCCCTTTGTCTTTATTTATTTTGGTTATTTTTATTTAAAAAATCAGTCTGTAATAAGCTAAAAACCCATTCATACTGTACATCACGCACAGTCAAATTAATTTTTATGCCTTTGGGTAAAATTCGAAGCTGCTCGGTTTGGTTTGGATCGATCGGGTTTTCTGGCCAGCTATTTAATGTTTGAGGATTTAAAACCACTATTTCAAACGCATCGACCTGATCCAACAACACGCTCGATTCAGGCTGGTCATGCCCTGTTTGATGCAAATTACGATATTTTAAACGATACACCTTTTTTTCATCGGCACGATATTGATATTCAACACGTTCATTCGGTGAAATACCTTGTTGCAAAGGATCAGTCACACCTGTTTTACTAAAATTAAAACGTCCATTCTGTAAGACCAATGCAGGTTGTTGCTGCCCTTTGACATTCGCAGCCAAAGGCACAGCCTGTAATGTATCACGTAAGATTTGCTGATAGCTTTCTTGTAACTGTTCTAAATTAGCTTCATGCATGGCATTACGGTCTTTGACTTTAGATAAATAGTCAAATACTTTCCAACCCAATGCAGACAGCACAGCAAAAATGGCAATCGCAACCAATAACTCAACTAGGGTAAAGCCTTTTCTTGCACTCATGGGTTTTGCTCACGTGCATTAAAAAACACCAAAGACGTTACCCCTGCTTCAACCTGTCCAATCTCTGTATCATATAAACTGATTAGAATATCCACACGCTGTACATTTGGGCTAATGGTTGCTTGAGTAGACTTGTCAATTTGCCATGTTTCGCCCTGCTGGGTAACCTGTTTTGACTCGGTGCCACTTAACCACTGGCGATTCATTTCCATAGATGCCACTTCATTCAAGGCCACAAATTGTGCCTTGGTTCTTAAAATAGCGTTTGCGGTAGATTGAGTGTACTGCATGGCTACTTTGGTCATGGCCATGGCGGCCGTTGCAAAAATAGCTAAAGCGACCATCACTTCAAGCAGTGTAAATCCGTTAACTTTCATGGATTTTCCCTAAATGATCGACCTCTATTTCCGCACCTACAGGACGTTGTTCAAAATAAAACTGAATCCGCACAGGTTTAGCTTCACCATTTCCTAACCAAATCAAGGCAGGCGCATTACTTTGCAATAACTCACTCTGATTCGCTTGCGGATAATTTTGCTCTAAAGATAAAATTTGGATAGAAACTTGTTCAGGCAAAATTCTCGTTTTAAATTCTGTATAAGTTTGCCATTTTTGATTATTTTGCAGGCTTAATTGCTGCTCTGAGGCGTAAGGCTGATATTCCAATACCTCATAGCGTGCAGGAGAAACATCTGTTGCGGTATGCAAATTTAAAGCAAAAATTCGTGCTTGATCATTGGCTTCACGGTTCAATTTGCGCAAATCCAATAAAAACACTTCCCGCGCCTGCATGGCTTTACGCTGATCGACACCACCAATATTCATTAAAACCAGTGATGCCATGATTGCCATAATCACAATCACCACCATCAATTCAATGAGCGTGAAACCGCGTACCGAAGACAGTGGAGTGTTCATATTTTAATTAGGTCAATTGTTCAAAAGACTGTGCTTGCTTTGGCATAGCCAAAGCCTGATCAATATAGGCCACACGTAAAGTATCTCGCGAACCCAAATAACGCTGATAGAAGCTTGAATTTAGAATTGCTGCAGCACCATGCGTCAATGCCCAAATGGAAGCCAAATAATCACGTACTTCCATGTGACTATGAATAGACTCTAAATATTGTTCAGTCATACGGATAATGATGCGTAATCGGCTTTTACGGACTTGATACAGCTCACTGAACAACAATCCAATTCCGACACCTGTGGTAGAAAGACGTTCTTCGATTTGATGAAAAAGCACAGTGCGCTCAGGATGATGCAAGTGATGCAGCATAAAAAATGCTAAATGTTCTGGAAACTGCTTTTCAGCATCTTTAATCATTTCTAGCAACATGCGCTCATTACGAATAATGAGCAACATATACAACTCATCTTTACTTTGAAAGTGTTTATATAGAGTCCCTTTGGCCAAATCCAGTTCTGCTGCCAAAGCATCAAGGGTCATTCCTGCTTCACCATTTTCCAAAAGCAATTGCTCTGCTACTTGGAAAATTAACGTTTCTCTTGCTCGAAACTGAGCCTGACGATCCATCTTCACCCGATAAACTCTCTTTTCACTATTCTATCAATTAAAATTTTTCATATTTCACGTGGACATGCGCCACATTTACACACATCCAGCGTGTAAATTAATGTCCTTTGAGCAGGTTTTCAAAGTTTTGTGTTGTTATGAAAGCCATTTCCTCTAAGGACTTATCATATACATCACTTAGGGCTTTGGCTACATACGGAACGTATTTTGGCTCATTTGTCTTACCGCGATATGGCACAGGTGCCAAATATGGGCTGTCTGTTTCAATAAGCACACGATCTAAAGGCACTTGTTTGGCCACATCACGTAAATCTTGTGCATTTTTAAAAGAAACAATGCCCGAAAATGACACATAATAACCGCAATCTAGCACCGCTTTGGCTGTTGCCCAATCTTCAGTAAAGCAATGCAAAACGCCATGGGTCGATTTTTCAGCACGGATAATATCCACCGTATCTTGCTTGGCAGCGCGGGTATGCACTACAACTGGTTTCTTCACAGCTTGCGAGGCATGAATATGGCGCGCAAAACAGGCTTTTTGCTCCGCAACAAAATCGGTACTGTGAAAATAGTCTAGACCTGTTTCGCCCAAAGCCCAGACTTTGTCTGCTTGTGCCAAAGCTATCAGTTGTTCTGTGGTAGCTCGTGCCATATTTTCTGCATTTTCACAGGGATGTACACCAACGCTATAACCTACATCAGCATGACGAGCTGCAATTGCAGCCAAGCCAATATGATCGTCTAACTCAACCGAGATACCCATTATTTTAGAGACACCTGCGAGACGTGCCTGTGCAATTGCTGCATCTAAGTCACCATCATAAGGGCTTAAATCCAACATGGTTAAATGACAATGTGTATCTACAAACACGATTTTTTCCTAAAAGCAAACTACCTACATAGTGTAACTTGTACGGTTGTCAGACTTAAGCCCCGCAAGGATTCTTTCAGCTTCTGATTTGTAATAAACACCTTTTTCACCACTGAGCTGAATACCAAAGCCCTGCAATTTGATACCATTTTGCTTTTGGGAAATCCAAATCACTTTGCCTGTTAGGGGAATTTTTTGTGATTGCTCAGGTAAAGTCGCGAGTACAAAAATTTCTTCGCCCATTTTTACAGGTTGTTTTGAGGGTACAAATAAGCCACCGCCCACAACGTATGGCATATAACTTAAATATAGCGTTTCAAGATCAGGAATATTGGCCTGAATAATACCACCCATACGTGGTTGCATGATGTTCCCCTTAAATATTCATTAACTTAATGCATAATTGATCAAGCACTAGATTACTTTGCACGTTTTGCTCAAGCATTGGCTTGGCTTGCTGTAATTCTGCATATAAACCAAACAGACTTTCTAAGTCATATTGTTCAGCCAAATGCTGCAAAGCGGTGCTTAAATCCAAATTTTTAATGCTTTGATTTAGCTTGACACAAATTAAATCACACAACAAGTATTCAAACATCTGACTAAAATCAGTAAAGCTCAGCGCCTTGTTCCACTTGGTTGCGATTGCCATCGGCATATTTTTTTGCGTCACCAGTTTATACCAGTCTTTCAGAAAATCTGTACGCTGTTCCAGCCATTCTGCCTGTGCCAACTGCAAAGCCTGCAATGGCATTTGATTAGACAAATTCATCAACAATTGCTGTTTGTTCGCATCTAAATCGGGCAAATGCTGCTGCAAATATGCCGTAGCCTGTGCAGCATCAATACGGTCTAAAGCAAAATGCTGCAAACGGCTACGAATGGTTGCAGGTAATTTAAGATAATGATCTGCCAGCAAAATAATCACGATGCGATCACCCGGTTCTTCGAGGGTTTTCAGCAACGCATTGGAAGATGCAATATTTAAGGCTTCAGCAGGTTCAATCACAATCACCCGCCAGCCATCTACCGTTTGCTGGACAAAAGGTAATAAATCACGGATCTTCTCGATCTTAATTTTCGCGTTTTGCTTTTTATTCTCTTCATCGGTGCTGATATAGACATAATTTGGATGTGTATCTGATTTTAACCACTGACAACTACTACATTCACCACAAGGCTGTGATTGCACATCACGCTGTTGGCACAAAATCCAAGCCACAAATTGCTGTGCGAAGGCTTCTTTACCACAACCCTGTTTGCCAAAAAATAACAAACCATGCCCCATTTTGGGAAATCGCCCTGTCAGGTTTTCCCAAACTTGTTGCTGCCATGGATATACTTGTCCAATTACATCACGTTGCATGGTAGGTATTTCACTTACTCAAAATGCGCAATATCCATTGCATTCAAACGGTCTAAGTCTGCTTGGGTATCTACACCCGGTGGTAAATTGGCTTCTGCAACTGCAATGGCAATACGATGTCCATTTTCCAATACACGCAATTGCTCTAGGCTTTCCAGCTTTTCCAATGTTCCCATTTCCCAAGTCACATATTCTTGTAGCAATTCCACACGGTACGCATACAAGCCTAAATGACGATAAGCATGTGCATGCAATTGTGGTGTCGCTGCTTTTGCACCATCGCGGTCATAAGGAATCGTGGCACGGCTAAAATACAAAGCCTGATTGTGTTTAGACATGACCACTTTAACAATGCTGTCGCGAGTAAATTCATCTAGTTGCTGAATCGGCTCACATAGCGTAGACATCGAGCATTCAGGTTGAGCTTCTAACAACTGCGCCACTTGTTGCACCAATTGCGCAGGCAAAAGTGGCTCATCGCCCTGCACATTGACGATAATATCGTTTTTATCCCAACCTTTAATGCGCGCCACTTCACTTAAACGATCTGTACCTGATGGATGGTCTGCCGAAGTCAGCACTACATCTACACCTTCGGCACGGCATAATTCTGCAATACGAGCATCATCGGTCGCCACACACAAGTCATCAAAACCTGCCACTTTTTTTGCCTGATCAACCACACGTAAAATCATGGCACGACCATGAATTTCCAGTAAAGGTTTGCCTGGCAGGCGTGAACTAGCATAACGTGCAGGGATAACAATGTGCTTCATAATTTTCCTTATCATGGTCTTTCAGGCAGGTTTAAACCCAATTGTTTCAATTGTTGATGTAAGGTGACATAGCAGGCCGATGACAATACTGCATCTACAGGTACAACCCAAATTTCACGCTGAAAATCTGAATATTGTTTTAACAGAGGCAATAACTTTACTGCATCTTTTTCTGTGGTAATAATCGGTTGCGAATCTTCAAACTGCAAATCGGTAATTTCATAGTCATGGTGGTCTGGAAACTCATGGCATTGAAATTGGGTCACACCCATCGACTCTAAAGTTTTATAAAACCGCTCAGGAAAGCCAATGCCCACGACAGCATAAAAATTTTGGGTCGGATCAAAAATTAATTCTTGTGCGGGATGCAATAAGTATGGCGCTGCAACGGCCAAATGCATATTTAATTCAGAACTCGGTTGCGCTGCATGTTCAATCACCGTGGCATGCTCTAATCGAGATTTTGGTTCACGCAAATAACCTTCGGGCAATATTTTCTCGTTACCCAAACCACGATTATTATCTAAAACAATCCATTCCAATTGACGGTTTAAAGCCAAATGCTGCAAACCATCATCACTAATAATTAAATCCAATTCATGCTGTGCAAGTAACAATTCAATACTTTTTTGACGATTTGGCCCCACAGCCATCGGTACGCCTGTAGATTGCACAATCAAAGTCGGTTCATCGCCCACTACGTCAACATTAGCGTCAATGCTGACATAGGCTGGAAATGGGCCTTTTCCGCCATAACCACGGCTAATCACGCCAACACAAACATCTAAACTTTGTAGATATTTGACCAAGTGAATCAGCAAAGGGGTTTTGCCGCTGCCACCCACAGTAATATTGCCAATCACCATCACAGGTACGGGCGCGGTATAAGCGGTTTTAATACCTGAACGATATAAGTTTTGATTGAGCAAACTCAAACCACGGTACAATAAAGACAAGGGTCTAAGCACAACCAGCCATTTGGCCTGTTGCTGCCAAGCGTCCTGAATAAATTGTGCCAAAGCCATGAGTTAATGTTCCTCGAAGTTACGTTGATGCAACTGGAAGTACGCGCCTTTTTGCGCTATGAGTTCCTGATGAGTTCCTTGTTCTAAAATACGTCCTTGATCCATCACCACAATACGGTCAGCATTTTCAATGGTAGATAAACGGTGTGCAATGACAATGGTGGTACGGTCTTGCATGGCCGCATCAAATGCACGTTGAATAAAGTATTCAGATTCATTGTCTAAAGCACTGGTGGCTTCATCTAAAATTAAAATTGGTGCGTTTTTCAAGATTGCACGTGCAATGGCAATACGTTGTCGCTGACCACCAGACAAATTCAAGCCTTGCGCACCTAATGCTGTGTCGTAGCCTTGCGGTAAAGCCATAATAAAGTCATGTGCATAAGCCGCTTTGGCTGCAGCAATCACTGCTTCATCACTCGCACCTTCAAGCTGACCATAGGCAATATTTTCACGCACCGTACGGTTAAACAATACCACTTGCTGATTGACCATAGCAATTTGTGAACGCAGGCTATTCAGCTCAATGTCACGAATATCATGCTGATCAAACAAAATTTTCCCTGAAGATACTTCCTGAAAACGTACCAACAGATTGACCAATGAGGTTTTACCCGCACCTGAACGCCCAACTAAAGCCACTGTCTCGCCTGCTTTGACATCTAGATTGAAATCATGAATGGCATGGTGTCCATCGGAATACACCAAATTCACATTTTTAAATTGCAAATTGCCTTTTAGGTCTGGTGTAAGCGTCCCGTGATTATCTTCTTCAGGCATATCGAGCAATTCAAAAACCGAATGCGCTGCTGCCAAACCGCGTTGTAATTTTTCATTAATATCGGTAAGGGCTTTAATTGGTTTGCTCAACATACCTGCGGCAGTAATGTAGGCTACAAACTCGCCTGCTGAAATATCACGTAGAATTTCTGGGCGTAAGGCAATCCAGATAATAATTGCCAAAGCAATGGACATAATGAACTGCACCACAGGGCTGTTCAATTGCTGCACTGCCACCATCTTTAAACCACGACGCAGGTTTTCTAAAGAGTTTTCTTTAAATCGGCTTTGTTCATAGGTCTGACCACCAAAACCTTTGACGACCAAATTACCATTCACCGTTTCTTGCACCACGTGGTTTACATCCCCCATGGTGTCTTGTACTTGAATAGATAAACGACGCATGCGTTTTGCAGCTTTACGAATCAGCAAGCCAATTAATGGGCCAAATACCAAAATACAGAGGGTCAAACGCCAGTTGGTATACAGCAAATAGCCGAGCAAGCCGAGTGTAATCAAACCCTGTTGTACCAATGTACGCAGCGATTCTGTAGATGCAGCGGTCAACTGCTCTACGTTATACATAATTTTGGCAGTAATGTGCCCACTGGTATTATCTAAGTAATACTGTGCAGGTAAACGCAGCAATTTAGCAAAGACTTCCTGACGGATATTGAATACCAAATTACGTGAAATCACTGCGGTATAGTAACCGCCAATAAAAGTTCCCAAACCACGGAAAAACATCAGTGCAATGACTAATAGCGGAAATAGTGTGGTGAAAGATTGGTCACGCTCCTGAATGGCATTAATAATTTTTTCCAAGAGTTTTGCCACAGATACTTCTGTGGCTGCATTAATGGCGAAACCGATAATCACCAAGATTGCCAAGCCCCAAAATGGGAGCAAATATCTCAGAAGACGGCGATAGACCTGTAAATCCTTCTTCACTAATAACCTCGAGTTGGGACTTTCGTACTGATATTGATGTTGACGAAACCAAGTTGTCCTGCGACATCCATCACTCGAATCACATCTTGATGAGTGGCTTTGGCATCTGCAGCAATGATAAACATTAAATCACGTCGATCTTGAGAAATTTGTTTAATTGCTGTGCTTAAATCTGCCACTTCCTTAGTCGAAAGTGCCTGACCATTGACAGAATAATGCCCTGAAGAATCTACCACGACTTCAATTTTATGTTCATAAGATTTTGGTGGTACGCCTTGCGCATCTGGCAAAGTTAAATTCATACGGCTAAATTGGTTAAATGTGGTCGAAAGCAACAAAAACACCAAGATGAACAGTAAACAGTCAATCATTGGAGTCAGGTTAATATGAATATCTTCAACTTGCGAGCGTTTGAATTTCATAAACTCACCTTAGCTTACTTTTTTCACATCTTGCACATCCGCATCAAGCTGATGAGGTTGACTCTGATGAAATAATCCTGCGTGAAACAAAGTCGCTTGCTGCTCTAACTCAGCAGTATATTCTTGCACCAAACGCTGAAAATAACGATAGGCAAATAAGGCTGGAATTGCAATTAACATACCTGCAGCAGTGGTAATTAAGGCTTTAGAAATCCCTGGAATCATTAAGGTTGGATTACTTGCACCCACATCAATCACTAAAAATGATTCAATAATCCCAAGCACTGTACCCAATAAACCCAATAATGGCGCAACTGCACTGAGCGTACCCAAGAAGTTGATATTTTTTTCTAAATAACCAATTTCTTGTGAAGCTGTCGCTTCCATTTGTGCACGCGCATAGTGTTCTGATTGTTGTTTGTTACGCGCACCCGCCTCAAAAATACGGCCTAATGTACTGTTTTTTAAGTTGGCACTTTGATTCAGTTGTTGCAACACAGTCGCTAAACTTTGCCCGCGGTTGAGCAACAACGCATTGGGCAAAATACCTGCTCTCTTTAAACGCATAAAACGCTCAATGGTAATTGCAACGGTAAATACCGAGCACAATACCAACGGCAGCATCAGCCAGCCACCTGCTTTTACCAATTCCCACATTCGCTTTTCCCCAATAAAATACGAATTAAAATTAATCGGACAGGCAAATATTTAAAATACCATCCAGCTCTTCCAGAGAGTGATAACTGATGGTCAATTTGCCCTTACCTTGCTTGTTATAATCAATTTTAACATCTGCACTAAAACGCTCAGAAAGACGTTGCGTGAGTTGTTGAATATCAGGCGCAATAGCCGTTTTCGGCTTTTCTTGTTTTGGCGCATTAAAGTCACGTACCAACTGTTCGGTTTGACGTACCGATAAATTCTTTTCAATTACATGCTGCGCGACTTTGAGCTGATCTTTAGCTTTCAAAGTTAAAATAGCACGTGCATGACCCATATCTAGCAAGCCTTGCTGCATCAACTCTTTAACAGGCTCAGCCAAAGTGAGTAAACGCAATAAATTACTGACCGTGGTACGTGCTTTACCTACTGTTTCGGCAATTTCTTGATGACTCAAGCCAAACTCATCGTGAAAGCGTTGCAGCGCCATTGCCTGATCAATTGGGTTGAGATCTTGACGCTGAATGTTTTCAATTAATGCCAAAGCAATCGCGACCTGATCGGTCAAATCACGCACAATTGCAGGAATTTCAGTTAAACCTGCCAACTGTGCAGCACGCCAGCGACGCTCACCTGCAATAATTTCATAAGGATGTTGTTCGTCATCTATCGGACGAATCACAATTGGCTGCATTACACCATGTTTTTCAATAGATGCCGCCAATTCCTGTAAATCTTGCTCTTGAATAAAGCGACGCGGTTGATATTCACCACGTTTTAATAAATTGACATCAATTTGTTTTAGCTGACCATGATCTAAAGATTGCACTTCAAGTTGTAATTTTTCTTTCTGGATTGACCCCAATAAGGCATCCAAACCACGACCTTTGGCTAATCCGCGTTTTTTTGTGGTCATGCTTTACTTCCTTTTTTCACTTTGCTTTTTTTCAACATTTCAGCTGCTAAATTCAGGTAGGCAACTGCACCCTTCGAGCTTTTTTCAAAATAAATGACGGGTAAACCGTGTGCAGGTGCTTCTGCCAAGCGTACATTACGCGGAATCACGGTATCGTATAATTTTTTACCAAAATAGTGCGATAATTCTTCCGACACGTCACGGGTTAAGGCATTGCGCGCATCATACATGGTACGCAATACACCAATAATTTCTAAATCAGGATTGAGTGCTTGTTGAATACGGTCAATGGTTTGCGTCAGGTCAGCCAAACCTTCAAGTGCGTAATATTCACACTGCATTGGAATGATCACACTTTGCACTGCTGCTAAAGCGTTTACTGTAATTAAGCTTAAACTTGGTGCACAGTCGACAATAATATAATCAAAGTCTTTGGCAACTTCTTGCAAGGCATTGCGCAAAATAAACTCGCGCCCTTCTTGCTCAGCAATCACCAATTCAACCCCTGCCAAATCACGATTGGCACCCAAGACTTTATAACCAACTTCTGCCTTGCTAATTGCGGTTTCAATCGGCACTTCGCCCAACAATACATCGGTCACTGAATACAGCAAATCATTTTTTTGAATGCCTGAACCCATGGTGGCATTGCCTTGTGAGTCCATATCGACCAATAAAATGCGCTTTTTCAAAACAGCCAAAGATGCTGCCAAATTTACTGCGGTTGTGGTTTTTCCGACACCACCTTTTTGGTTCGCAATCGCAATAATTTGTGCCATGATCACCCCAGTCCTTTGAAAATTAGATACGTTTTAATAAAAGTAAATGACGTTGTTCGTCTAAGCGCGGAACTTTAAGCTCGATAATTTCACAGCTGAATTCATCTTTCAATGCCTCTACTTCATCGGCAGGAATCAAACCTTTCATAGATGCAATAATACTTTGCTCATGCATAAATGGTTTTGACGCGGCTACAAAGTCAGTTAAAGATGCAAAAGCACGACTGGTAATTACATCAAACTGACCTAACTCGCGGATGCTGTCTTCATTTTCAACACGGGTCTGAACTGCCACGACGTTTTTCAGTTTTAAATCGGCAATAAACTGTTTTAAGAAACGAATCTTTTTACCATTCGAGTCCAATAACACGCAATCGCGCTCAGGCTGACACAAGGCAATAATCATGCCCGGCATACCACCGCCAGTACCAATATCCAGTAAACGACCTGCAGGCAAATCTTTGAGGATGCTCAGACTATCTAGCAAATGCTTCACTAGCATTTCTTTCGGGTCACGAATTGCAGTGAGGTTGTACGCTTTGTTCCATAGCACCAAAGCATCTTGGTATTTGAGTAATAAATTTAAAGCCTCATCACTGAGCTCTAAACCTAAAGCCTGACTACCTTGCTTGAGTTCCTGAAAAAACGAATGCATCACAATTCACATCTCGAAAAAGTTAATGGAAGTATACCGATTTATAGTTGCAGTCATAGGGGCGAATGCTTAGTGAATATGCACTTAAGCGTACACACCCTGCTGAATTTGTTGATCTAGCGTATTTAATCGTTCAGGAGTGCCAACATCCACCCAAACACCCTGCAATTTCTGTGCAGAAATTTTTTCTTGCTGCATGGCTTGTTTGAGCAATGGCGCAAGCGGACGTTTGCCCGATTCCAAACCGTTAAACATTTGCGGATGCATCACCGCCACGCCACTATAAGTCAGATTTTCACCTGAGCGTGCTTGCTCAAAAGTATAGGCTTTGTTTGCAGCCAAAGTGAAATCACCTTGCGGATGCTGCACAGGGTTTTCCACCAAAACCAAATGTGCCAAGTCGTCTTGAAGCTGCACATTTAATAGTGGCGCAAAATCCATGGTGGTCCAAACATCGCCATTCACCAATATAAAAGGTTCATTGCCCAATAATGGCAACGCATTGATGATGCCACCTGCAGTTTCTAAGCCTTCGCCTTCATGCGACCACAAAATTTTCACACCAAATTGCGAACCATCACCCAAAGCATCTGCAAGTTTTTCACCCAACCATGCCGTATTGATGACAATTTCCTGCACACCCATCTTTTGTAATTTTTCGATGTGCCACACAATTAAAGGCTTACCACCGACTTCCAATAATGGCTTAGGTGTATGCAACGTTAAAGGACGCATACGATTACCCATGCCTGCAGCAAGAATCATGGCTTTCATTTAGGCAACCACCTCATACTGACCATATTTGGCTGTAAATTTTGGCATTACTGTCGTGTGAATAAAGTGCATAAATGGTTGTAATTCTGGATAAGGTTTACTTTCTTCAAGTAAATACCACATTACGCGCGGTAAATCCTTGAGATAACCCGATTTACCATCACGCTCAAATAAACGCACAAAAATACCTAAAATTTTGATATGACGCTGAATCGCCATCATATCGGCATCTTTTTTAAATTGTTCAAAATCACGGTCTTGCTTAGATGCTGCCGGCAACAAGTCATAAAACATTTTAAACCAGCGATACACACGCTCAGCATTCCACTGTACATAAGCATCACGCGTAATTGAAATCAGGTCATAGGTGTCTGCACCAATCACTGCATCCTGAAAATCGATTACACCTAGCTCGGTATCATCATTAATTTTCATTAAGTTACGACTATGAAAATCGCGATGCACAATCACTTGTGGCTGTGCCACAGCTGCATTGGCTAAAATAGCAAAAGTACGTTTAATTAAGGCACTTTCTTCTGCGCTTGGCTGAATCTGTAAGGCAGGCAATAACCAATCGGTGAGTAACTCCATTTCACTGATGAGTTTGTCATAGGAATACTCAGGGAAATGTGCAGTGCCATCAATATCTTGTAATTGAATTAACTGCTTAAAGCACTGCGCATAGTAGTCATCTACAGTCTGATCATTCAGCAAGGTGGATAACAAGACATCACCAAAATCTTCAAGCAACAAAAAGCCTTGTGTCAGGTCTTTGGCTACAATTTTTGGCACGCGCACGCCATGGGCAGCAAAAAATTCATCAATCGTCACAAAAGGACCACAATCTTCTTTTTCTGGTGGTGCATCCATGAGCATAAATGTTTTATTATTCAACTTGATTCGTGCGTAACGACGAAAACTTGCATCGCCTGCTAAAAAATGAGTTTCAAATTGATCTGAACCAAGTACAGATGTTATCCATGTTTGTATCAATTGTTCGCGTTGTGTATTCATTTGCAATAAATTCTAATACAGGCTGAGTTTTTAAAGTGCTAAGTGTAGCTACTTCTGCGCTTTTTCTCTATGATGCGACAATAATTAATTGCGATTAAGCATTCTTGGTTGATGAGATAAATGAAGCATCAGTTTAAATTTAATCCTTTAGCGACTGCGGTCTTAACTCTGTTATGTGGTCACTCTGTTTCCAGCTATGCGCAGACCACAGATCAGACTTCATCTGTCACAAATCTCAATAACCAGCAGCTTAAGCACACCATTCAGGAAGCTTATCCTGGGCAGCAGTTCTTTGAGCAATATTATGTTGATAAAGCTGCACCTGAAGCACAACAACAATTTGGGCACACTCAAAGTTCTGCCTATTGTGAAGGTGCATGGCTAACGCCAATCAGCTCAAGCACCGTTGCCGTAGATGCTGCAGAAGCGACCTCTACCGTTACTGCCGATTATGGTCACTATGACCCAAATGGCGATTCCGTCTTGGAAGGCAATGTCCTGATTGACCAGCAAGGCCGTCAAATTCGCGCCGATAAAATTACCATTGATCAAACCCAAACCTTTGCCAAAGCCGAAGGTCGTGTACAAATGGCACAAGCTGGTTTACTTGCGCAAAGTGATGAAATTAACTACAACCTTAAAACTCAGCAAGGCGATTTAAATAACAGTTTTTATATTGCTGAAGAACAGCATGCGCATGGCATGGCAGAAAAAATTGCACGTACCTCAACCAATACCATGGTACTCAATAATGCCACTTACAGTACTTGCCCGCCTGAACAAGCCCCGACTTGGAAAATTCAAGCCAATGAAATTAAGCTGAATCAGGAAACGGGACGCGGTGAAACACGTGGCACCAAATTGTATGTGAAAAATGTACCAGTTTTGGCTGTACCCTACTTCAATTTCCCAATTGATGACCGCCGTACCACAGGTATTTTGACGCCTAGTTTTGGCTTTACCAATGATGGTGGTGTCGAGCTATCTGTGCCTGTGTATTTAAACCTTGCACCGAATTTTGATGCTACCGTTAGCCCACGTTATATTGCAGATCGTGGCGCGATGCTAGAAGGTGAATTCCGTTATTTAACTGAAAATTTTGGTTCAGGTAAAATTTGGGGCGGTTATTTAGCATCGGATGCCAAATATGATGACCAAGACCGTAAAGACTTACATTTTTTACACGGTTGGCAAATCAACGAACAATTTTCAACCAACTTAGAATATAACTATGCATCGGACAAAGACTACTTTGCCGATTTAAATAACAACCCGAACTCTAAAACCGACCTAAATTTACGTCGTGCTTGGGAGTTGAATTATCGTAACGGCATACCGGGTTTAAAAGCACAGCTCAAAGTTGAAGATTTCCAAACCCTGGATAAGACGATTCCATCTGTGGATCGCCCTTATGCACGCCTACCACAATTTTTATTGAACTATAAAACGGGCAATCCTCAAGGCTTCCAAGTCGAATTTAATAACGACACAGCTTACTTCAAAAAAGATCTAGCTGCGCAAGATGGGGAACCAAGTGGTACGCGTATTTATAATGACTTTGCAGTGCGTTACAACTACCGTAACCCGTGGTCATTTGTGATTCCAGAAGTATCGTTACGCAACATCAACACCTTCTATGAAGAAACTCTAAGTACAGACACGTATAAATCTTCAAGTAAAAGTGAGTCGGTTACTGTTCCGCAATTCACTTTAGACACAGGGATTACCTTTGAAAAAGATGGTCGCTTCTTGCAAGCCATTACCCCGCGCGCGTTCTATGCCTATGCACCGTACCGCAATCAAAACGACCACCCAAACTTTGACTCTGCAACAGCTTCGATTAATTATGACCAGTTGTTCAGTCCAAACCGTTTCTATGGTCATGACCGTTTAGAAGACAACAACTTTTTGTCTTTGGGTTTAAACTATAGCCTATTTGATGAAATTGGTTTAGAACGCCTTAGAGCAGGAATTGGTCAAAGTTTTTACTTTGAAGATCGTCGTGTCACGCTGGATAATACCGAAGACGAATTTAATACGGAAAACCGTACTGGGCCAATTGTGAGCTTAACCAGTCAGCTAAGCCAAAACCTTAGTGTGGGTGCCAATGCTGCATGGATGTCAAATGGCGACAATGCACAGCGCAGTGTCAATATGCTTTACACGGGTGATCAAGGCAACTTATATAGCTTTGGTTATATTAACCGTCGTGTTATTCCAAACCGTCAAGATCATTATGATCAAGTTGTGGCATCGTTTATTCAGCCGATTCACAACAACTGGCGTATTTTAGGTCATGCGCAATACGACCTAGACCATAGCGTCGCCCGTGAATATTTGCTAGGGGTGAATTATGAATCTTGCTGTTGGGGCATTTCAGTCTATGGACGCTCTTACTATAACGACTTGGATGATGTGACGGATGCGGGCGTTAAACCCAAACGTGCCATTATGGCAGAGTTAAATTTAAAAGGTTTAGGCAGTTTCAATAATAAACTTGCATCTTTACTTGAAAACCGTATTTTAGGTTTTAATAAAATTAATCAATCTTGGACACAACGTTAATGAAAACAGAACAGTTAAAACGATTTTTAAAAGCATCTACCTTGGCACTTTGCATGACAGCAGCGCTGCCTGCATTTGCTGCGAATGATCAAATTGTGGCTGTAGTTGACAATAGTGTCATTTTAAAAAGTGATTTAGCGCAAAGCGTGGTTGAACTCAAACAACAACTTGAGATGCAAAAGCGCCCTGTTCCACCACAACACATTTTAGAACAACAAGCTTTAGAACAACTGATTGTACGCCAAGCGCAATTAGAGCAAGTCAAACGCTACAACATTAAAGCTGATGAAAAATCTTTAAATGAAGCAGTTTTAAAAGTTGCACAGCAAAATGGCGCAAACAGCCTAGAAACTTTTCAGCAAAAATTAGATAAATCTGCACCAGGCAGTTATGCGTTTTTACGTAATCGTATTGCCGAAGATTTAGCTATGAATCGTTTGCGTCAGCAAGTGGTGATGTCACGTATTCAAATTAGCGACCAAGATGTTGATAATTTCCTGAAAACACCACAAGGTCAGGCTGCCTTAGGCAATCAAGTACATATTTTGCATGTGCGTGTTTCTGGAGCAGAAAATGCCGCACAAGTTGCGCAACAAGTCAAAGCTGAATTGGCGCAGAACAATGACATTCAAGCCATTAGTAAAAAATATACAGGCAATGGTGTAACCGTTCAGTCTGCAGACATGGGTTTACGTAACTTGACCGATATTCCCGCGGAACTTGCTGCACGTATTACGCCATTAGATGTGGGGCAAACCAGTGAACTGATTGAAGTCCGTGATGGTATTCATGTCGTAAAATTACTGGAGCGCAAAAGTACTGAGCAACGTGCACTAGTTCCACAATATCAAACTCGACATATCTTGATTCAGCCAAGTGAAGTCGTAAGCCCTGAAAATGCGAAACACATGATTGACAGTATTCACAACCGTTTAAAAGCGGGTGAAGACTTTGCAACCTTAGCAGCGACGTTCTCTAATGACGCTGGCTCTGCACGTGATGGCGGCAGTCTAGGCTGGGTGAATCCTGGCGTGATGGTGCCAGAATTTGAAAATCAAATGAAAAATACTGCAAAAGGTGAAATTAGCGCACCATTCCAAACCCAGTTTGGTTGGCATGTACTGCAAGTGACCGATACACGCCAGCAAGATATGACTCGTGAATACCAAGAACGTATGGCACGTCAAATACTAGGTGAACGCCAGTTTGATACTGAATTGGATAGCTGGTTACGTGAAACACGTAACAATGCTTTTGTAGAAATTAAAGACCCAAGCTTAGACCGCAAGAAAAACTAAGCTTAAGTTTTCTGCTATTTCCAAAATTAAAACCAGTGTAGCAACACTGGTTTTTTATGCTTTTTTACCATATGCACTTCATCTTAGCCACTACCAAAATACGACTTTGATAAAAAAACCATAGACATAAAAAAACCTCTCATTTCGAGAGGTTTTTTAAGAAGATCAATTAACGGTTGTTATCGTCTTCTGAAGATTCTTCAAATTTAGAATCGTTGTCAAAACCGCCAGTTGCTTGACCGCCACCGAAGCCACCTTGACCACCGAAGCCACCTTGACCACCGAAGCCACCGCCTTGACCACCGAAACCACCTTGACTACCGAAGCCACCACCTTGACCACCGAAGCCACCTTGACCGCCAAAGCCACCACCTTGAGCACCGAAGCCGCCTTGACCACCGAAGCCACCACCTTGACCACCGAAGCCGCCACCTTGACCACCAAAGCCTGCGCCTTGACCGCCTGCTGGTGCACCCGCTGGACGTGGATTACGTGCAGGAACAACTGTAGAAATTGCATGTTTGTAAACCATTTGGCTTACCGTATTTTTTAATAAAACAACATACTGGTCAAAAGATTCAATATGGCCTTGTAGCTTAATACCGTTCACAAGGAAGATAGAAACAGGAATACGTTCTTTACGGAGAGAATTCAAGAACGGATCTTGTAAAGTTTGACCTTTAGACATGTTATAACTCCAAAAATAATTAAAAATCAGCGCAAAAACTATCTCTATTTTTCAATTAAAAATTATAAAAAAGACAGTAGGTAAATTTTGCTTTATCCGTAACAGTTTCGCAAGTCTTCTTGAGCCTGCTTTATCGTAAAATATGTGTGAAATTTATGCGATTCTTGCAACGATCTGAGCCAAGTATATTGACGTTTCGCGAGTTGTCGTGTCGCGAATAGCGCCTTATCCTCCATTTCCTGCATTTTTTCGCGACTTTCATCACCGTTTTGCAAAAACTCTAAAGCTTGACGATAGCCAACTGAACGCATAGAGGGTAAATTAGCATCTAAATCGTAATTTTCAATAAGATGTCGCACCTCATTCAAAAAACCCATTTCCCACATAATCTCTAAGCGTTTTTGAATACGCTGATGTAATTCTACCCGATCAGGCATCAAGGCGTGGTTATGAAAAGTGTAACGATATGGTACATTTTTGGGTTGTTCCGCCTGAAGCTGGGTAATTGGCGTTCCTGTTAATTTATAAACTTCTAGTGCACGAATAATACGTTGTTTATCTGATACCTTAAATTTTTCACCCGCCAGTGCATCTACTGCACACAACTCTGCATAGACCGCTTCCCAACCTTCGCGTGCAGCTTTATCTTCAATTTCTGCACGGACGTCGTAATTGGCACTGGGTAAATTGGAAGATAGTCCTTCAAGCAAAGCTTTAAAATACAGCATGGTTCCACCCACTAAAATTGGGGTTTTGCCACGCGCGTGCATATCATCAATTAAGGCACAAGCATCTTCCACAAACTGTGCAGCAGAATAAACTTCAAGCGGGCTGATAATATCAATCAAATGGTGCGGATAACGCGCCTGCTCCGCTTTAGTCGGCTTGGCTGTACCAATGTCCATATCTCGATAAACCAGCGCAGAATCGACTGAAATTAGCTCAAAATGACCTAGTTCATAGAGTTCACATGCCAAAGCAGTTTTACCACTTGCAGTTGGTCCCATTAAATTGATGACCGGCAATTGATTTGACATGTAACGCTACTCTCCTCGAGCAAAAAGTTTATCTAGTTGTGCCAATGGAAAGGCACGCCAAGTCGGGCGACCATGATTACATTGGCTAGCAAATTCGGTTTGTTCCATTTGACGCAATAAGGCATTCATTTCAGAAAGACTTAACATCCGATGTGCACGTACTGCACTATGACATGCCATTCCCGCCAAAATATGATCACGCTTTTGCAACAAGGCTTGCGCCTCATCATTCGGGTCTAAATCATCAAGTAATTCAGGAATTAATTCGGCAAAATCTGCCTTATGCAAAATCGCGGGCACACCGCGCACAATGACCTGTTCATCGCCATATTGGTCTATTTCCAAGCCCAGTCGTGCCAATTGTTCTTTTAAATCATCCACCCGCATGGCTTGCATGCGGCTAATGCTGATAACTTTGGGGATCAGCAATTGCTGCGAAGTCCAAAACTCAGGTTTATCCCAAGCGGCTTTCATCTGTTGCAACACAATTCGTTCATGGGCGGCATGCATATCTACAATAATCAAGCCTTCACTGTTTTGCGCCAGAATGTAAATACCATGCAATTGCGCAATTGCAATGCCGAGCGGATGCTCATCCACCGCAGGTGTTGTGTTTGTTTGCGTAAGATTGGCTGAGTCTTGATCTAGATCACGTAAAGGCGCGAGATAGCTTTTTAAAGCATTGTTGAGCTGTTGCGAACCTTGATAATTACTCTGCACAGGTCGGTTATATTGAACTGTCTGCGGCTGACTCTGATTAAAATCGGTAAGTAACTCACTTCCCGCTTGTGAAGCAGGCTGCATCGTGTACGCATCTACTGCATCGTCAGCGGAATTGTAAGGATTTGCCTCGGCATGTTTGTGCAGTAAAAATTGTTCCTGATAACGCGGTTGCACCACATAAGGCGCAGCTTGTTCGATAGGATCGGCTTTCATGGCTGTAGCTAAATCTGCAGTTGCAGTTTGAAATTGCGCTAAGGTTTCTTTGGCGTAATGTCTTACAAACTCATGAACTTCTCGCTGATTTAAAAAGCGAATTTCATGCTTGGTCGGATGCACATTGACATCAATATTTTCAGGTTCTACTTCTAAAAATAGCAAATATGCAGCATGTTGATGTCCATGCAAAATACCTTCGTATGCCATACGCAAAGCATGGGAGATGGTCTTGTCTTTTACAATACGTCCATTCACATACACATACTGTAAATCGGCTTGTGAACGTGCATCGGAAGGATGCCCCAACCAACCCGATAAGCGCATGGTGACACTATCAGCATCAATCCAATAGGCATTTTCGACAAAGTTTCGTCCTAAAAGTTGCTGCACGCGCTGAAAACGCAATTCGCCACTGTCTGCAATGGGTAAATTCAGTTTAATGCTGTCGTTGTGTTCCAAAACAAAACGAATATCAAAATGTGTCAGCGCCAAACGACGGACAATTTCTTCAATATGTCCAAATTCTGTACCTGCTTTTTTCAGGAACTTACGTCGTGCAGGCACATTAAAAAATAAATCCTGCACCCGAATATGTGTGCCTTTTTGTGCAGCAACGGCCTGAATATCTTGATGGTCAAAGGCAGTGCCATTGACTTCAACCTGATAACCAACACCATCTTCAGTTTGGCTGCTGACCAAAGTCAAACGCGATACTGCTGCAATTGATGCCAGTGCTTCACCACGAAAGCCTAAACTGACAATAGCATGTAAATCATCAGCCGTTTGAATTTTACTGGTCGCGTGACGAGTCACCGCCAAAGGCAAATCTTCAGCATGAATGCCACGACCATTATCAATAATTTCAATGAGTGTACTGCCGCCTTGTGCCACCCGAATAATTAGCTCGGTTGCACCTGCATCAATGGAGTTTTCTAGTAGTTCTTTGACCACAGAGGCAGGACGTTCAATCACCTCACCTGCAGCAATTTGGTTGGCTAAGGCAGGTTCAAGCGTGTGGATCCGACGTAGATTTAACACATCATTAGGCATGATTAAATTGTTGCTCCAAAGCTTGTTGTAATGCAACCGAAGACGAACTTAGCGTTGCAGTACGGCTTAATTCATCTTCCGATTTTTTAATTTCAATGATCAGGTCTGCGGGCGGAATTTCATCGCCACCTTTTGATGGCCATTCAAATAAAAACAAGGCATTTGGGGTTTCTAAATAATCACGAATGCCCATCAGCTCTAATTCATAAGGATCATTTAAACGATATAAATCAAAATGAAAAATATCTTGTCCTTGTATTTGATAAGGTTCCACCAAGGTGTAAGTCGGGCTTTTAACCGCGCCCTGATGCCCCAAATGCTGTAGAAAATAACGCGATAAAGTGGTTTTTCCTGCGCCTAAATCACCAATTAAATAAATCACACCCGACCGAAAATGCGTTGCCAAAACCTGCGCCAGATTTTGGGTATCTTGCTCATTATTTAAAGCCAAATTAAATGAATACTGCATAACGCTCACGACATGATTCAAAAGACCAATTATGATAGCATCGCACTGCTTTAAAGCCTATGTACTGATGGATAAAACTGTGTAAATGTGGACAATTTATAACAAGTTTAGACAAGGCAATGAATCAAGATTATTAAGCTTAGCACCCAAACTGCTTAGGCTATTTTCAATATGATGAAAAAGAAACTCTCCCACCTGAATATGAGCAATTTGCAGATGAAGTCGACTCATCCCAACACCTTTGTTCCACCCATGCTAGATGGTGTGAGCGCCAGCAAATTGCATTTACCCAAATTAAGCACACAGCCTGAATCAATTTTTCGTTATTTATGTGCCCAGTTTGCCCATATTTCTGCACAGGAATGGCTGCAACGCTTTGAGGATGGTCTGGTTTATGATGCCGAAGGCAAGCGTTTAGATTTAGATACACCTTATAGCGCACATCAGGATATTTTTTATTATCGTTTTTTAGCGCATGAAGTTGCCGTGCCTTTTCAGCATCAAGTTTTATTTGAAAATGAACACTTATTGGTTGTAGATAAACCACATTTTTTGACCATGAGCCCTACAGGGCAATATGTACAAGAAACCCTATTAGTACGCTTAAAAAAACAAACACAGAATGAGCAGCTCACACCTATTCATCGTTTAGACCGCGAAACTGCGGGTGTGGTGCTGTTTTCCAAACAACCAGAAACTCGGGCGGTGTATCAGCAATTATTTGCAGAACGTCAGGTGCAAAAAACCTACCATGCCATTGCGCCTTATCAAGCTAATTTGTCACTACCATGTACTGTGCAATTACGCATGGAAAAAGGTGAACCTTTTTATTTGATGCACGTCGTGGCAGGCACACCTAACAGCGAAACAGAAATTCGTTTGCTTGAACATAATCAAACATGGGCAAAATATGAATTAAAGCCTACAACAGGCAAGCAGCACCAACTGCGTGTGCATTTAAATAGCTTAGGTATTGCGATTAAGAACGACCCGTTTTACCCCATTTTACAGCACAAACAAGCAGATGATTTTTCTGCACCGCTACAATTGCTTGCCAAGCATTTAAGTTTTTTTGACCCGATTAGCCAGCAACAATTCCACTTTAGCGCACAGCAAGAATTGACATTGTAATATGTTTGTCATTACAAAATAGTGGATTTTCGTTGTAGTCATATTGAAATTACAAATGAATTGTTTACAATATTGCTAAAATTTAAATCTACTTCCTTCTATTAAAAATTATGAGAAAAACTGAAGTCTATCAAGTACGCTTGGACTCTCAAGAGAAAAAACAAGCCTTTGCTGTGTTTAAACAGTTGGGGATTACGCCTGCGCAAGCGGTACGTTTGTTTTTTAAGCAAGTCGTGCTGACTAAATCAATTCCCTTTTCAATTGAAAATCAGAATATTAATCTGGAACAATTGATTAAGTTACGCAAATTAAAACAAGAGCAAAAAGCAACGCTAGTGGATGCAACCCCAAGCAATGAAGCATCTGTAACTGGCAATAATAGTGTTGAAGATTTTGAACTGGATGATGAACATCTAGACTTGTTTGATGAACTCAATGCAATTTTGGGTGAAACTGACAAAAATTAACAGTGTTGCATTTTTAAACAATTCTTTAAAAATTTACTTTAAAAACTTAGCTATGCTTCATGCAAGGACAATAAAAAAGCATGGAGTATCGTAATGATTGTAAGACGTGCCACTTTAGAAGACTTAGACCAGCTTGCTGTATTGTTCGATGAGTATCGTCAGTTTTATGGTGCATCCTCGAATTTAAGCCTTTCAGCAGCATTCTTAAAACAGCGTTTTGAAAATCAGGAAAGTGTGATTTTCATTCATATCAAAGATCAAAAAATCACTGGATTTGTATTACTTTATTTAGGCTTTTCTTCGGTTGCCTGCTCGACCTACTATATTTTAGATGACGTTTATGTCACCCCTGTTTTTAGACGACAAGGTTCGGCCAAACAGCTCATTGATACTGCAATTTTATTTGCACGACATGAAAATGCGCTACGGATTAGCCTTGAAACACAGAAAAGTAATTACCAATCCCACCAATTGTATGAAAAGATGGGTTTTGTCAAAGATGATGAATTTCAAACCTATCACTGCTTTTTAAAATAGTCATCTGATCTGACGATTGCAGAGTTAGACAATGGATTTAAATTTAACCTAGCCCAAGCCATTGCTCATAAGCTATTGATGAAAGCTCAGCTAAACTCATGTTATTCCATACGGCTTTTTGCCAACTCGACATGTTCAGGGCTTAAATACATCCATTCACCCACATCTAAAGCCAAATCAGTCAAGTTTAATGCACCAACTTGCTGACGATGTAATTGTTCTACTTTATTGCCCACTGCTGCCAGCATACGTTTAACTTGGTGATAAACACCTTGATGAATGGTCATCTGCAATTCATGTTCAGCAAGCTGTTGTACCTCTGTTGCAGCAAATGTCCCTGATTCATTGCGCAATGCGACACCCTGCTCAAGTTGCTGGATTTGTGTTGCATTAATCGGGTCTGCGGTGTGCATAGCATACACTTTTGCCACATGCTTTTTAGGATGGGTCAATGCTTGTAAAAACTGTCCATCATCCGTCAGCAATAACAGCCCTGTGGTGTCCTGATCTAAGCGTCCAACACACTGCAAACCACGATTCAGCAATACATCATCAAACAAGTCAAACACACTAAAATGATGGGTCGCCTGATGCGAACACTCATAGCCTTGTGGTTTATGTAAGGCGATATAGACCTTTTCACGATATTGATAATTTTCCCCATACACCGAAAATTGCAAAACCGTTTCAGGCGCAATTTTTATCGCGAATTTAGGATTGGTCTGGGTTTCGCCCATAATGGTGACTGCACCATTTTTAATGAGTTGTTGGCAATGTTTACGTGATCCAAAGCCTTGTGATTGCAACATTTTTTCCAACAACATGATGAGCGACCTAATGATAAAAAGTATAAATATATTTGCTGCTATTCTAAACCAAATACACCGTAAATTCTGAACACATTGCGTACCTTGCCCGCTTGTAGTGCAAAACAGTTACAATAACTGCACTTTTCCAATTTATTTCCCCTTTTATGGATCACCATGCTCTCTCAATTAGACCTTAACCTGATGGTGCTGATCGTTCTACTCGCATGCGGTATTTTTAGCCAAAATACGGCTGTGACCATTGCCGCAGCAGTACTGATTGTTTTTAGAATTACGCCGCTAAGTGAATTTTTCCCACTATTGCAGCAGCATGGCTTAAATCTGGGCATTATCATTCTCACCATTGGCGTACTGACACCCATTGCCAGTGGCAAACTTCCAGGCGAAGCAATTCTAAAATCTTTCCTGAGTTGGAAATCTTTACTTGCGATTGCAATTGGTGTTTTTGTGGCATGGTTAGGCGGGCGTGGTGTCAAGCTCATGACCAATCAGCCTGATGTGGTCGCAGGCTTATTGATTGGTACAGTCGCAGGTGTTGCTGTGCTACGTGGCGTGCCTGTGGGACCACTGATTGCAGCAGGAATTCTCACCTTGTTTATTGGCTATTCTTAACATAGATTTAGGGACGCTTGGTTTAGATGGTTTTGCTTGAATTCATCGTCTTGTATCAACCAATTTCAATAAAAACCATCCAAATCTAAGCCACTTTGCGAAACAAGATAGATGTTAATATCATTCCCATTGCAGATAAAACGGCCATTAAAATACCAACCCAAAGCCATGTTCCTGTGGCAGATACGATAGCTGCGACCACAGGCGGCAATAAAAATTGTGAAATTGCCGAGCACTGCAACACCAAACCTACGGTGGTACTAATCGCAATCGGTTGTGGTGCAAAATTAAGTACTTGCGCAAATACCACAGCTGCGACTAAACCACCAAATAAAGAGAAATGGATGACCAATAAAAACTGCACAATGAATGGTAAAACATCACGCAAAATATAAAAACTCAGTGCGCATAGCATCAATACCGCAAAACCCATTTGCATCAACACTTGCGCTCTCAGCCCACGCTGTAATAACAACCCACATACAAATGTACCCACCGCATTTGCCATTGCAACCATAGCTGTGAGCACACCTGCGGTTTGTAAAGATATTTGATATTGCTGATAAATGGTCGGCAAAAAACCCACCAAACTGAACCACTGCCCTGCATAAACACCAAAAACCAAAGCCAATATCCATGCGGGTGGATGGCTCAAAGTGCTTTTAATCAGTTCAAAGATGGCAATGGCTTGCGTGCTGATCTGCACACTTGGTACGGCTTTATAAATGATGATTGCGAGCGCAAAGGATAACAATCCCAAACACATCCACACGCCTTGCCAATCCAAGATGGGCAGTAAAAACGGCGTACTTAGTAAACCAATACCCATCCCACCGCCCATATAGGCACTCCACAGCCCCATTTTGGCAGGCAACTGCTCCACTGCAACCAGTTGACGAATAAATGCAGGGCCGCTGAGTGTAATCAGTAAAAAGCCAAAACCTTCAATTACACGCAGACTTAATAGTGCGGAAAAGCTATGTACAAAACCACCAACAAAACTTGCACCTGCCAATAAAGACAAACCCAAAAGTACACAGCGTTTTAAGCCAATTTTTGCAGTATAACTGCCTAGCAACAACGCCAAAGACATGCCCGCAGCTTGTACCAAAGACAGCAAAAAACCTGCCTGAACCAAACTAATTCCGAGTTCAGCTTGTAGGATGGGTACAGTCGGTGGCAACTTGCCAATATGCATTGCTGCCATAAAACCCGCAGCAACAATCCACAAATCCTTTGTCAGCCAACGTACCGAACTCACTGCGCTCTCCCTTAATTTTCGCAAGGCAAGCTTAGCAAGAACATCTCACTGTTTTTAGTGGAGATTTAGATGAGCTTAGTGTTTTTAGCGATAAATTAGCATTCTCTTTACGATGCTGATCGTACGATTTTTAACTTGAATAATACTGCGTGCGTTTTTGGGAAAATTTCTCTAATTGCTTCAAAAAGCCTTCAAAATAGCACTTTTCTTTTTCTTCGCTACGATAACCCGCATACAAGGTACGGCGTAATCCTCCCGCAGCAACGCAGTCTAAACGACGTGAAGTTACCCAGCCTTTTTGCTCATATTCATTCACCACCCAATCTGGCAATGCGCCAATCCCTCGCCCACTCGCCACCAGTTGAATCAACATTTGGGTTAAATCTGTAGTACGAATAGCTTTTGGCTGAATATTGGCTGGAATGAATAGCTTAGACATAATATCTAAACGGTGTTTATCGACAGGATAGGTAATCAGGGTTTCTTCTGCCAACTCCTGTACGGTAATGCGCTCGGCACGTACTAAAGGATGAGTATTTGACAACACCAAACGCGATTCATATTCAAAAATTGGAAAATATTCGATACCTTTTAAGGCAATCGGGTCTGCGGTAATCAATAAATCAAATTCTGCGTTTTGCAATAATTCATGCGGATTGGCTTCAAAACCTGAAGCAAAATCTAAATCTACATCAGGGTATTGCTGACGATATTGATTCAGCAGCGGCATCAACCAGTCAAAGCAACTATGACATTCCGAAGAAAAAATAATTCGCCCCGTTTGACCATGCACAATGCGGGTAATATCAGTTTGGGTGATTTGAATTTGTGGCAGGACATCATCCGCCAGTTTCAATAAACGCTGTCCGACATTGGAAAATGTCACAGGGCGACTACGACGGTTCACCACTTCTACGCCATACCAATGATCTAGTTCTTTGAGTTGATGAGAAATGGCAGATGGCGTCAGACATAAATCATTGGCGGCAGCAACCAAAGAACCATGTTCACGCAGGGCTGATAGCGTTTTTAAGTGGCGAATTTCAAGCATTGCTTGTTCCTAGTTTTTCAAGTTATTGACTGCATGTTTAGACCTAGGTCGCATTTTTATTTTGCAAAATAAGAAACAAAGCCAAACATGATTCAATTTAATAATGAATTAATTTAATCTTAGCATGTAAATAATGAGTTTTCTTCATCTTAGTTTTTATTCGATGATATTTACTACGAAATCAATACAATTCCATAAAAATAATATGGCTTTCAGCAAGCATGTTTTAGGCTTCCAACGTGCAGAGCCAAACTAGAATTGAAATTCTTAACCCAAGCCTCGCTTACTCCGACAACTTCTCTCCACAATGTGGGCAGTATTTATAAGGCTCCTGTTCTAAACGCAGCTCTTCTTCACGACGCTCACGAATTAACTGCAATAAAATATCTTGGGTTTGCTCAATGGTTAAACCGACTTGTTTGCGTAAATCTTCAATTTTTTCTTGATCATTTAACAGATCAATCTCACTATTTTGCAATAGCTCTCTAAATTTCAACCCTAAATGCTGCTTACGTTGTTCAAGTTCGTTGGCTAAACCTGTGGCTAAAATACCTGCAGGCAATGCTGCCAAGCCGACACCCAATACCGTAATTAACGCACCTAAAATTCTGCCCCAAGGGGTAATTGGTGTGACATCGCCATAACCGACTGTGGTTAAAGTCACCACTGCCCACCACATCGAAGCGGGAATTGAGCTAAAGGCTTCAGGCTGTGCCTTGCTTTCCACCACATACACACCTGCGGCAGACATCACAATCATAATAGAGAGAATAAAAATGACTGCCTGAAATGATCCTTTTTCCCGTTTGATCACTCTTAATAAAATTTGCAATGATACAAAGTAACGTGTCAGTTTTAACAAACGCAGCAAACGTAAAATTCTTAGGAACCGTAAATCTAGATGCACAAAGAAGTTAATATAAGCAGGTAGAATCGCCAACAAATCTATAATTGCCCCACCGCTGGTAAGCCATTTTACACGCTGTTTCCACGGCGAAATAAACGGGTCTTTTTCGGCAATACTCCAAATCCGCAGCAAATATTCAAGCGTAAACACTGCGATGGAAAAGTTTTCAAAATGGTCAAAAAATACCTGATAGGCAAGATAGACATCATTCACCGACTCTAAAATAACCGCACTGGCATTGCCTAAAATCAGTAAAATTAAAAAATAGTTAATGCAACGACTAAACCATGTTTCATAGTCATCGTCGTGTAAGTTGTTATAGACAAATTTTCGAAATGTGTACCACGGTGTAAATGCCATACCGAATATTATATTTTAAGGCTTACAGTGATGGCAGTTTAACCGAAGTTTTTCTCAAAACGATAGTATTTTATGTGACGTTAAGCGGGCATTTTTAATGCAGAATTGCAGTATAAGTCATCATTATCCAAATGACTAAACTACTGAATAAACAGCAATGCTAAACGCACCTGATCATAGCCCATGCGTGGACTAGTCGCTTCAACAATCGGGCGCAGTTTAATTGCGCCATCATCGCTGAAGTGCTCTGCATTTTGACGCTTCATTAATCGCTTATAAATTTTACGGACCTCTTCCACCACTTCTTCACCTGGATGTGCCACTGAAATATCCAGATTTTGTTCTTTTTGCAAACGTGCCAAATGGTTGATAATAGTTGCAGGAGTTAAACCTCGCTCTACTGCAATATCCTGAATATCATAACCTTCTTCAAATAAAGCGCGGGTTTCATCTAACGTGGCAGTCGCATAATTGGTTTTTCCACCTTTGGCAATTTTCTTTTCATTGCGCAAAATTTCGGTTTCGTTCAACGTGCCACCACAGTGACGAATAAATGCATTATGTTGTGGTGTTAAATCCATCAGCTCATAGTGCGTTTCAGCTTCTTCAGACAATTCCTGAAAACGGCGGTCAGCCTTAATCGCTAAACTGTCGAGTTCCAAAGCTTGGCTATTAAATCCCAATAAACGCAAACCGCTTAACGATTTTAATCGTGACAACGCCACATAACCCTGCCCTTTTTCAAAAGTATGGCTAAGATTGATTTCTGCCGCTTCTAAGGTCATACCTTGTGATTTGTGGATGGTAATTGCCCATGCCAAACGCAGCGGAATTTGCTGGAAACTGGCAATGGTTTTGCCTGCATCATTATCCACCGACCAAGTTTCAGGCTCGACCAGTAATACTGTGCCATCGGTCAATTTTACTTTAGGCAAAATACCGTGATCGTCATCTTCTTCAAAGCCAATCACTTCGCCCAAACTGCCGTTGATATAGCCCATATCGAAGTTGTTTTTAACAAACATCACTTTGGCATGTTTTTTTAGATTTAAAATTTCAGGCGCACGTACGGATGATTTCAGCGTTTCAATCAACTTTTCATTGCCATCACACACGGCATCAAACTGCTTGCTCTCAGTTTCAATTTCATTCAGATGCTTAAAGTTGATATTGTCCACGTCCATATTGTGCGTATATAAACGTGTGAAAGTGTCGCCAATATCTTGATGGCGGGTGTGCTCCAAAGCCTGAATATGTTGATGATCAATACTTTGTGCACGAATTGCATTGAGAATGTCATTTAAATAATCGTCGCCCTGACGGTGCTGCTCAGTTAAATAACAGACTCGAAATTTAGCTTCGACCCACGCCTCTGACATAAAACAGAACTTGTCACGATTGCGCTCATCGTTTTTTCCTACAGGCGGTAACTGGAAAAAATCTCCTGCAACAATCACCTGAATGCCGCCAAAGGCTTCATCACTGTCTTTAAAATATTTTAAAACCTGATTGACTAAATTCAGTTGCTTGGCATGCAACATCGAAATTTCATCAATAATCAACACTTGCGCATTTTCTAAATGTTCTTTGAGATATTTGCGCTCTTTCATATTTTTTAGGTCGGCATCGGACAAAAAGTCTTTAATACCAATACCTGCCCACGTGTGAATGGTCATGCCATTCATATGCGTTGCAGCAATACCTGTAGATGCTGTAATGGCTACAGGTACTTTTCGTGCTTTTAAATAATTGATGTATTGATTCAGGGTATAGGTTTTACCCGCACCAGCAGAGCCTGTTAAAAAGACATTTTCGCCTGCTTTTAAAAGTTTAAGTGCAGTTTCCTGTTTCATAAGACCTATACCATTGCTGAACGGCTATAGCCTAACGAGTTTTTGCCTAAAAGTTAAGGCTCAAGTCTGCGAATACGACAACTGTTGTCTTATGCTTTAGCTGGCAATTGTGGATTCAGCCATGCAATAAACTGCTCTGCAATGGTCACCAGTAACTGTTCCGCTTTTTGATTATTCGGATATTCCAACTGATCAAATTCAAGTTGCCTCTGCCGAAAATGACAGCCCAGAGTCAATTGCTGCGCATAATGTGGCGATGCCATGTGAAAAGCCACATATTGCCCTTCACTCATTAGCTTGGCATAGCTAAGTGCCAAACAGTGTTTAAAGTTTTGTGATTCTTCAATAATACGGTCTAGATGAGTCAGCTCCTCAAAGCACCAACCTGAAAACTTTAGCATCGGCATAGGGCTTTTGGCCTGCCATGCACAGCACTGAATTTCCTTTTTTAATTTGGCCATCAGCTCTGCTTTGTAGACCTGTTGATGCCAACGCACCGCCTGATGAAACAGCCCTAACCAACTCAGACTTTTAGGAATATGCGTATGCGCTGCAAAATATTCTAGTAAATAATCACGCACATAACTGTCAAACACTGAAACTCGCTTATGCTGCGCCCGTAAATAAAAACGCTGCCGAAAATCATCGGGTTGAAGCTGATAACGCTGCAATACCGTATAAAAATCACGCTGCTGCTGACTCTCGGGCTGAATATAATCCAACAAAGTAGGCTGTAAATCCTGTGTGATTTGCTGCAAATAAGTCATATAACTTTGCATGACACGACTCAAACGTCTAAATACATGCTTAACCAAATACTCATCTTGCTGCGCCACGGTTTTTAGCAAACTCATCCATTCATCCAAATACAAAATGGAAGGACTAATCGCAACACGTGGATCATCCAACGATTGTTTTTCGCCATGCGGCATTAAACTGACATTATGCGCATGTGCGAACCACGCTTGCTGTGTCGCATATACATTACAGCTTTGAATGAACATACGTGCGGCTGAATATTGAAAATATTGCAAAGTTGCCAAAATAATCCGTGGATGTGCCTGACTACAATCGACAAAACTGAGCGCAGTCACTGCCACCCGCACACTGGTATGATGAATATTTAAACTAAGCCAATCCAACACTTGTGCAGACTGTTTAAACAGCCAATTCACCGCACGTGGATAATCAAATAACGGCAGTTTGGCGACTTTCTTTTGCCAAATTAAAGGGCAAGATTTTAAAAAATGCGGTTTCGCCAAAGCATCGGAACGCTGCCACACCTCACGGTGCATTAAACGCGCAAAACCCAATAAATGCCCATGTTCTTCGGCATGTCGATACAACAACCGAATATCATCCTGATGATCGATTAAATCCTGCAAATTAAATCGTTCAGGAAATGAAATACTTAAAATACGATGCATGGCTTTAGGTAAAAATTCTGCCGCACTAAAACAAAAATCATCATAACTTTGCATCAGTGCTTGCACTGGCAAAAAGGTTTCACCCTCTATAAATTCCAAAGCACACAGCATCGTTAAGTTAGTTAAAACATCTTCAGGAATGTGCTGCCCTTGCTGCACAAATTTGGTCAATACTGGTTGATACTGATCGTCTGCCTGCATTAATGCCTGATCTAAAATTTGTGCCTGCATTGCATCTAAATGCAATAACAATTGCTTAACCCGTGCTGCACCATCTACCCACAGGTAAACTTGCTGCAGAATCAATTGTCGCAATTGCTGCGCCTGATTACGCAAAAATAAAGAATGCTGCGGTTTTAAATCCCCAGTCAAAAAATGCAGATCATGTAAGAAAAAATCTTCAAATGCTTCTTGCTGTTTCCCCGCAAATTCAAAGTGAGTTTCTATTAAATTTGTATGCGATTTTGGCGGATAAAATTCAAGACTAAACAGACCATTCAGCAATTCGACCCGATGCTGCAAAGGATCGATCCGAAACAAATTTTGTGCTGTAAAATGTCCAACCAAATCCATTTGATCTTGATAGATTTCTGCGGCCACACTGGAAATACGAACCAATTGCTGTGCAACGGCATGCAACTGGCTATGCTGGCAAATTGGCTGCATATACGCTCCTCATGCTTAAGTGCGGTCTATCTAAGTGTCATCTTATTTTTATTTGATTGCACCGACTAGACCCATCACGTGATACATCCCTATTTTTTGTTTTTTATTTCCATCTGCAAAAAGTGGACAATTCTTCAATCGAGCTTAAGCCACTTATTAATTGAATTACACCTGAAATTTATGTGAACGGTATCTACACCTTAAAATTAGAGATACAAAAACACTATAAACAAGATTTAAGCCCTTGCCTATAGCCTGCGCACAACTTCAGAAAAAATAAAAACCCATTAAAAAACAAATAAATTTCAATTGATTAGTTTGCATTATTTACTCAGAAAATAGGGTTGGTGTTTGGTAGGTAGGATTTCACCACAAAGCATTGAATACTCAAATCACGGTTCAACACCGCGATAACAACACATTATTCCAATACCCAATGCAAGAAGGAATCTGAGCATGGCTTTTAAAAATATTGCAGATCAAACCAACGGTTTTTATATTCCTTGTGTGTCTCTCTTCGGCCCTGGTTGTGCCAAAGAAATTGGCGTAAGAGCGCAAAATTTAGGTGCTAAAAAAGCCCTGATTGTGACAGATGAAGGACTGTTTAAATTTGGCGTAGCCGATACCATTGCAGGCTATCTCACCGAAGCAGGCGTTGCTAGCCATATCTTTGCAGGTGCTGAGCCAAACCCAACCGACATTAACGTACATAAAGGTGTCGATGCCTACAATGCCAATCAATGCGACTTTATTGTGTCTTTAGGTGGCGGTTCTTCACACGACTGTGCCAAAGGCATTGGCTTAGTTACCGCAGGTGGTGGGCATATTCGTGATTATGAAGGCATTGATAAAAGTACCGTGCCAATGACTCCACTAATTGCCATTAACACCACAGCAGGTACAGCATCGGAAATGACCCGTTTCTGTATCATTACCAATACCGACACGCACGTTAAAATGGCAATTGTCGATTGGCGCTGCACACCACTCATCGCCATTGATGATCCAAAACTCATGATTGCCAAACCTGCAGGTTTAACCGCAGCAACAGGCATGGATGCCTTAACCCATGCTGTAGAAGCCTACGTTTCAACTGCAGCCAATCCTATTACCGATGCCTGCGCTGAAAAAGCTATTCGTATGATTAGCCAGTGGCTTAGCCCTGCCGTGGCAAATGGTGAAAATATTGAAGCACGTGATGCCATGAGCTATGCGCAATATTTGGCTGGTATGGCATTTAATAATGCCTCATTGGGTTATGTGCATGCCATGGCGCATCAACTCGGTGGTTTCTACAACTTGCCGCACGGCGTCTGTAATGCAATTTTACTGCCGCATGTTTGCGAATTTAACCTGATTGCCTGCCCTGAGCGTTATGCAGATATTGCAGAATTGATGGGAGTCAATACTGACGGATTAACCACCACAGAAGCCGCCTATGCCGCAATTGATGCAATTCGTGAATTATCTAGCTCAATTGGTATTCCAACAGGTTTAGCAGAGTTAGGCGTGAAAGAAGATGACTTGGCGATTATGGCTGAAAATGCACAAAAAGATGCCTGCATGCTCACCAACCCACGTAAAGCCAATCATGCACAAGTGGTCGAAATTTTTAAAGCCGCGATGTAATTTGAATCTCCTGCTGAGTGAATCAAGATTTGCTCAGCATCTCCCATCCTTTTTTTCAATTTTCCTCTTTTGCTGTTTTATTTTTATCCTTCCCTTTGGCAGAACCATCTCAGATGCGTTCTGCTTTTTTTGCTGTTCAGAACAAAATGAACTCGCAGCATAAAACTAAAGCGATTTAGATGCAGAGGGTTTGCATAATTCAATTTGACAAATGCGCACAGCTCATCAAGGATATAGTCAAAATAAAATGGATGACGAACACCTTATGCTGTTAAGTAAAAAACAAAAAACAACACCAAGCTATCAACCCGATATTTTGGGTGCCGATTACCAACAAATGACGCTGGATTTTCCATCTGATTATGAAGGCAAAGTGATTGCTACCTTGGTACGCAAAAAAGCTGAACAGGAAACCCGTAAAGCCGTACTTTATATTCATGGTTTTATTGACTATTTCTTTCAAACTGAAATGGCAGACCAGTTTAATCAGCATGGTTATGACTTTTATGCCCTAGATTTACGTAAATATGGGCGTTCGCATTTGTCACATCAAAATTGGTACAATGTGCGCAGCTTGTCTGAATATGATGCAGAAATTTCCGCTGCACTTGAGCAAATTGCCACAGAAGAACATGACTCAGTAATTTTGGCAGGACATTCAACAGGTGGATTAATCACCACGTTATATGTGGCACATCATCCCAATCATCCACTGATTCGTGGTTTATGGTGCAACAGCCCTTTTTATGATTTCAATATGAGCGAGATTGAGAAAAAATTCGGCATTCCTCGTTTAAGCCAATTGGGCAAATTGCTGCCAGAAATGAAATTTCCAAGCCGCCTTAATCCATTTTATGTACCAAGTCTACACAAACAATATCATGGTGAATGGTTATTTAATTTGGAATGGAAGAAACCGCGTTATCCAAAAGTGCGATTAAGTTTTGTTCGTGCAATTCATGAAGCGCAAAAAGAAATTCATGCCAGTGTGCATTTGGGTGTACCCACCTTAATTATGCATGCGAGTCAAAGTAGTTATCCACGCCAATGGAATGAGATTGCGCAACGCACTGACGTAATTTTAAATGTTGCAGATATGCAAAAATATGGGCATCACATGCATGGCGATATTCAGCTTTGCCAAATTGAAGATGGCGTGCATGATTTGGTGCTTTCTGCGCCAGAAGTCCGCGCGGAAGTGTATCAGTCCTTGTTTGACTGGTTAAACCGCAAAGGGCTGTAAAAACTAAAAAAAACAGTAAGACTAAAGGACAGTGAAATGAAAGCCTAAAGACTTGATTCGTCATTTAGGCTTTGTATTTTAATAAAATTTGATGTGCAGGATGATGCTTTGGCATCAGTTCAATTAAACGCTCTACCGCATCAATCGCTTCAGGGCTATGCGCCAAATGTTTCAGCAATACATCGGTATCTTGTGCATTAAAAATGGCATCACTCAGGCGTGATTCTAAACAATCTCGCCATGCGCATAAAAATGGACTTTCAGTTTTCGCCAAAAATACCCCTGCACACGTTTGCAAGGCAGACTGCACATAACCTGCATCTAAAGCCTGCTCAGCTTGTAAAAAATCGGCTTCAATATGCGCCAAAACTCGGTAAGGACGCGAGCCGAGCATCCCCCCTAAAATATCGCGTAATTGCGACATTTCAGCTTTTAGCGTTCCCATGCTGACTTTACGCTCACCATATAGTGCTTGGTGTAAAGTGTCTAAACTCATGCCTTGTGGGCAAAGTGCCAAAATCACCAATATTTCAATTTGACGCGGTGTCATCACCACCACTTTGCCATTAAATAACACCTGTGGCACACGAAACGCGCGAATATAAAGCTGCTGTTTTTGCTGTTCCAGCAACGCATTTTGAATTAAAGAAGCACAGCGCTCTGCTGCCAACAAACCCAAACTGTTATGATTTTTCCAAGTGGTCGATAAATCAATCACGCCCAACACTTGTTTGGAATGTGGGTCTAAAATTGGTGCAGCATAACAAACCCAGTCATGTAACGATGACATATAATGTTCACTGGAAAACACACAACTGGCTTGCTGAGTTTTGAGTGACAAAGCCAAAGCATTGGTACCCACCAACTCTTCACGCCACTGTCCACCCTCTACAAAATGTACTCGTTCCGCCACATTACGCATTTGAGCGCTCGCTGCCGTCCAAATAATCGTACTGCCCACATCGCCCACGGCTGCCACCATGTCGGACTGCTGCGCGATATGTTTTAAATCTTCTGCGCAATTTTGCACAGCTCTCTGTAAAGCCGAACCGCCTTGCGGATGCGATAAACTGGAATTTAACGGAGCAGCCTGCCGATCTACAGGAATTTCTGCAATTTCAGAGCGTTGCCAAGAATTTAAAATACTCTGCTGAATTTGCTGCGCATGCAGCGGCGATAAACTACTGCTTTGTCTAAACCGTTCAATATGCAATTGTTTTTCCAATAGATCTTGTTTTTTCATCATGACTGATTCTCACAATCCTGTGGGCATTACATCCATTGTAGTGCTTGTTTTTGTAAGGATTTGTTCGTTGCTTGTAAACCTGCAACTTTCCAACCTTTTTCCAACCTTATATTGGTATGCTAAACAAATAACGTACCAAAGTACCTTATACCATAGCCGTAAATTTAACCTGATTTTAGACACAGGATTGTTCTAAACGGTAAAGTGACGGCAGATTATAAAAAACCATCAAAGGAAGAGAATTATGCGTTACGTAGATCCCAATCAACCCGGTTCAAAAGTTCAATTTAAAGCACAATACGAAAACTTTATTGGTGGCGAGTGGGTCGCCCCTGTAAAAGGCGAATACTTTGAAAATATCTCTCCTGTAGATGGCAAAGTATTTACCAAAGTCCCACGCTCATCGGCAGAAGACATTGAACTGGCTTTAGATGCAGCCCATAAAGCCAAAGCACAATGGAACAGCTCATCTCCAACCACACGCTCCAACATTCTGCTTAAAATTGCAGATCGTTTAGAACAAAATCTAGAATTATTGGCAGTGGCAGAAACATGGGATAATGGTAAGCCTGTCCGTGAAACATTGGCTGCCGACATTCCATTGGCAATTGACCATTTCCGTTATTTCGCAGGCTGTATTCGTGCCCAAGAAGGCGGAATTTCTGAAATTGATGAAGATACCATCGCCTATCATTTCCATGAGCCATTGGGCGTTGTGGGGCAAATTATTCCATGGAACTTCCCAATTTTAATGGCAACATGGAAACTTGCACCTGCTTTGGCTGCGGGTAACTGTATTGTACTTAAACCTGCGGAGCAAACCCCTGCTAGTATTTTAGTTTTGGTCGAGCTGATTCAAGATTTATTGCCTGCAGGCGTACTAAACGTAGTCAATGGTTACGGCGTAGAAGTCGGTCGCCCATTGGCAACTAATCCACGTATTGCCAAAATTGCATTCACAGGTTCGACTCAAGTCGGTCAATTGATCATGCAATATGCCACTGAAAACATCATTCCAGTGACTTTGGAGCTTGGTGGTAAATCTCCAAATATTTTCTTTGAAGATATTATGGCGCAAGATGACGACTACCTAGATAAAGCGCTTGAGGGCTTTGCCATGTTCGCGCTGAATCAGGGTGAAATTTGTACTTGTCCATCACGTGCGCTCGTACAGGAAAGTATTGCTGACCGTTTCCTTGAAAAAGCCATTGAACGTGTTAAACGTATTAAAACAGGTCACCCGCTTGATACTGAAACTATGATTGGTGCGCAGGCATCGCAAGAACAACAAAACAAAATCTTGGGTTGTATTGCGACAGGTCGTGCCGAAGGTGCGCAAGTTTTAACAGGTGGCGGTGAACGTCATGAAGTTGGCAGTGGTTTCTATATTGAGCCGACAATTTTCAAAGGCACCAATGACATGAAAATTTTCCAAGAAGAAATTTTCGGCCCAGTGCTTTCTGTGACTACATTTAAAGACTTTGATGAAGCCATTAAAATTGCCAATGACACCATTTACGGTTTAGGTGCAGGTGTTTGGTCACGTTCTGCGCACACTTCTTACCGTGCAGGCCGTGCTATTCAGGCGGGTCGCGTTTGGACGAACTGTTACCACATCTACCCTGCGCATGCCGCTTTCGGTGGTTATAAAAAATCAGGTATTGGCCGTGAAAACCACAAGATGATGTTAGAACATTATCAACAAACCAAGAACTTGTTGGTGAGCTACTCAACTAAACCTGCTGGCTTCTTCTAAGTTGGTTAATTCAACCTTAACATGATGAATGAAAATGCGAACTTCGGTTCGCATTTTTTATGTTTTGGATATACGAATGGACAAAAAGTAAAATAAAAAAGCCATTCATCCAAACAGATTTTAAAGCCATAGACCTCAAGTTGCTGACATTAAAATCATGGATAAAAATCACAGACATAAAAAAGCACCATTTTTAAAATGATGCTTTTTGATCAAATCATTACTACTTATTTTTTAGCAGCTACAGATGCTTCAGTAGTGATGTTAACAGTAATTTTATCACCCACGTTTGGTACATAGCTTGCGATACCAAATGCAGAACGGTTGAATGATGTTGTTGCATTAAAACCAACAGTCGCTGCCTGAGTCATTGGGTGTGGACCTTGTTTGTTCAATACTGCGTCAAGTACCACTGGCTTAGTTACACCTTTAACTGTTAAATCACCTGTGATTTTAAAGTTTTTCTTGTCTTGAGTTTCAACTTTTGTACTTTTAAAAGTAATGGTTGGATATTTTGCTGCATCAAACCAATCTGCTGCCATTAAGTGCTCATCTAAAGCTTTTACGTTGGTGTTGATGCTACTTAATGGAATCGTCACATTCACAGATGAGTTAGCAGGTTTTTTCTCATCAATGTTGATAGTACCTTGAATGTCTGAGAAGTTACCTGATGGCGTAGAAAAACCGAAGTGATCCCAAGTAAATACAGTAGCAGTATGCGTTGGGTCAATTTGATAAGCCACTGGTTTAGCCATTGTCATTGTTGCTGCAGACGCGATAGCCAAACCTAAAGCAATTGATTTCATGTTCATATTGTTCATCTCTAAAAGTGTTGATACGTTTCAATGAGGTTTAGTTTATAGATTTTTGCTGCAAATACAGGATTAAAGATAAAACAGTATGTTGCATGACTGAAACGATAAATTTGTAAAAATATGCATGCGCGTTTTACATCGCTGTTGCAGGGCTGCGATATTGAATAAAACCTGTTCTTTTTGCGACACGATCATACAACTGCCGTGCCTGTAAATTATCTTCATGAGTCAGCCAATATACCCGATCACATTCACGCTGTTGCGCTGTTTGATTCACCTGCTGAATAAGCTGCTGAGCAATTCCCATCCCTCTGTACTCAGGCAAGGTATATAAATCTTGCAAATAGGCATAAGGTTTAAGCGTCCAACAACTGTCATGTTCAATTACATGCACAATTGCCACAACTTGAGTTTGATATACGGCAGCAAAACCATAAATATGCGTACTGTGTGGATTAATTAGTTTTGACCACGTATTTTGCGTAACCTCATCACTGAGTTGCACCTGATAAAATTGCTGATAACCCTGCCAAAGTGGTTGCCATTGCTCAAATTGGATTTCACTTAACGCGACAATGTCGATGTGCTTAAATTGATGATCTAATATAGTTGTCTGCATGCTTTGATATTGCCTGATTATTTTTGCATCGAATCATTTTATTGATTATGCATCATTCATATTATGCTTAGGCTATTTTATAAACTATTTTTCAGCAATAAAAAAAGCTTTACCCTACGCATAGAATAAAGCTATTTTTGACGATACACCATTTAATGCACTGTATTCATCGCAATAGATTAAAGCTTCTCAATCAAAATACGATCAACTTGCTTTAAGCCTGATTGCTTTTCATGGTTCTTACGGCGAATTTTGATTTGCTGATCTTCAGCCAAATCCTGTAACAACAACTCTACCGCCACCATAGCTTCAAGTGGTAAATCTTGTCCAATCCACTTTTGCTCACCCGCATCCATTAAAGTGACTTCATCATTAATTTGCTCGTACAAACTCATTTCTCATCTCACTCAATTACACAGAGGTTTATTCACAAACCTGACTTACACTGAAAAAATTTGTTGGATCATCACATCGAATACCAAACAAATATGCAAAAATAAAAGACGTCCCTTTGCAGGAACGCCTTTAAAAACACTGGATTAAAAAATTAAGCTGTTAATTCTTTTACTGCAGCAACAACCGCTTCAGTGGTAATGCCAAAGTACTGATACAAGTCTTTTGCAGGTGCAGATTCACCATAAGTTGTCATACCAATAACTTTACCGTCTAAGCCGACAAACTTCCACCAGTAGTCTACATGCGCTGCTTCAACCGCAACACGTGCACGAATATGTGATGGCAATACCGCTTCACGATATGCTGCATCTTGCTTCACAAATTCTTCTGCACACGGCATAGACACAACACGTACACCTTCAAGCTGCGCGTATGCTTCCATTGCCAAGCCCACTTCTGAACCTGTTGCAATAATAATGGCTTTCAATTCACCTTTTTCTTCAGCCAAGACATAACCACCTTTTGCCACGTTCTCAATTTGCGCTTGAGTACGAGTTTGGAATGGCAAGTTTTGACGTGAGAAAATTAAAGCAGTTGGACCTTCGCTGCGTACTAATGCAGATTTCCAAGAAATAGCCGCTTCAACGGTATCTGCAGGACGCCATGTATTTAAGTTTGGCGTACCACGTAAAGATGCAATTTGTTCAATCGGTTGGTGTGTTGGACCATCTTCACCCAAACCAATCGAGTCGTGGGTATACACATGAATCACACGTTGCTTCATTAATGCAGACATACGCACGGCATTACGCGCATATTCCATAAACATTAAGAATGTTGCAACGTAAGGAATGAAACCACCGTGAAGTGCTACACCATTTGCAATAGCAGTCATACCAAACTCACGTACGCCATAATGCACGTAGTTCCCTGCTGCATTGTCCTGAACGCCTTGGCAACCCTTCCAAAGGGTTAAGTTTGAACCTGCCAAGTCTGCAGAACCACCCAATAATTCAGGCAATAATGGGCCAAATGCTTGCAAAGTATTTTGGCTGGCTTTACGCGTTGCAATAGTTTCAGCTTTAGCATTGGTTTCAGCAATAAACGCATCTGCCTGCGCGATGAATTCTGCAGGTAGTTCACCGCTTAAACGGCGTTTAAGTTCTGCAGCTTCCGTTGGATATTTTGCTGCATAGGCATCAAAAGTTGTATTCCATGCTGCTTCTGCTTCTGCACCTTTCGCTTTAGCATCCCAAGCGGCATATACATCTTCAGGAATAACAAATGCTTCATCTGTCCAGCCTAATGCTTGACGCGTCAAAGCGATTTCATCATGGCCTAATGGCGCACCGTGACAGTCTTCTTTACCTTGTTTGTTTGGCGAACCTAAACCAATAACAGTTTTACAAATAATAATAGTCGGTTTTTGCGTTTCAGCTTTTGCTTCAACCGTTGCAGCACGAATTGCATCGGCATCGTGACCATCAACTTTTAAGACTTGCCAGCCGTAAGATAAGAAACGTTGTTCGGTATCGTCAGAGAACCAGCCTTCTACTTCACCATCAATAGAAATGCCGTTGTCATCATAATAAACAACCAGCTTGCCTAAACCTAAAGTACCTGCCAATGAACATGCTTCGTGTGAAACACCTTCCATTAAGCAACCATCACCCAAGAAACAGTAAGTGAAATGGTCTACAACCTGAATATCTTCTTTATTAAATTGTGCAGCCAGTGTTTTTTCTGCTAAAGCAAAACCAACAGCATTTGCAATCCCCTGACCGAGTGGACCAGTGGTGGTTTCAATCCCTGGTGCATAACCCAATTCTGGGTGGCCAGGTGTTTTAGAGTGTAACTGACGGAACGCTTTTAAATCTTCGATTGAAAGATCATAACCTGTTAAATGCAACAACGCATATTGCAACATTGAACCATGACCATTAGACAATACAAAACGGTCGCGGTTTGCCCATTGTGGATTGGTTGGGTTGTGATTCAAAAATTCACGCCACACCACATCGGCAATATCTGCCATCCCCATCGGTGCACCTGGATGTCCTGAATTTGCTTTTTGCACAGCATCCATTGCCAATACACGAATTGCGTTTGCAATACGACGTTCGTTAAGCGGGGTCGTCATAGGTCAGAGTCCACAAAAAATCGTTAAATAGAAGAAGATGAATAGAATTCAAAACAGCCGCTATTCTCTCAAAAAAACGCCTGAGGGGTAAAGCCTATGCAACAATATTTCCGCATTAATTCCCATTCAGGGTATTTTTCGTGCAAATTCAAAGACGTTTTCACGTTTATAACAACAAGAAAATAGCTAATTGCCGTGTTAAGCTCTATTCTTGGCAAAATTCTAAAGTATAGATATTTCAACTTATAGACGCAGGATGGAATTGTGATGTCGCTCTTGCAGCAACTCCAATCAAATGCCTAGCAACAAGTTAAAACACAACAGTATTCTGTAGAAATAATAGACAGATTTTAACACATCTTGAATTTTATTCACTTTTCACACAATAAATTGAATCACAGCCATCGTCCAAAATTTTAAAACAGCTTTTGAAAATGCAGCTTGATGCAGATAAAGTCAATTCAAAGTCTTTAAATTACCCATCTACAATATTGTTTTTAAAAATGATTCACCACTTAAAAACAAGGTGCTCCTTAGTTTAAAATTATGACAGCATACTTTAGCCAACATGAATATTTTTGAGTCACAATATAGTCATACCGATACTTTATCTATTTTTTAGCTAAAGATATGCGATAAAAAGTCATTGAATTGAAATAAATTCAGCCAATTTAGTCGTAATGCGCTAGTCCTAAAGTCTAACTCGATGTAACATATTGCGTCTTTTGAATTTAACTGTGATAGGACTTATGCGCGAGTACGCTGTATTTACCTCGGAATCTGTAAGCGAAGGCCATCCAGATAAAATGGCTGACCAAATCAGTGATGCCATTTTGGATGCAATCTTAAAAGAAGACCCTTATGCGCGGGTTGCTTGTGAAACGCTTGTAAAAACGGGTGCGGTTGTACTGGCAGGTGAAATCACAACAACTGCAAATGTCGATTTTGAAGCCGTTGTTCGTCAAACCGTAAATGGCATTGGTTACCATCATTCTGACTTAGGTTTTGATGGTTCAACCTGTGCGGTCATTAACATGATTGGTAAACAATCACCTGAAATTGCACAAGGTGTAGACCGTCAAAAGCCTGAAGATCAAGGCGCAGGTGACCAAGGTTTGATGTTTGGTTACGCCAGCCGTGAAACTGATGTATTAATGCCTGCCCCAATTTCTTACGCACACCGCTTAATGGAAAAGCAAGCTGAATTACGTCGCAGTGGTGCTTTGCCGTGGTTACGCCCAGATGCAAAAAGTCAGGTGACTTTTGCTTATGAAAATGGTGTGCCTGTACGTTTGGACGCGGTGGTGTTATCTACTCAGCACGATCCTGAAATTTCGCAAATTCAGCTTAAAGAAGCGGTAATTGAAGAAATTGTGAAAAAAGTGATTCCTGCAGAAATGTTCCATGCAGACACCAAATTCCACATCAACCCAACAGGTATGTTTGTGATTGGCGGCCCTGTCGGTGACTGCGGTTTAACTGGTCGTAAAATCATTGTCGATACTTACGGCGGCATGGCACGTCATGGTGGCGGTGCATTCTCTGGTAAAGACCCATCTAAAGTTGACCGTTCTGCTGCTTACGCAGGTCGTTATGTTGCAAAGAATATTGTGGCAGCTGGCTTGGCAGACAAATGTGAAATTCAGGTGTCTTATGCTATTGGTGTTGCAGAGCCAACGTCAATTTCAATCAACACCTTCAACACTGCAAAAGTGGCAGATGAGTTGATTATTGCTTTAGTACGTGAACACTTCGATTTACGTCCATACGGCATTACCAACATGTTGAACCTGTTACAACCAATGTATAAACAGACTGCAGCTTATGGCCACTTTGGTCGTCAAGGTTCTGACACTGCATTTACATGGGAAAAAACCGACAAAGTTGAAGCATTAAAAGCCTCTGCAGGTCTGTAATGTAAAACTTTTCAGTTTTATCAAGCTCACTTCGGTGGGCTTTTTTATGCCTAAAATTTAGCTGTCAAACCACAATATACAAAATACGAATATGTTATAGTGAATCATTCCTGAGATTTTTTAAATACTCATCTAAGATAATGATGTAGGAGTTTATTATGGCGGTTATTCTTCAAGTCGATTTCCCTTCTGAAGGCCCATTTGGCGAAAGCATGAGCCAAGCGTACCGTGAACTTGCAGAAAGCATTAACCTAGAAACTGGCATGCTTTGGAAAATTTGGACTGAGAACAGTCAAACACAGGAAGCCGGTGGAATCTATCTGTTTGATCATGCGGCCAATGCTGAACGCTATTTAAAAATGCACACTGCACGTTTAGAAAGTTTTGGCGTGAAGAATATTCGTGGCAAGATTTTTGAGGTGAATGCTGCACTGTCTGCAATCAACCAAGCTGACTTCTTAAGTCGCTAATCTTTTTAAATTGCTCATCCATATTGAAGAATAAAATGGTGAGTCTCTTCAATATTGAAAAAACAGTTGAATAAAATCCTGAGCCATTTAATGATTCAGGATTTTTTGAAATCTTGTATAGACGAAATAAGCGTTAAGCTTGGATGCAGCACTTATTGCGTACGAATCACCTCAAGCACCGATTGTTGCACGGGCACTTCTTGATGATCTTGCAAATAAACATGCACGACTTTAAACACAACGGCTGCTGCCAAGCATGCCAAAATACAGAATAACCAGAAACCATAAGGACTACGAATATTGTGTGAACCACAAGTACCACATTCTTTTTCTGATGATTCCACCACCCGATTGCAACATGCGCAACGATATTGATGATACAGCATAGGTATTCTCCTACTTCACTGTAATTCTTGTTTTTATTGTTACACCATCTACCCTGATGCAGTGTAATTTTGTTTAAGCAACTGTGACACTTTGTAGCCTGCATCCTTTGGATGATTTAACTGACACAATCGCTTGTGAATTAGAATGTCAAAGTTCTGCTATTCGCGCAAATCGTATTTTTGAATAAACAGTCACTTTATCCATCTAAAATAGGTATGCCATGCTAAAATTCTGCATGCTCGATTACTTGAAGTTTAGACTCAAGCTTGGCTTTCAGCACATATTTTTTTATTACACGGAGTAAAGTTAAAGTGGTGCAACTCATTAAAAAAGGTGGCTTGCGAGAACGTGCCAACCGTAGTCGTAAATACCAAGGTTCGGAAAATACCGAAGCAACTTTGCAATCAAACCGTACTTATCAGCCCAATCATTTAGATAAAACTGAAAACACGACTGCAACCGAAATACTGAATGAAAAATCGTCAAACTTGGCTTTGGACAACATCAAATCATCTAACTAATTGGCATCAAAACCTATGTTTTAAAACATACGCAGTGCATCTAACCACAACCACACAGCAAATAATAAAAATAATCCGCCCGAGACCATATCAATATAACTGCCTGAACGCTGATATAACTTTTTCATTTTTGGTGTAGAAAGTAGCAACATAAATAGTGTAAATGTCACAAAAGTTTGGATTGGAATAATCACTGCCAATTGGGCTTTCAAAGATGCACTTGCCGATGAACTCAACGCCAAAGCAAATACACTACTAAAATAAATTAAGGTTTTCGGATTAGATAAATTGGTGAATAGACCCAATAAAAAGTAGTTTTTTGCGGCTGGAATTTGCACTTGAGTATCATCAAACTGTTTGCGCTGCTGCCAACTATGCCAACCGCCCGACAACATGCCCCATCCCATTTTGGCAAGAAATAAACCGCCAATCAGCATTAAGACTTGCTGAATCCAGGGAAATTGCTGCACCAAAACCGTAAAACCTAATAAGGTCAGCACCACCCACACCACAATCCCTGATGAAATACCCGCAATAATCTGCAAGGTATTACGGCGGGTATTGCTGGCTGCACTTTTGGCAATTAATAAAACATCTGGTCCTGGACTAAGCTGTGCCACAAAATGCAGCGCACAAATGGTGAATAACAAAGACATAAATACATCAGGAGAATTGAAAATCCGATTATACCTTGTGCGGTAGGAGAATAAATAAGGCTTTAAATGCACACCTCAATGTTTAAACACTCACGTGCATATTCACCAAAAAATACCCATAAAAAAACCGAATCAGCACGATTCGGTTTGATCTCAAGCATCACCCATATTATTTAGGTGGATTGACATCTTTCATTTCAATTTTTTTCGCATCGGGGGTAATTTCACGTGCTTCACCATCAATAATACTGGAATCACGACCACCGCCCTGCTGATTTTGCATGTCTTGCATTTGGCGCATTAAATCTGCAAACGGGTTTTGACCTGCTCCGCCCATGCCATTCATATCGCCCATCATGCCACCCATCATTTGATCCATCATGGCTTGCTGACGTTTCATCATGGCTTTCATCATTGCCGCTTTAAAGGCATTTTGTACGGCAGGAATCATCACCAGCAATGCCAAAACATCGCTGATTAATCCTGGAATCATCAATAAAAAACCCGCAAAAATTTTAGGTAAATTATTACTCAGCGCAGGATCGGCACTCATCTGCCCCATTTGCATTTGCTGCATTTGTGGCATCACGCCTGCAGAATATTTACGAATCAGGTTCAAACCAATGAAGAAAGCAGCGACAAACCAAAAGAACACGTACCACATGCTCCCCACTAGGTCGCCCACACCAATCCAGACGAAGACTTCAAGAACTAAGCCAATTAGAACAATAAGAAATAATTTCATGAAAATTAATCTAATCTCAACAAAATAAATAAAATGCAGTAACCAAGTGCTTCATCGGGATCAAGCTTTTTTGATTCGCTGTTGTTTCAATATGGGCATTATTGTATTTTTAAAGGTTAAGTCTGTCATTAATATTTTCATCATCACCCAATAACAGACTTAATACGTCTATATATTTAAACGATAAAGATAAAAATATGCGGCATAAGCCAATAATAACCACAACGCAATAAAAACTGATGCTGCAATATAACTGCTCGGTTTTTGACTGATCGCATCGGCTTGTAAACGACAGCGCTGCATTACCTCTGCAGGTACTAAACGCAATACCAACATGATGCCCAATGGCACTAAAATCAAATCATCCAAATAACCCAAAACAGGTATAAAGTCTGGAATTAAATCAATGGGAGAAATAGCATAAGCAGCGACCAACAATGCCAAAAGCTTTGCCATAAACGGTGTTTCAGGATCACGTGCTGCAAACCACACCGCATAAACATCTCGTTTAATTTGCTTCGCCCACTGTTTTAGCCTATTAATCCACTTCATTGCCGCTCTCATTTGCTACCGTATATAAAATATACGCCTCAAAACTTAAAATAAAATGAAGTCCAAAATTGAAAATATGGCAAAGGATACATGCTAATTGTTTAAACGGCAGCTTACTGACCGAATGTTTTGAAATTACTCCACACAAAAGAGATTTAAACTCCTATAATTCAACTTGATGTAATTTTTTAAGGCTTGGCATGTCACTTATTATTGGAATCGACCCTGGTTCTCGTCTAACGGGCTACGGCATTATTGAACGTGATGGCGCTAAATTACGTTTTGTAGATGCAGGAACCATTCGCACCGAAACCAGTGAAATGCCCGAACGCTTAAAACGGATTTTTGCAGGGATTGAACGGATTGTGAAATTTCACGGCCCGACTGAAGCAGCAGTTGAACAAGTGTTTATGGCGCAAAACCCAGACTCTGCCTTAAAATTGGGACAGGCTCGCGGGGCAGCGATTGCCGCTTTGGTAAATTTAGATTTACAAGTGGCGGAATATACCGCTCGTCAAATTAAACAATCTGTCGTGGGTTATGGCGCTGCCGATAAAGAACAAGTACAAATGATGGTCATGAAATTATTAAATCTATCCATCAAACCACAACAAGATGCTGCCGATGCTTTGGCTGCTGCAATTTGCCATGCTCATGCATCGGGCAGTATGACCAAATTGGCTGTGCTCAATGCCTTGGGTGGTATGGCACGCGGACGTAGTCGTTCAAGCTCCAGACGTCGCTAAATCAGCATCGCCATCGCTTATATTTTACCGATTCACAACCTGATAAATCGCTTGGCTCATGTGCTGTGCCTGTAAACCGCGCATGCCCTGCTGTGCCAATACATCCCCCGCCAAGGCATGTAACATGACAATTTCATGCAATTGAATTTTATGATGAAACTGGGCTTTTAAACTGGCAATCATGCCTGCCAACACATCGCCCATACCACCTGTACCCATACCAGGATTGCCTGCGGTACAAATCCACAATGAACTTGCTTGCGGTTCTGTAGATGCAGCTTGCAAAGTCAAACTACCTGAACCTTTTAACACCCAATCGCCTGCATAGCGTTGCTGCAATTGCTGAATCGCGGCAATACGGTCTGCTTCAATGGCTGCAACCGTAGTATTGAGCAAGGTCGCAGCCTCACCTGAATGTGGTGTGGCATAACTGTTCGGTTTTAGTTGGGCTGGATGATGCGATGAATGCGCTTGCTTCGCCAAAAACCATAAGGCATCGGCATCGTAAACCACTTCTACCTCGGACTGATTTAGTGCAGCAAACCAGTCTGCATAATGCTGTTCTGCCCAAGCATCACGTCCTAAACCCATCCCTAAACTTACGGCATCGACCTGTGAAATTAAGTGCTGAATTTCTGCGCCTGTCAGTGCGTCTATATCCCGCAACATTAAATTCGGCGCACGGCTTAATATCGCCACATGATGTTTGGCATGACAGACCACAGTCACTTTCCCTGCACCTGCGCTTGATGCGGCTTCTGCAGCCATCATCACCGCACCACCCATTTGCGCATGTCCGCCCACAATCAACACATGCCCATAACTGCCTTTGTGTCCAAAAGCCTGCCGTGCGGGTAATTGAATCAAATGTGGTGTGAGTTGGGCCAACGCTTTGAGTTCTGCATCGGCTGGAATCAAATCCAGCACATCGACCAGTCCAGTATATTCCTGTGCCTGCCCTGTAAATAACCCTGCTTTCAAACCCAAAGCTGTAAAGGTGTAATCGGCTTTAATTGCACATGGCAATGGCTGCCCCGTGTTGGCATTTAAACCGCTTGGAATATCAACCGCAATTTTTAAACCCGCTTGTTGATTCATTGCGTGAATAAGCGACTGCCACTCATCATTTAAAGGACGATCTAAACCAATACCAAATAATGCATCAATATAGCAGTCATAACTTTGTTGAAATGCAAAACCTTGAATTATATTGACTTGTTCTGTCTGAGCTTCTAAAAAAGCCTGATGTAAATCTGCCGATGAACCGCGTGTTGCGGCATAAATATCGACTTGAAAACCTGCTTGTTTTAAATATTTTGCAGTTAAATAGCCATCGCCTGCGTTATTGCCTTGTCCACAACACACAGCAATTTTTTGTATTGTAGATGGCTGTTTTGCAAAAATTTTGCGAATTTGTAAATGCAGTGTCCACGCCACTTGCTGCATTAAACCGTAAGAACTATTTTGACGGGCAAACCAGCGCTGCTCCCACGCTTGAATACTTTGACTATGATAAACAGGGCTATGGTACACTTGCTGCGGCATTTTCTTCCCTTCTATTTTGTTATGGCAACATCCACCACTTCAGCACATATTTCTCTGCATCAAGACGATCCAGCCGCCTTGAAAGCGTGGATTAAAGCTCAAGCTTTGGCGCTTGGTTTTGCTGATTGTGTCATTGCCAAACCAGATGCTCAAGCAGAATTAGCACGTTTTCAGGAATATTTAAAACGTGGCTATCATGGGGATATGAAGTTTCTGGAAGAAAATTTAGACAAGCGCGCCAATCCCACACTATTAGTCCCGAATACCAAAAGCATTATTTGTGTGCGCATGAATTATTTGGTGGAAACACCACGTCCACGACATATTCCCGATGCACCTAACTCTGCAATTATAGCCCGTTATGCACGTGGACGCGATTATCACAAAGTCATGCGCGGACGCCTAAAAACCCTTGCGACACGTATTCGTGAAAAAGTGGGCGAGTTTGAATCACGCCCCTTTGCCGACTCAGCCCCAATTTTTGAAAAGTCGCTTGCAGAAAGTGCAGGCATGGGTTGGACAGGCAAACACACATTACTAATTCATAAAAAATCTGGGTCTTTTTTTGTATTGGGTGAGCTGTTTACTTCACTAGATTTGCCTTTTGATCCACCTGCAACATCGCATTGCGGCTCTTGCACAGCCTGCATCGACATTTGCCCAACGCAAGCCATTGTTGAACCTTATATGTTAGATGCGCGTAAATGTATTGCTTATTTGACCATTGAATATCAGGGTATCATTCCTGAAGAATTACGTCGTGGCATTGGTAATCGGGTGTTTGGTTGTGATGATTGCCAACTGATTTGCCCGTGGAATAGCTTTGCTCAAGTCACCACGGTGGAGGATTTTCATCCCCGACATGCCTTAGATCAGGTCAGCTTGCTAGATTTATGGCAATGGGATGAAAGCACATTTTTAGCCAAAACCGAAGGTAGTCCATTACGTCGTACAGGCTATAAAAGTTTTATGCGTAATATTGCAATCGGGCTTGGAAATGCCCCATTTTCAGCACAGATTTTACAAATTTTGCAGCAAACGCGAACACAGCATGATGAGATTGTGCAAATCCATATTGATTGGGCCATTCAGGAACAATTGCTTAAACAGCCTAAAATTTAAACAAAAACTACCACCCAAATGGTACGATATTTTGGCTGCAGGTTACTTGCCAATTTATGCAGTTAACTGAATTTTAGTGACCAATTCATTGCAAAAATAATAATCCATAAAATTTAATTTTGCAGCGAAATATCAGAAAAATTGCTCAAGTTTGCAACTAAATAGACTGCATGATTTTAATTCTATTCTGTCGAATATTTGCCACGAAATTGGGAGATTATGCCTTTCTGATTCAAACTATTTGTGTATGATACAGACTATGAATAATAGGGATGATGGACTTTTACTTATGTCAGTACGCAATGATTGGACTCGAGAAGAAATTCAGCAGTTATATGAACAACCTTTTCTGGATTTAGTCTTTGAAGCACAGCGTGTGCATCGCCAACATTTTGCTGCCAATACCGTACAAGTCAGTACCTTATTGTCTATTAAAACAGGCAAATGCCCTGAGGACTGCAAATATTGCTCGCAATCTGCGCATTATGATTCACAGCTTGAAGCTGAAAAACGTATTGCAGTTGATAAAGTCATTCAGGAAGCCAAAGAAGCATTAGCCTCAGGCTCTTCACGTTTTTGTATGGGCGCTGCTTGGCGTAATCCGCATGAACGTGATATGCCGTATGTTTTAGAAATGGTGCGTGAAGTCAAAGCTCTAGGCTTAGAAACTTGCATGACTTTAGGGATGTTAAACCAATCGCAGGCAGAACGCTTAAAAGATGCAGGTTTGGATTATTACAACCACAACCTAGACACATCGCGTGAATATTATCCGAATGTCATTAGTACTCGTAGCTTTGATGACCGCTTAAATACTTTGGATATTGTGCGTCAAACAGGTATGAAAGTGTGTAGTGGCGGTATTGTCGGTTTAGGTGAAGATACCCAAGACCGTATTGGTTTGTTACATGAATTGGCGACTTTACCGTTACACCCTGAATCTGTGCCAATCAATATGTTAGTTCCGATTGAAGGTACACCACTGGCTGAAGTCGAAAAGCTAGATGTGATTGAATGGATTCGTACTATTGCAGTTGCACGTATTATCATGCCAAACAGCTATATTCGTTTGTCTGCAGGGCGTGAATCGTTGTCTGATTCAGATCAGGCATTGGCATTTATGGCAGGTGCGAACTCGTTATTCTCAGGTGAAAAACTTTTAACTACACCAAACGCAGGCGAAGGCAAAGACAAACAATTGTTCCAAAAGTTAGGCTTAGTGCCTGAACGTGCTAAACCAACGGTTTCTGAATTGTCGGTAGATGCGATGGCAATGGCTTAAAGTTTTAGCATCCATCCAAATGTACAAAGTCCCGCAAAGGGACTTTGTTTTTTATGCAGCAAAATAAGTTTATGCGGCAATGCTTTTAAGAGGTGATTAAAATTCCGTAACTGGCATTTAAATACTGCCCTGTTTTAATAATATCTACCCCGTTGGCATGTTCTACCGTCAGTTGTTGCTGAATCGCATCATAATAAAACCGATCATAACAGTCCTGATGATGCAGCAACCACGTCAAAGTATCTGCTAGATTGTCATCTACAATATACGTTTTTTCTTGAAAGTTTTTAGCCATAAATACGGTCAGTTCAATATTTCTAGATACAGAATTTTAAGCGGAATACCTTGTGGGATAAAGTGTGCGGAGGATAGAAAATTTAATTGTGCACTTGTATAAATCAAACTTCGTACAGCATGAGAAGTCTCCCCACCAAAAGAGGTGGGAATGATATATGTAGTTTTGAAGATGGATAAGTGCAGTCTAATCTATACATGCAGTCAAGACTAAGCAAAATATTCAGGCTATTAGCCTAAAATAAAAAAGTGAGTCATAAAGACTCACTTGGTTTTAATACAGATTCAATACTTAACATTATTGTGTCTTAGAATCCCCACACTTACGACACTCTAAATGCGCCCCGATTTCTTCCATTGCGTCATATTCATAAATATGGATACAGAAAATTTGCTTTAACAGTTTGATCATAAATGACATTCCTTTTGATTTTTATACATCACGTTTGTGATCTCATCCTGAGATACAAATGCCATCAAGGCTGATTGACATAAACTACTATTATCATATTTAAAAAAAATAGCAAATCTAATTTAGGAACTTTCCGACAAATGACAAATTCATCTGCATACTTGCTGAAATTGAGTGCATAAATAGCTGTAAATTCATTCGCTTATATTATTTCAATTTTCAGCGCACTTGAAACAAGAAAAACTGCTCAAAAGCTAATTTATTAAAAACCAAAGAATCGCAATAGCCAATAACATCATGCTTTCTGTTATTTCAATACTCGCACCAACGGTATCGCCCGTAATTCCACCTAAACGCTGCATAAATTTATATCGCAAATACAAGGTGCTAAGGATAAAAGTCAGAACGGTCACCAAACCCACCCATCCCCAAAGCACTCCTGCAAGCAAGGTCAATGCGATCACAATTTTTGTGCCTGTTTTAGGCAAATGTGCCTGAATAGCAGTGCCTAAACCATTGGCACGTAAATAAGGCGTGCTTAAAAATAAAACCAAAGCGCTTAATCGTCCCAATACGGGTACAAACAGCAAAAATGCCAAATACTGTTGTTCGAGCAATACATACAACGCAGACCATTTTAATAAACAGCAGATCAGTAAGCTCAATACTCCAATCGGGCCGCTGCTTGGGTCTTTCATGATGTTTAAGCTACGTTCAGGATCACCAAAACCGCCGACCCATGCATCGGCAGTATCAGCCAGTCCATCTAAATGTAAACCACCTGTCAGCCAAATCCAGAGCACTAAAATTAAGCTGCTACTCAGAACCAAAGGCAAGAATTGCAATAAATGCGCCATCCCCCACAGCGCAGCTCCAATTAGTAAGCCAACGAGCGGATAAAACAGCAGTGATTGTGCATTTTGCGCTGCAGTTGGCATCTGTTTTAAAGAAACAGGAAAAGTGCTCAGGAATTGCAAGGCAATCCAAAAAGGTGTCATGTTTGCCCCTGCATGCAAATGTTGCCATTGGGATGTAACTGGAATGAACTCAATTGCCCCAACGCTGCAGACATTTTTAAAATATCGTCTAAAGGTTGTTTCTGCGCCAATACTTTGAGCAATTTAATTACCCCGCCATGCGTGACCAATAACACACGTTTAGGTTGTTGCTCGAGTTGTTGTAAATATTGGTTGAGATCGGACAGACCTTGCAAAACGCGCTGCTGAAAATTTAGCAAAGATTCTGCTTGTGGCGGACTAAATTGGGTCGGTGTCATCCAAAATTTAGCTAAATCTTCAGGGTATTGTTCATATAAGGTTTGAGTGGAAATAGCTTCCCATGCACCAAAATGCATTTCCTGAAATTGTGCATCAATATACAGTGGCAATTGCTGTGCTTGCGCAAAGGTCTGAGCAACCTGCAGACAACGCTGTAAAGGTGAACTTGCCACAACATCCCATCGCTGTCCTGTAGCTATTGCCGTGTTTAAAGTCTGCTGCATGTCTTGCCAACCTTTTAAAGTCAAAGCATCATCGGTTGAGCCACGCAAAGTATGACCCAATTCTGTTTCGCCATGTCTTAATAGGTCTAGCATGATCATAAAGATACTTTCTCACCAATAACCGCAGCTTCGGCAAAAGTCGCCATTTGATTATGCAAGGCACAGGCCAGTTGGATAATGCCCAATGCCGCGCCCGCACCGCTGCCCTCACCTAAGCGTAAATTTAGATGCAGCAAGGCTTGTGCACCTAATGCTTCTAATAAGCGACGATGTCCATATTCAGCCGATTGATGCCCAAACAACATCCATTCTCGGACTTGAGGATTTAAACGCACTGCAACTAATGCAGCAGCACTGCTGATAAAACCATCCACCACCATCGGCAAGCCCAACTGCGCACAGCGAATATACGCGCCCACCATTGCAGCGACCTCCAATCCACCAACTGCACATAAGGCTTTAAAAGCATCATCTTGCACATAGTTCTGATGTAGAGCTAAAGCAGCATCAATCACCTGTTTTTTATGTTGCAATTGTGCAGTGTCAATTCCTGTGCCTATGCCAGTCAAGGCTTCAGCAGGTTCTTGTAATAAAAAGCAAGACAAGGCTGATGCCGAACAGGTATTTCCAATACCCATTTCACCTGCGACATAAATCGAGGCCTGCTGTGCGATGGCATCTTCCACACTTTGACGTCCAAGTGCCATCGCATCTGCACACGCTTGTTCAGTCATGGCGCGGGTTTTAGCAAAATTCGCTGTGCCTGCACGAATACAATGCCGCTCTACTCCTGCATATTCATACGCCTCCCCGACCGAGCCGCAATCCACCACTTGTAAATGCGCCTGATATTGTCGGGCGATGACGCTGATACATGCCCCACCTGTGGCAAAATTTTGTAGCATTTGCCGAGTCACGGCTTGGGGATAGGCGGAAATATTTTCTTCCATCACGCCATGATCGCCTGCGAAAATACATATCCACGGACGTTCAATATTCGGCTGCGTTGTTCCTTGCAAAGCCGCCAGTTGAATCGCAATATTTTCCAATGCTGCCAATGAACCTGTTGGTTTGGTCAATTGAAGTTGTCGTGCAATTGCCTGTTGTTTCATCTGTTCATTTGGCTTTTGACACGCTGCAAACCACCAAGTCATTTCTTCTCTCCTTTTAAAAGCATTGGAAAACCTGCGACACAGAACTGCACTTTGTCTGCAATTTGTCCCAATTGCTGATGTAATCGCCCTGTTTCATCGACAAATTTTCGGGTTATTTCGCCCATCGGTACAACGCCCAAACCTGTTTCATTGCTCACTAAAATAATATCGGCTTGCAACTGAGGTAAAACTTCGAGCAATGCTGAAATTTGTTGTTCGGCAAAGCTTTCTGCAGATTGCATCAACAAATTACTCATCCACAAGGTCAGACAATCTACTAAAATCACAGCATTCGGATGATCCAGCATCTTTAACTGCTCCGCCAAATACAAAGGCTCTTCGCACAATTGCCAAGTCTGCGGACGCTGTTGTTGATGATGCTGAATCCGCGCCTGCATTTCTGCATCGCCCGCTTGTGCAGTTGCTACATAAATGACGGATTTGCCAAGTTGCTGCGCGGTTTGCTCAGCCATACGGCTTTTACCCGAACGCGCACCGCCCAAAATAAGTTGAATCACATGTGCTCCAAAGGAAATTGATGCGTGCTAAATAGCTGACCTTGTAAAGTGTGCGCCTGATAATAACCAAAATTTAAATGATGGATATCTAAATCGAAATATTGCACGGGGAGATTTTGAATACGCTGCAAAATCAAATTGGTTGAACACGCTGTTTGATATAAACCCAAAGTAATATGTGGATGATACTGCAAGGCTGCGATTTCAGCCCCACCTGCGCCAAGTGCCTGACGTATACGCGCCAATTGCTGTGATTGATCTTGCACTTCTACAAATAAAGCACTGTTAAAGCTATTGATGCCGCCCACTTTCAGTTGAAAAGGCTTGAGTTGCAACTGCTGTAAGGCTTGAACTTGTTGTTGAAATTGTGACTCGAGAAAGTCATCTTCCCAATGCTTTGATGCAGCATAAAACCCACAAATATATAAGGTGATATGAAACTGACGTGTGTTTGGGCGAAATAACACATCTGAAAATTGCTGTTTTAATTGTTGTAAATAGCATTCTAAAGCTGGATGTTGAACAGTTAAATACCAAAGCGCATAACGCTCACGCCCACGATGCCATTCAGGATAATCATGCTGCTGTGTTGGAGTAACGTACTGATTGGCTTGAATAAACACGGGATAATTCAATGAATTTAAACAGCTTATGGTAAAACATTCACAACTGAATAGACATGAAAATCATGCAATTTGAGGTGAATATTTTTCAGTTTGGTATTTTAACCATCTACATCATTTAAATAATTTTGATTTTAATGAGATGGATAAAATTCAGAAGATGGCTGAAACAGGTCTGCAATGTTATGCTGAAATGAAGATGATATTTTCTAATCTACACAAGACACTACATTACTGTGAAGCTTTACCCCATCAGAATCGGTATAACTGGAGTTTATGATGCAACAAGAATTGATCTGTTATAAACAACTTCCTATTTGGAATCATGACTCAATTCCACAAGGGTTTAAAAAACAACACAATACCCAAGTCGGCACATGGGCGAAGTTGACTATTTTAAAAGGCGAATTGCATTTTTCGATGCTGCATGAATCTGGTGAAGTACAATCTGAGCATATTTTTTCCGTGGAAAATCAACCACCATTTATTGAACCGCAAGCGTGGCATAAAATTGTATCTGCCAGTGATGATATTGAGTGCCAGCTTAGTTTTTATTGTTTGCCTCAAGATTATTTTGTTAAAAAATATAAATTAAGCCCAACACATTCTGAAATTTTAATGGCACTTCCACAGTTAACCGTGGGTAAGGCTTTGGATGTTGGCTGTGGTACAGGCCGAAATGCGCTGTATTTGAGCCAAAACGGTTTTCAGGTGGATGCTTGGGATGTGAACCCAGTGAGTATCCAAAAATTAAATGAAATTATTGCTGCAGAACAGATTTCATCTATTCAAACTGCTGTTCGGGATTTCAATCAGGATGCCACTATTACTGGTGAATATGACTTCATCAACTGTATCGTAGTAATGATGTTTTTGGCGCCTGAAACTATCCCTCCTCTTATTCAGCATATGCAGCAAGCGACCAAACCTCAAGGCTTTAACTTAATTGTTTGCGCGATGAATACTGAAGATTACCCTGTGCAACAGGACTTCCCTTTTAGTTTTAAAGCGGGTGAGTTAAGTGCTTATTATGCTGATTGGGATATTGTGAAATACAATGAAAATGTCGGTGAATTGCACCGTAAAGATGCAGATGGTAATCGAATTAAACAGCGTTTTGCGACATTGTTGGCGAGGAAAAAGTAGAATCACAAAAGAAATTTGAAACAGATGATCTTTTTTAGCTGCTCACAGACTACATTTCAATTGCTTACATAAAGCTTAAAATAAAAAACCACTTACGATTAGTGCACGTAAGTGGTTGTTTTATATGGTGGGCCCAGACAGACTTGAACTGTCGACCAACGGATTATGAGTCCGCTGCTCTAACCGACTGAGCTATAGGCCCTATAATTGAATTTGTTATATTTCAACAAGTTCAAGCGCAAAGAATACTAGCGAAGATTTTTTAAAAACACAAGCCATTTTCAGAAATTGCTGTATAGATAGTCAGCAGACGAATTTGATTATTATTGAAATATAAAAACTACACCTTCACTTTCCGAAACATTGCCCGATGCAACTTTAAACGCTTCTCTTTACGCACTTCTAAAAACAACTCAAACATTGACCATACCAAGACCAATAACAACACAGTCAATGCCACAAGAAAAGTCGTCAAATAAGCCACTTTAGTATCCTTCCATGATGCGTGGAATAGTGAAATGATGAATAGAATCATAGCTAATTACGACCAAAGTCTAATGATTTACAAATCATTTGAATAGTGCATTTTTGCTCAATTTAAGACTTAATTTCTCTCAATTCATATATTTTTAATATTAAAAACAAAGTATTTAGAGTTAAAACCAATAAAAGATATAACGCTATATCAACTGCATCACTTGAGATTGCTATATTTCAAACAATTTTCTGTTGACTCTTATATAAAACAAGCAGAAATTATGCATTTCCAGATTCATCAGCTGTTAAATCTATGTTGAAAAAATTTATAGGCGAGTCCGCATTCAAACTTGCAGGATGGCAATATCAGGTAGAACCCAACGTCCTCGAAAACAAACAAGTGATCGTCGGTTTTGAACACACCTCAATGATGGATGCAATCCTCTCGCTTGCTCTGTTCCAAATTTATGATATTAAAATCCATACTTTAATCAAAAAAGAGCTTTTTAAAGGGCCACTTAAACCTATTTTAGAAAAAGTCGGCGGTATTCCAGTAGACCGTAAATCTAACAAAGATATTGTGTCGCAAATGGTCGAACTTTTTGATCAAAATGAACATTTCAATTTGGTCATCGCACCCGAAGCAACTCGCGCAAAAACAGGTGAAGCCCGCAAGCCAATTCGTACAGGTTTTTGGCATATTGCCAAAGCAGCCAATGTGCCTATCGTTTTAATGTATGCCAACTCACAAACCAAACAAGGTGGGATTTTTGGCAAAATCTATCCGACAGATTTAGATCACGATATGGCACTTATCCAACAATTATATAAAGAACAAGTGGGCTTAGATATTGTCATTCCTGAGCCAAAAACAACTCAAAGCAACACTTAAAAAACCTAAAACTCTGCCCTTTATCTAAAAAAAGGGCTTATGTTAGAATGGGCGCAATTTTGATAGGCATACTGCCAATCTGTAAGGAGCATAGTTCGCATGGCGGGTCATTCCAAGTGGGCCAACATTAAGCATCGTAAAGCCAAACAAGATGCTAGTCGTGGTAAGTTGTTTACCAAATTTATTCGTGAATTAACAACTGCTGCAAAGCTCGGCGGTCCAGATGCGGCAAGTAACCCTCGTTTACGTGCTGTTGTGGAAAAAGCACTTTCAGTTAACATGACACGTGACGTCATTAACCGTGCCATCCAGCGTGGTGCAGGCGGTGAAGATAACGACGATCTTAAAGAAGTAACCTATGAAGGTTATGGTGTAGGTGGTGTTGCGGTTATTGTAGAAACCATGACAGACAACTTAAACCGCACCGTGCCAGATGTACGTCACTGTTTCTCTAAAACTGACGGTAACTTAGGCACCAATGGTTCTGTAGCATTCCTATTCACCAAACGTGGTGAAATTTCATTTGAAGATTCATCTTTAGAAGATCAAGTGATGGAAGTGGCTTTAGAAGCTGGCGCAGAAGATATTGAAGTGTCTGAAGATGGCATTTTGGTTATTACTACGCCAGAAGCTTTTGGTATAGTTCAAGATGCGCTAACAGCAGCAGGTTTGAAATCTGACAATGCTGAAGTGGTTATGAGTCCATCGACCAAAGCAGAAATTACAGACATCGATCAAGCGAAAAAAATTATGAAAATGATTGATATGCTTGAAGATTTAGATGATGTTCAAAACGTATATACCAACGTTGAATTCTCTGATGAAGTTTTAGCACAATTAGACGCATAATCGGTCTAACTGCAATTCCTAAAAACGCACGTTCTCGTGCGTTTTTTTATAGATCCAGTCAAAATAATTCTAAGATTCTAATAAATTAAACTTTATTTAATAAACCATGACAGTTTAAAACATCATATTCTTTAATCACAAAGCTAGAATGCAAACCTGCCACATGCTCAATTTTACCAATCCGTTTTAATAAAATTTCGCTGTAATTTTCCATATCTCGTGCCACAACCTCTACAATAAAATCTGCAGTCTGTCCTGTCACCAAAAATGCACGTATCACTTCAGGAATGCTTTCCAATTCATCCAAAAATTTGGCAAAAATATCGGTATCGTGTTTGCTCAAAGACACCTGCAACAACACATGCAAACTAAAGCCCAGTTTTTGATAATTAATTTCACGCTTTAAACCTGAAATAATTTTATGATCGATCAGACTTTTAATACGGCGATGCACCGAACTTACCGACAGATTAACCCGCTCGGAAAGTTCATTCAAATTGACATCTTCATTGCTTAAAATTTCTAAAATATGCTTATCGTAGCGATCTAATTCCATTTTCAAGCACTCAATCTAATCTGATAAAATTTAAACTCATGCTGCCATTATACTTAAATTATTTTGCAGACTAAGCATCTTTATCGAAAATTATTTTCCATTATTAAAGCAAAATGTTTATGATTCAACAGATCACCGCTTATCGTTTTGAACAACTTAACAGACAAACGGAACAGCTTTCTAATTTATTGATTTTCAAATTTTTAAATTTAAAAAACTCAACAAAACAACGAATCTACTCATACATTTTCACAATCCCGACCGTCTATCTTTTACAAGTGTATAGAAATGTATTAAAACAGATGCGCTCGACAATAAGCACAATGCAGCACAACAAAACCAATAAAAATACAAGGAGTCGTCATGGCTTTTAAATCTCTAAGCTTGCTGAAAATAAAATTAGCTCTGTATTTACCGTTGAAACTCAGACCAGCTCTTTATTCGATGGACTCTTAAGTGGTGGCTCTTTAAGCAATACCTTTTCTGGTTTGCTTGGCAGCCTGACTAGTTCGACCTCGACCACCCCTACCCTAGATTCTTTATTAAAAAGTTTACTCTCTGGCAGCAGCTTAGATAGTTCTAGCCTAACCAATCTAATCAGCCAATTTTCAAGCTCGAATACCAACTTAGATATCACCAGTTTAATTAGCAAACTGACACAATCCAATGGCGGTAGCTTCGATATTGCTTCCATCACCAATTTACTCAGCGGCATGATTGACAGCAATGCAGGTGATTTAGATATTACGAAACTCACCCAATTAGTGAGTGGGTTAATCGGTGGTAATACGGGTAATCTTGATATTGCTCAAATTGCTCAACTGGTTAGTGGCTTGATTGGTGGCAACATCGGTGGAGGTTTAGGCGGTCTAGATATCGCAGTGATTGCTGAACTTGTAGGCGGTTTAATCCAAGGCAATGGCGATCTTGATATTGCGCAAATTGCTCAACTGGCAAGCGGCTTGATTGGCAGCAATATCGGTGGCGGTTTAGGCGGTATGGATATCGCGGTCATTGCTGAATTAGTAGGCGGTTTAATGCAAGGCAATGGCGATCTTGATATTGCACAAATTGCGCAACTGGCAAGCGGCTTAATTGGCGGTAACATCGGTGGTGATTTAGGTGGTCTAGATATCGCTGCTCTAGAACCAATTCTTGCGTTGCTTAATCCTGAAGGTCAGCTTGCAAGTGACTTTGATCTAGGTGGTTTATTAAATAATCTGACTGGAGATACAACTGGTGGTTTCAGCTTAGATGGCTTGAGTGATGGTTTTGACAACTTAATTTCTGGTTCAGATTTTAACATCAGCGACTTACTGCAAGGTGCGTCATCTACAACCAGTTCAGAGATCAATATTGATAGCTTAGTCCCTGCATTAGGCGATGCATTTGGCAATTTAACTGGTGGCACATCAGACACTCAATTTGATTTAGCTACCCTGCCAAGTTTGGTACAGACTTTTGATTTGAATAACTTAAATTCTTTGTTCTAATCCTTGGTTTTAGGTTTTTATACATCAGTATCCAAAAAATACGCGCAGATTGCGCGTATTTTATCTGAGGCGATAACATTTAAATACCGCGCCAATCTACACGTGCATTACGCTCAGTTTGATAAATACGAGAAACATATTGCCCTAAAGGTAAATCCAGCAAATATTTTTTATAATCTTTAAATTCTTCAGAAATCACTTCATCATGTTCTTTTTCCCACGGCGTTCCAGAAATTTCCAAAATAGGTGCAAGCATCGAACACACTGAAATATCGGCTAAACCTAAACGCTCACCCACAAAATAACGCCCGTAATTATCAATCAAATGCTGATTTAAAATGACAATTAATTCATCCATCCGCTGTTTGGATTCTGCAACTTTATCTTGATCGAGCTGATAGCCCTTAGACACCAAGGCTTTAATAATTGGCTTGGAATATTTAGAAAATTGACGCAAATAGCCTTTTTCGCCAATTAAAATTTCCAAAGGTTCTTCACTTTCAGATAATGCATGCGCCAACCCCCATCGACGCACATGCTGCCCCAATTCATCAGCCAAAGTATTTATGGCCAACGCATGTTTATATTGTTCGGCATCACTGCGTAACAAGGCATGTTCGGGGTAAATATCATCTAGATATAAAGCAATTTGAGTCGAATCTGCTATCCAGCGGTCTTGATCACGTAAAATAGGTAATTTATTTTGCCCTGTTTTTAATTGGGCAAAAGCGCGATGCACACCTGGAATTAAGTTTTGCGCATCATAATCTAACTCTTTATGATCCAATAACCAGCGAGCTTTCTCACAAAAATGAGACAAAGGAAACTGGTATAAGATGCGCATAAAATCTCCATATTTAAAATTTTGATATCCAAAGCAGTATCAATACTGTGCTTGTCATACTTTAGTCATAGCCTCTTATAATTACAATGTACTTTTTATTCAAAATTCAGGCGAAACAGTCAGCAATTCAAAATCAATTCCGAAAAGAAATTCAACGTACAGCATCAAGCACGCTAGATTGGAGAAACATCTGTCCGATGACCTGACTTTATCTGCCCTTTCATGTAAAATCGTGCCTAATTTTTAAATAACACGTTGTGAGTTATTCATGGGTTTTAATTGTGGTATTGTGGGCCTGCCAAACGTTGGTAAATCTACGCTTTTTAATGCTTTAACCAAAGCTGCAATTGCAGCGGAAAACTTCCCGTTCTGTACCATTGAGCCAAATACAGGCATTGTACCTGTGCCAGATTCACGTTTGGACAAATTGGCGGAAATCGTAAATCCGCAACGTGTATTACCCACCACGATGGAATTTGTGGATATTGCAGGTTTGGTTGCAGGTGCATCTAAAGGTGAAGGTTTAGGTAACCAATTCCTTGCCAACATTCGTGAAACCGATGCGATTGCGCATGTAGTTCGTTGCTTTGAAGATGAAAACGTCATTCACGTAAATGGTAAAATTGACCCATTAGATGACATTGCAACCATCAATACCGAACTTGCTTTGGCCGATTTAGAAACGGTAAGTAAAGCCATTACACGCTTAGCAAAATCTGCCAAAGGTGGCGATAAAGAAGCCGTAGCGACCAAAGCCGTTTTAGAAAAAATCCAACCTTTACTGGATGATGGCAAGCCTGCACGTGCAGCCAATTTAGATGACGATGAACGCAAATTGGTTCGTGGTTTTGGTTTATTAACCTTAAAACCAACCATGTATATTGCGAACGTGGCAGAAGATGGCTTTGAAAATAACCCGCACTTAGATGCAGTCAAAAAACTTGCTGCAGAAGAAAATGCGATTGTGGTGCCTTTATGCAACCAAATTGAAGCCGAAATTTCATTACTTGAAGATGAAGACCGTGCAGAATTCCTAGAAGCTCTTGGTATGGAAGAACCAGGGCTGAACGTAGTGATTCGTGCAGGTTATGCGCTGTTAGGTCTGCAAACTTACTTTACTGCAGGCGTACAAGAAGTCCGCGCGTGGACAGTGAAAGTAGGTGCAACTGCACCACAAGCAGCAGGCGTAATTCACACTGACTTTGAAAAAGGCTTTATCCGCGCAGAATGTATTGCTTATGAGGATTTCGTACAATACAACGGCGAAGCAGGTGCAAAAGAAGCAGGTAAATGGCGCTTGGAAGGTAAAACTTATATCGTACAAGACGGTGATGTTTTACACTTCCGTTTTAATGTTTAATTGTTTTTATGTTTAGTTTTAGAACAATGCTTACAGCCGAGCATTGATTCAATAAAAAAACCTCGATGTAAGCATCGAGGTTTTTTTATAGGCGATTCTGCATCACATCAATGCAAAATAATCTCAACTAAGACTGCACCACATTGCCCTTTTGTTTCGGGTCGGTATTACCCAATTCAGGATGCGCCAAAGCATCGGCACATTGTTTTTTATCACGTTCATAATCGGCTTGTTTTTGTGCAAGACTGCTTGAACTGTCAATCGTCGCACGTGCCCAAATTTCCAAACTGGTCAAGGCCTTACGACACAGCGCATATTTCCCTTCCGTTACAGAGTCGGTCATTTTGACATTAATACGCCAGTCGGTACTTAATTTACGGGCAGGTTTGCGGACTTTATCTTCAATTAAGTTACGCTGTTTACGATACACGTACGGCTCAACTTCATTCATTAATTCCCACGCGGCTTGCGCATACACAGTCGCATCATTGGTGAGTTTTGGCGCAGGCTTAATTTCTACTGTTTTTTGCGGGTTGTTGTCATTGCTACACGCTTGCAATAACAGGCTACTGCATAACATTGAAGCAAGCAGGATTACAGGTGTTTTCAATTTCAACATATCGGTTCGCCCATACAAACAATTCGGCATCATGCTAATGAATTCAAGTATAATACACAATCTTCATTTGACCCATCGTTCAACTTTCTCCCACAAGGTGTGTCGTGTCCGTACACAATATTCAAACTGCGCCCGCAGCAAGTTTTTGGCAAGGTGCAAAAGATAGTCAGGCGATTATTTTCACCTATCTGCCTGTTTCTTTTGCTTTTGGTGTTTCTGCAACTCAATTCGGCTTTAGTGCATGGGAAGCCTTATTTTTATCTTGCTCGATGTATGCAGGGGCGAGTCAATTTTTAGTCGTTGCCTTATTGGGCAGTGGAACTTCAATCTGGATGACCGCATTAACGGTAATCGCCTTGGATATTCGACATTTACTTTACGGCCCGGCCTTACAAAACCTGATTCAAGATCGTTTAAACCTAAAAAAAACTGCAATTTGGTCATGGGGTCTGACCGATGAGGTTTTTGCCTCAGGCATGATTAAACTGTCACAGCGCCGTCAGGAATGGTCTGAATCATGGATGCTTGGACTGAGTTTATTTAGTTGGTTGTCTTGGGCATTAGGCTCTTTATTAGGCGGATTATTTGCCGATCAAGTCACTAAAATGCCACAGTTTTTGCAAGCGGCGCTCGACTTTTTACTGCCCGCTTTATTCCTTAGCTTCTTATTGGCAGCATTTGAAAAGAAACACACCTTTGTCGTGGGAATCACCATTCTAGTATCTGCCGTAGCTTGTTATTTTATTGACTTATCTGCTGCAATTTTTATTGGGATTTCTTCAGGTATTTTGGCGGGATTATTTAAACACTATGTTTTAAAACAACCCGACCCTGAACATACAGGATCAAAATCATGAGTTTAGAAATTATTTTGGTCGGTATTATAGTCGGTATCGCAAACTTCGCCTCACGTTTTGGGCCATTTTTTGTGATTCAAAAGTTTCAACAAGGCTCACAGCAACGTGGTGCTTTATGGCTTAAAATCGCTTTAGGCAGTATTGGTATTGCTGCAATTAGCTCTATGCTTGTGGTTGCAACCTTGCCACCTTTGCTTGAAACACCCAATAAAAGTTTTGCGATGTTAATTGGCTTTTTAGTACTCACAGGTTTGTATTTTAAGTTTAAGAAAATCGTCCCTGCCACGCTTACCGCAGCCATCACCTATGGTTTAATTTATACCTATGTGCCATTTTCGTTCTAATGTTGCTGAAATTTAGAGGTTGAATCGTCCAAATGATCTATTTCAGGATTCAGCCTTAACTGCTTTAAAGCACTGAATGCAATATAAGTAGATGACAAAATCATGATTTTGTTGCAAACAGGGCTTAACTCATGGAACAGTTCTGCTATGCTAAAAGCCCACTTTAGCAAGGACGATTCACATGAGCGTGACCATTGGTACTCCCCTTCAATCTTCTGCTTTTAAAGTTTTGCTATTGGGTTCAGGGGAACTCGGTAAAGAGGTGGTAATTTCACTGCAACGCTTAGGCGTAGAAGTACATGCCGCCGATCGCTACGACCATGCGCCAGCCATGCAAGTCGCACATTATGCTTATACTTTAAACATGGCAGATGCCACAGAATTAAAACAACTGATTGAAAAAATTCAACCCAATTTAATTGTGCCTGAAATTGAGGCCATTGCGACATCAGTTTTACTTGAAATTGAAGCGCAAAATATTGCAACAGTGATTCCATCTGCCAAAGCGGTAAATTTGACCATGAACCGTGAAGGCATTCGTCGTTTGGCTGCAGAAGAATTAGGTTTGCCGACATCCGCTTATCGCTTTGCCAATTCTCTCGAATCTTTCCGCGCTGCATGTGATGACATTGGTTATCCAAACTTTGTGAAGCCTGTGATGTCATCTTCAGGCAAGGGACAATCGCGTGTCACCTGCTTTGATGAAGTTGATGCAGCTTGGGAATATGCCCAGACTGGCGGGCGCGTCAATCAAGGCACTGTGATTGTTGAATCACAAATTGACTTCGATTTTGAAATTACCTTATTAACCGTACGTGCTAAAAACCCAGAAACTGGTGCGATCGAAACTTCATATTGCGACCCAATTGGTCACCGTCAAGATGCAGGCGACTATGTAGAAAGCTGGCAACCTCAAGCCATGAGTGATGCTGCCTTGACTGAAGCCAAACGAATTGCACACAAAGTGACTACTGCCTTAGGTGGTTGCGGTATTTTTGGTGTAGAGCTGTTTGTGAAAGGCGATAAAGTCTGGTTCAGTGAAGTCTCTCCACGTCCACACGACACAGGTTTGGTGACATTGGCTTCACAATTCCAAAGTGAATTTGAATTACATGCCCGCGCGATTTTAGGCTTACCTGTCAATACCACACGCCATAGCGTTGCAGCCAGTGCGGTGATTTATGCAGGTGTCGATGCAACGAATCTTTCATTTTCTGGCCTGAATCTTGCATTAGCACATCCCGATACAGATTTACGTTTATTTGGCAAACCTGAAGGTTTTGAGCGTCGTCGTATGGGCGTTGCCACTGCACGAGCAGAAACCACAGAGCAAGCGCGTGAGCTAGCTCAGCAGACTGCGGACACTGTTCGCGTACATTTAAACGAAAATCAAAATTAAGCTCGTCATTGCATAACGGAATTGTCCATGATCATTACATTACCCTTGCTGAATTATGTAAAAAGCAACCATGACATTCAGGCCATTAACCAATGGCGCACCGATGTCGAAAATCAGCTACAACAATGTTTTGAAAATGGACAATCCATTCGTGAAGTGATTTTGGCGCGTTCTAACCTGATTGATGAAGCGCTCACTTTCTTATGGCAACATGCTGAATTAGACAAAACCGATTTGAGCCTATTTGCAGTGGGCGGCTATGGGCGTAAAGAAATGCTGCCCTATTCCGATGTCGATATTATGGTGTTGTCGGAAGATGCAATCACATCAGAACAAGAACAACTTATTTCGACCTTTATTTCGTCTTTATGGGATGTTGGCAACTTCAAACCTGCCACCAGCGTGCGGACTATTCAAGACTGTGTGATTCAGGCAACCAGTGATTTAACTGTTGCAACTGCCTTGATTGAAGCGCGTTTAATTACAGGAAATCAGCAGCTTGCCAAATGGCCGCGTCGTATTGTTTCGCAAACTTGGACAGATAAAACCTTTTTTGATGCCAAAATGGAGGAGCAAAGCAAGCGTTACGCGCAGCACAATGACACCGAAAGTAATTTAGAACCTGATATTAAAAATGCTCCGGGCGGTATTCGTGACATCAACCAAATTGGCTGGATTGCCAAACGCCATTTTCGCGTCAATCGTATTTACGACTTGGTGCATTTAGGTTTTATTTCAGAATTTGAATTGGGTGTACTTGAAGAAGCCGAAAGCTTTTTATGGGAAATCCGTCATCATCTCCATCGTTTAACCAAACGTGATGAAAACCGTTTATTGTTTGATTATCAACGAGATATTGCAGCAACTTTTGGCTATGTTCGAGAAGAAGGTAAACCGCAAAATTACCCGATTGAACAATTTATGAAGCGTTATTATCGCTCTGCACAGCAAGTTTCCACTTTAAATGAAATGTTGCTGGCCTATTTTAATGAGTCGGTCATTACCCCGCGTTTGCCTAATTATGAACGTAACATTGAAGAAATTAATGAAAATTTTAAACTGGTCGATGGCAAACTTGCCGTGCAGCACCACAAAATTTTCTCAGAAAAACCAAGCGCAATTTTAGAAATTTTCTATTTATTGGCCAATCGTCCTGAAATTGAAGGAATTCGCGCACGAACACTGCGCCTGCTGACACTTGCAGCCAAGCGTATTGACCAAAGTTTCCGTGATGATCCAACGCATCAAGCGCTGTTTATGGCAATTTTGCGCTCACCGCACCGCTTGTATAATACCTTGGTGACTATGAAACGCTTAGGTGTATTGGGCAATTACATCCCCGCTTTTGGTCAAATTACAGGTTTAATGCAATACGACTTATTCCATATTTATACAGTCGATGCGCACATTTTACTATTACTCCGCAATTTAAGCCGCTTCAAAGAACCTGAATTCGCGAAAGATTTTCCTGTGGTCAGTTCGGTATTTCAGCGTTTAGCCCGTCGTGACATTATTTATTTGGCTGCGATTTTCCATGATATTGCTAAAGGTCGTCGTGGTGATCACAGTGAACTTGGTGCGGTAGATGCGATTGAGTTTTGCCGTAAACACGGATTTACTGAACGTGAATGTAACCTTGTGGCATGGTTAGTCAAAAATCACTTGTTGATGTCAGTCACAGCACAGAAAAAAGATATTTCTGACCCCGATGTGGTCAAGGAATTTGCCGAAAAAATGGGAGATATGGAGCATTTAGATTATCTCTATACCTTAACGGTTGCTGATATTAATGCGACTAATCCAACACTCTGGAACTCATGGCGTGCATCCTTAATGCGCCAACTTTATACGCAAGCGCGTGATGTCATTCGCTCAGGACTTGGGCGTCCCGTCGATTATCAAATGCTGATTGAAGACACCAAATTTGCGGCAAGCGAGTTACTGGTTAAAGATTTTGAACTCAGTGCTGTTGAAAAAGTCTGGCAAGAACTGGGCGATGAATACTTTATTAAAGAATCTGCCGATGAAATTGCATGGCATACCCGCGCGATTTTGGAGCATGGCGATAATCCTGCACCATTAGTGCTCATGCGCGCGCACCGAAAATCAGCACAAGACGCAGTACAAATCTTTATTTACACGCAAGACCAACCCAACCTATTTGCCACAACTGTCGCTATTTTAGACCGCATGAACCTTGACGTTCAGGATGCACGAATTATTACTGCGACCAAAGCCTTTAGTTTGGATACTTACGTGGTCTTAGACCGTTTTGGCACACTCTTAACAGACCCTGAACGTGAAGAAATGGTGATTGAGGCTTTAGTGAATGCCTTGAGCCAGTCAGATAAATATCCGGGTCTGATGCAACGCCGCATTCCGCGTCAATTACGTCATTTTGACATTGAAAATACAGTAGAAGTGACTTTCAATGCAGCGCTGAATCAAAACATGGTCGAAATTGCCACACTAGATCATCCCGGGTTACTCGCCAAAATTGGCGGCTTGTTTATGATGCAAGGCTTAGATATTCACTCCGCCAAAATTGCCACCCTGGGCGAACGTGCCGAAGATATTTTCTTCGTCACCAAAAAAGATGGCAACCCAATGACAAAGTCTGAAGCAGATACCTTTGCCATCCAGCTCAAAGCTGCTTTAGATGAGGCCTCTAATCAGGTCTGTGGTCAACATTAACTTCAATTTACGGAACATCCATGAACTCAAGTTTGTCCTTATTACATCCTTACCCTTTTGAAAAGCTAAACAAACTATTTCAGGACGTACAACCTGCAAATTTGCCGTTAATTCCACTGTCTATTGGTGAACCTAAACATCCTGCACCTAAATTTGTCAAACAAGCCATTATTGATAATTTTCAGCATTTATCGACTTATCCGAACAGCAAAGGTCTGCCTGAATTACGTCACAGCATTGCCCATTGGCTGACACAACGCTTTCATTTAAAACAAGTTAACCCAGACACTCAAGTTCTCCCCGTTTCAGGTACACGTGAAGCGATTTTTTCCTTTGTACAAGCCTTGATTCGACGTGAAGATGCACCCTATGTAGTGATGCCCAATCCGTTTTATCAAATTTATGAAGGGGCAACTTTATTGGCAGGTGCCCAACCTTATTTCATCAATTGCACCGAAGACAATAATTACTTGGGTGATTTTGATGCCGTACCTGCAGAAGTCTGGGAAAAAACCGCTTTATTATTTGTCTGCACACCAGGAAATCCAACGGGTGCTGTCCTTTCAAAAGAACAATTTAAAAAGCTAATAGCTTTGTCAGATCAATATAATTTTGTCATTGCATCTGATGAATGTTATTCGGAATTATGGTTTGACCAAGCTCCTACAGGTTTACTGGAAGTCTGTGCCGAACTTGGACGCGATGACTACAAAAACTGCATCGTATTCCATTCTTTGTCTAAACGCTCAAACTTACCCGGCATGCGTTCAGGCTTTGTTGCGGGCGATGCCAACTTATTAAAACCTTATTTGCAATATCGTACCTATCATGGTGCGGCAATGCCTGTTCAACATCAATTGGCATCTATTGCAGCTTGGGATGATGAACAGCACGTTGAAGATAATCGTCAACAATATCGCGCCAAGTTTGAATTATTCCAAACGGAACTTGGGCATTTACTGCCATTAAAAAAACCAGATGCAGGTTTTTATTACTGGCTCAAAGTCGACCATGATGAAAATTTTGCCAAAATATTGATGGAAAAAGCCCATATTAAAGTGCTGCCAGGTCGGTATTTATCTCGTGAAACCGTACAAGGTAACCCGGGTGAAAACCATGTTCGCTTAGCTTTGGTTGCAGATTTGGCGCAATGTGAACAAGTAATTCAACGTCTTAAAGCGATTTTATAAGTTAATGATTTCAATTAAATTTAAGGCGATCATCTGATCGCCTTAATTATCTTACTTGCACAAGCGCAAGCCTTTATCGTAAAGCCTTTTCAATTTCCGCCTGCAAATCTTCAGGTTTTGTGGTCGGAGCAAAACGGTTCAACACCTTGCCATCTTTGCCAATTAAAAACTTGGTGAAATTCCATTTAATTCCGTTGCCCAAAATACCTTTACTGTTATTGGTCAGGTAACGGAAAATCGCATGTGCTTCAGGACCTTTCACATCAATTTTGCTAAACATTGGAAAACTGACACCATAGTTTTTTTGGCAGAAGCTCCCAATTTGCTCATTGGAGCCTGGATCTTGCCCACCAAACTGATTGCACGGAAAGCCCAAAACTTCCAGACCTTGGTCTTTATATTGTTGGTATAACTTTTCCAAACCCGCAAATTGAGGCGTAAAACCACACTTGCTGGCTGTATTTACAATCAACAAAACCTTCCCTTCATAATCGCTAAAGGCTTTATTTTGTCCATCTAACAACTCAGCTTCAAACTGATAAATGTTGGTCATGGATAATTTCCCTCATCATTTTTTTCTTGTGTTTTGAGTTCTAAAGAAGCCGAATTGACACAATAGCGCAATCCTGTTGGCTGTGGACCATCATCAAAAACATGCCCTAAATGTGCGTCACAATGATGACAAACAATCTCAGTACGCTGCATGCCGTGCGAACCATCCTGATGTTCTTCAATCACCCCAGGCTGGATTGGACGATAGAAACTTGGCCAACCGCTACCGCTGTCATATTTTGTTTCAGATGAGAATAGCGCTGTACCGCAACAACGACAGGTATAAATCCCCTCTTGTTTAGTATTCCAATATCTCCCCGTAAAAGCAGGCTCCGTGCCTTTTTGACGTGTAATCCGAAATTCCTCTGGTGATAACTCTCTTTGCCATTCTCGGTCTGTTTTATTGAGTTTTCCCATCACTAACTCCTTTAAATCTTTGACATTCAGTGTCATGCTTCAGTACTTCCATTTTTACGCTAGACCTTGCAAAATATCTAGCTAAATTTCAGCATAGATTGTGATATTTCAGTAATCTATAATTTATTTATCTTCTAATCATTGGATGGAACTATGTCCGTACTAGGTAACACGACTCCGCGCGAAATAAAAAAATCATCAAAACTTGAGCATGTATGCTACGACATTCGCGGACCTGTGTTACGAGCGGCCAATGAAATGGAAGAGGCCGGTCATAAAATTATTAAACTGAATATTGGCAACCCTGCCCCATTCGGTTTTGAAGCGCCACAGGAAATTATTAATGATGTCGCATTGAACTTGCCTAATGCGATTGGTTATACCGACTCCAAAGGGATTTTCCCTGCGCGTAAAGCGATTTGTCAGTACTATCAGCAAAAAGGCATTTTCGATATGCATGTCAATGATGTGTATATTGGCAACGGCGTGTCTGAACTGATTGTTATGGCGATGCAAGGCTTGTTGGACGATGGCGATGAAATGCTGGTACCAATGCCTGACTACCCGCTTTGGACTGCGGCAGTGAATTTATCGGGCGGTACTGCTATTCACTACAAATGTGATGAAGAAAACTTTTGGTATCCAGACATTGCCGATATGGAAAGCAAAATCACGCCAAATACGCGCGGTATTGTCATTATTAACCCGAATAACCCAACGGGTGCGGTTTATCCACGTCATGTGTTGGAACAAATTGTAGCATTGGCAAAAAAATATGACTTAATTTTATTTGCTGATGAGATTTACGACAAAATTATTTATGACGGCATTGAGCATGTTGCGGTTGCAGCTTTAGCGGGTGATCAACTCTGTATCTCATTTAATGGCTTGTCTAAATCGTATCGCATTGCGGGCTTCCGTTCAGGCTGGATGGCGATTACAGGCGATAAATCACGCGCTGCAGACTACATTGAAGGTTTAGACATGTTGGCGTCTATGCGCTTGTGTGCCAACCATCAGGCGCAGTACGCGATTCAAACAGCATTGGGTGGTTATCAGTCTATCAATGACTTGATTCGTCCGGGTGGTCGTTTATACGAACAACGTAACATTGCATGGGAAATGCTGAACGACATTCCTGGCGTGTCTTGTGTCAAACCTGAGGGTGCAATGTATTGCTTCCCGAAACTTGATCCAAACGTCTATCCAATTGAAGATGACGAAAAGTTAATGCTCGATTTACTCAAAGCAGAAAAAGTTTTGTTGGTTCAAGGTACAGGTTTTAACTGGCCAACGCCTGATCATTTCCGTGTGGTGTTCTTGCCAGCAGAAAATGAATTACGTGAAGCAATGACACGTTTAGGTCGTTTCTTGGCAAAAATCCGCTAAGACTTCACCGAATCTCTGTTGTAAAATGCCGTGTTAAACACGGCATTTTTTATGGATTTGATTTTTATTTCTATTTTATCTTTACATCTCTTGTTCATCATCAAGTGGTCACATAGCAAAGCGATACTCAGACACTTGGGGATACACTTTTACACGCCCGCAAAAGCATGCTGTAATAGCCACAAGCGATTAAGTTTCAGGAACTGAGCATGCACTACCAAGTTCATCTTATTGATGCGCAGAAACCATCACAAAACTATATTTGGTTGCTTGAACATTGTGCCAGCAAACAAGTGGTGGTGGTTGACCCAACTGATGCCAAACCTGTTGAAGGTTTTTGCCAAAATCATGGTTTAGAGATCGCGCAAATTTGGTTGACGCATTGGCATCAAGACCATATTGGCGGTGTGCCTGAACTCATTGCAGAACGTAATTTACCTGTTTATGGGCCACGTGAAGAATTGAGCAAAATTCCGTTTATCACGCATCCTTTACAAAACCAAGACCATATCAATTTTCATGATTTACAGGTCGATGTTATTGCCGTTCCGGGACATACCTTGGGGCATATTGTGTATTTTATAGATGCGTTGGATGTATTGTTCTGTGGCGACACTTTATTTGCGATGGGCTGTGGGCGTGTTTTTGAAGGTACATATTTGCAAATGTATCAATCTTTAAACCGCTTGGCAGCGCTGCCTCCGCGTACCCGAGTATATTGCACCCATGAATATACATTGGCGAATGCACAATTTGCACTGCATGTAGAACCCGACAATGTTGCCATTCAAGAGCGTTATCAACAAATTGAAAGTTTACGCATGCTTAATCAACCCACTTTGCCAAGCAGCATCGAACTAGAACTGGAAACCAATCCATTTTTAAGAGCCGAAAGTGTCGAAGAATTTCAGAAATTACGTGAACTCAAAGACAACTTTTAAATTGAAATTTGGATAAGAAAGTGCATGATATTTCATATTTTCTCGGCTTATAAAATTTGATTACTAGCAGCAAACTCATCTAATTGAGTTTGTGTCACCACACGCACAGCATTCATTTCATCGACCCGCACCAAAAGCAAATTGGACAATGCGGGCTGATAACGGCGTGCACTGCCAAAAGGCGTATAAGCCACATTGGATTGTGAAGAAAATAGCAACCAATCTTCATGCCCAAGCATCACGGCAACAGGCTCTAGCCCTTGATTTTGCATCTGCTTCACTATGTGCTCAACCTGCTGTTGGATTGTTTGTGCAATCATGTCTATTTTCCAAACCTTCAAACTCAACCATAGTATAAGCTAATGTCTATTTGGTACCGACATGCTCCATACTGATCTCCATTGCATTAAATTAAAGCTTGGCATAAAAAATGGATAATCCCCATATGTTCATGCTGAAAATAAATACAGCCTAAAACTAAAAATCATTAACAAAATATTTCTAAGTCATCTTTTGGCAATATATCTAAGACCTTAAAATTAATTACGCCACCTCAGTTAAAATAATAAATATCAATAATTTACAAATAAATAATTCTTTTAAAATATTCTAATTGCTTAAAAGGACTTTAGATTTCTAAAAATCAATGAAAAAAATGTTAAAGAAATACATTTCTGCCCTTTAAAAATTCAAGAAATATCCCTATTAATAATTAAATAAATGGATAGGAGTTCTCTCGTGAAAAAAGTTGTTAAAGCAAAAAATTTAATTGCGTTTCGTATTTGGTTAGAAAAATTAGGTTATTCAGTCAAAAATTTGGCGGATGGTCACGGTTTCACATTTAGCTTTCAAAAAGAATATGGTTTGGTCACTTGCGAGCTTTCTGGTAATGCTTTAGCAATGAAATTAGGCGAGGAATTTGAAGACCATTTAAAAGCATAAGTACTTATACAATATAGATAAGTATGCGATAACGGTTGAACTTGATAGGATGCAAAAATAAAAATTCAAATCGTATTTCATCAACACTTAAAGATGATCTTGCCCATAACCTGTTTATGGGCTTTTTTTTATACTGAACTTTAAATCTTAAAATACATCTAAGCCTTGTCAAAGAGATGCAATGATTTAAAGCTAAAATAACAGGCAATAAAAAAGCAAGGTCATTGCCTTGCTCTTTAATGTATGGTGGGGACGGAGAGACTCGAACTCTCACACCTCGCGGCGCTGGAACCTAAATCCAGTGCGTCTACCAATTTCGCCACGTCCCCAACATCGGGTACCAACTGAGTTGTTGGATTTTAATTTGGCAGAGGATCAAGGATTCGAACCTTGACGAACGGTTTTGGAGACCGTCATGCTACCATTACACCAATCCTCTGTAACTTAAAATCAAGCTGACTTGATATTTAAGTGGTGGGGACGGAGAGACTCGAACTCTCACACCTCGCGGCGCTGGAACCTAAATCCAGTGCGTCTACCAATTTCGCCACGTCCCCGATGGCTGTGTATATTATAGAGATCACTTCCTGATGACAAGCCTTTTTTATAAAAAAGCACAATGACTGTTTAAATAAAAAACAAAAAACTATTTTTTGATTTTTTCTTAAGCATATTCAGCCACTAAGCCATAATTTCAACTCTGCAATACTCGTTGCACGCTGCGAATAAGACTTTGCCAACATGTGATTCAGCAGTGGTAAAAATGCTTGTAGATGTATGGGAAGTTGAATATGCAATCTTTGACAGTGCAAATATGCCCAATCGTGGTAACTCTTTGCCTGTAAGCGTTGTTGCGTTAACCACTCATAAAAAATAATGCCTAACGCATAAATATCACTTTGTGCAGTTTTAGGCTGTCCGTGAAATAATTCTGGCGCCATATAACGTGGTGTGGCGGTCATCCCCTGACATTGAATATCTGCAACTTGCTGTGCTTGCTCAAAATCTAACAGTTTGATTTGCCCATCTAACTGCACAATATGTTCAGCTTTTAAGTCGGCATGAATCCAACCTAATTGATGTAATGCTTCCACTGCTTCAAAGACACGCAAAAATATGTGTTTAATCGCTTCTGTATATTCAGGTAAATTACCCATCACAAAAACAGCTTGCGCTTCAGGTAAAATTAAAGCACGTGAATAGACCTGTGAATAATGCGATGAAATGTCATGTGAATTACCCTGCGACTGAATATGAATGGGTGCAGCATCCATCAATTCACATGGCAATAAAAAAGATAAATATGATGATTGCGCGTACTGTTTATAAAAGTTCCATTCTTGTGCAAAACCCTGCTCTACTGTCGCATGAACACCTTGTTGTTGGGCTTTCAGCCAATAAAACTGCCCTTGATGTTCAAAACGATAGATATGCCGACCATATTGCAAACTTTGCGCTTTACTGCGCAGCTCGAACTGCGCAGTATCTAACTGTTGAACATCCAAATTTAAAACATTAAACAACACTTGCGCCAGTGCGCATTTCTGCTGCGACTTCGGTGGATACCTCTATTTGAGGTGCATTTAATAATTCTAAGCAATGTTGCAAAGTTTTACCGACACGTGCATGCGTTTCAATCGATGAAATTTTCGGCCAAGTCGCACGCTCGCCTTCACGCTGTAAAATTTTAAATAAATGTGGTTTCGGGTTTTGCAACATATAGCTGTAATGACGCAGGTTATAGCTTCCTACAATATTCACATCACCATAATAGCGTTGATCGACAATGCCATAGCCATGATCTAGCAAACGACGCACTGGCGGTACAGCTCCTGCGCGCTCACGTACAAAATCCATTACCCCACGACTAATGACTTTGCCCTGACGACGAATAATCCGTTCTGGCCAACTCAGCATATCTTTACGATAACGCTTAATATCATCCTGCATAAAAGGCACTACATGTGGATTGACCTGACTGGCGATGGTGTAGTTAATATTATACAAACGTGCCATTTTTTCCTGTGGGAAATCGCTACGCACACTGCCATCCACCCAACGGGTTTTACCCATATATGGAGTGTGTTCGCCATCATAACGCTTGTTGGTTAAACGTACTGGTGGAAATAAAATTGGCACAGCACACGAGGCCAACACCGCACTCCAAACCAACAAATCTGGCGCAGTGAAGCTGTTCATAATGCGTGAGTCTTGCGATGCATCATAAGGCGCAACCGCCACATTAATATGCAAACCTGATTTTTGAAAAGCTTCTTCAAACGTGGTATCGCCCAAGTTTTTGATCAGGAATTTTTTTAAATAATGCACATCGGCAATTCCACCATTGCCTTTAAGAATTTCGCGCATTTGTCTAAACTGAAATGCTTCGTGGAAAAATGACTCACCACCCAAAATATGCTGTACTTCTTCAGGTTTTGCGATGCCTAGCATTGCAGTCATTATTGCACCCGCGCTCGAACCCGACAGCACTTTAGGCATTAAATCCTGTTCAAGTAAGGCCTTACAAACACCAGTATGAAACAAACCTAGCGTTGCCCCACCAGAGAACATCAAGGCAGGTTGTCCGTATGCAGTTTGGCATTGCTGAAAAAACTCTATTTTTTCTACTTTGGTTAAAGCCTGACATTCATCTGAAGCGACAAAAGCCAAACTTTTACTGACTTCATCCACATAATCTTCAATAATTTTTTTAGTACCCACATAGGTTGCAGTAAACAACATCGGATGGGCAATATTGGCGATGTCAAAAGTTAAACCTTCACGCAAAATATAAATTAAATCGTGACTGCGTTCGGTGGTGCGATAACGGCGTAATAAATTTAAACGATGCGAGATAATTTCCGCATCAAAATATGGCGAACTGTTGTCATATTTCCATTCTTGCGCACCAGTTTCTTCATCTATACGAATGGCAATACTTTTCCATTCTTCATACGATTCGGCATTTTGAATTTGGCGCTTGAGTTTTTTTATGCGATAGGCTTGATGCGGATTAACATCTTCGGTGAAATCTTTAAATAACATAGCATTCCTCAATCCGTTGGTTTATTCGCAGCACTACGCTTGCCTATGCCTACTATACACAACAATATCTAAAAAATTGTAATACGCGTCAATGACTCGATTCACACTTTGATTGTCAAATCTAGGTCAATTGCGCTAGTCTTAAAGTGTAGCAATCTGATCTGCATTTTTTAAGCTGAATTATCATGGCAAACCTAGATTTACCCGACAACATCTTATTATCACTTTCTCATGTACTCCAACAACTACAGCAAAGTTTACCTGCTTTAAAACAAGAAACCGACTTTTCCGCCATCGCATTCAAATGGCAAGATCGACAATTGATAGCGATTCAACAACCAAGAAAAATTGATTTAGATGATTTAAAAGGCATCGAAAAGCAAAAAGAAAAAGTCATTCAAAACACCTTGCAGTTTTTAAATGGCTTACCTGCCAATGATGTGTTACTTACAGGCTCACGCGGTACGGGAAAATCATCTATTGTACGTGCCCTATTGACCGAGTATGCCAATCAAGGATTACGTTTAATTGAAATTGAACGCGATGATTTGTCTGAATTGCCAGAAATTCAAAAAATCATTCAGCATCGTCCTGAAAAATTTATTGTCTACTGTGATGATTTAGCTTTTAACGCAGAAGATGAAAATTATCGTAGTTTAAAAAGTGTTTTAGATGGTTCATTACAATCAGGTTCCAGTAATTTTATTATTTATGCAACCAGTAACAGACGTCATCTATTACCTGAATTTATGCATGAAAATACACCTGTCACTCGTGTAGATGTACCGCAATATACTGAGTTGCATCCTCAAGAAGCAATTGAAGAGAAAATTTCACTGTCTGATCGCTTTGGTCTATGGCTGTCGTTTTATCCAATGGATCAAAATCTATATTTAGAAATTGTGGAGCATTATTTACACAAAGCCGAAATGCCAATGACTGCCGAAGTACGTGCAGAAGCATTAAGATGGTGTCAGGCACGTGGACAGCGTTCAGGGCGTGCTGCCTATCAATTTTCTAAACACTGGATTGGCTCGCAGCAACTTAAAGCACTTTAAATATTTTAATGGGTTGTTTGCATATAGAAGATAGTCAGCAACCCACTCTATTTAAACGCGCTAAATGACTGAGCGACTACTGACCTTGTTCTGCAGCAATCCGTGCCAATGTGTCTTTATAAAATTCTTCGCCATGCGCCTGCATTTCTGCCACAGTCGGCTCTCCTACATATACTTCTTGCGGTGCTGTCGCTTCAGGTGTGATAGCCGAAGGATGAGTTGCTGCAGTAGTCAAACGAGTCGGTACTTCGACCTGTTGGGCTGTCACTGAACTCGGCTGATTTTCTGTACTATTTATATTTTGCTGTATTGACTCAGCGCCCTCGCAAGCGGTCAATACCATCATCCCCATCACACAAATAATGCAAAATGTATTTTTAAATCGCATGTTTATCTCAATTGGTTTTATATTAAATATCTACCAAAAATCATAGTTTAAAGTTGCAAACACAACAATTGGACAGGATTCACAGATTTAAATACTGCTGTCAGCTACTTTATGGATTTCTATAAATTGTAGGATGAGTGCACAAAAAAAATAAAGCAGTTCTATTTGAAACCAATACGTGAAATAAAGTTTGGGATAGAATATGACTATAAAACTTCAAAAAATTAAAAATATTTATATTGCAATTATTTAATTTTACTTAATAAGATCAACTTTAGTCCATTGTATTATTTTATGAACCCATTATTCGCTTAAGATGCAATCTCTTTAAAACAAACAACGGTTAAAAAATAATGTTTAAATTTAAAAATTTGTTAATTACAGTAAGTTTAATTACAACGCTTACAGCATGTACACAAGTGAAAACGCAAGAGTATTATGCCGAGAACTTAGATGAAGCTAAAAAAGTTTTGCAGAAGTGCGAAGAAATGGCCAATCAAGGTAAATCACTAGAAGGTAAAAAATTAGAAAACTGTACAAATGCAGGGAATGCTGTGATGCAAGGCATGATGAAAGATCTTACCAAAGGTTTAATGGACGCAGTTCGCTAAGTCTTAAGTATTCGTTTCTAATATTAATGTAAAAATTTAGCATATAAAGTCAGAGGCAGATTATTGCCTCTGATTGATTTTATGCTACGAACAACTTAACCCGCAGTTGGATTGGTAAGCTCCGTCATTGGCCAACGTGGTGTAGTCGTAACCGATAAACCATCTTGCTGCCCTGCTTTTAAACGCTGATAGCCCGCAAAAGCAATCATTGCACCATTGTCGGTGCACAATGCAGGTTCTGCATAATAAACCGTTGCACGAATTTTAGCTAAATCTGCTTCTAAACGCTCACGTAACCGAGTATTTGCACTCACCCCACCCGCGATCACCAAGCGTTTTAAACCTGTTTGTTTTAAAGCTTTTACCGATTTTTTCACCAAAGTATCAACAATCGCTTCTTGGAAACTTGCCGCAATATCGGCATCACGGTTTTCATCACCTAACTTTTTCATTTGTACTGAAACCGCAGTTTTTAAACCGCTAAATGAAAATTCTAAGCCTTGGTGCAACATTGGACGTGGAAATTCAAAAGCTTTGGCATCGCCTTGTTCAGCTAGTTTGGCGATATTTGGCCCACCCGGATACGGTAAACCCATCATTTTGGCAACTTTGTCAAAAGCCTCGCCTGCAGCATCATCAATCGACTCGCCTAACAATTCATATTGGCCAATGCCATAAGCTGCCATGAGCTGTGTATGTCCACCCGAAACCAATAAAGCGACAAACGGAAATTCTGGCGGTGTCGCAGACAATAATGGTGCAAGCATGTGCCCTTCCATGTGATGCACCCCAATTGCAGGTTTATTTAAGGCAAAAGCTAAAGTTCGTCCAAATAATGCGCCTGTCATGAGTGCGCCCATTAGCCCCGGCCCACGGGTATAAGCCACTGCATCAATTTCAGATTTTTTGACTTGGCTCTGCTCAAGCAATTGATTGATTAAAGGAATAAGTTTGCGCACATGGTCACGTGAAGCCAGTTCGGGTACCACACCACCATACTCTGCATGCAATTTAATTTGGCTATACAGTACTTGCCCGCGCAAACCTAACTCGCTGTCATACAGTGCAAGTCCTGTTTCATCACAAGATGTTTCTAAGCCTAAAACGATCATTAAATTGCCTATAACCTGTATCAATTCTATTGCGAAACCTATTATAGACTTGTGATATGAGATGTAAATGAGTAAAATACTGACCTTCACTTGTGATCGTGGGCAATTTCGCCCAGATCTTATCCATAACTTAATGAGGATTCTTCATGCCACAAGTTAAATTGAAAGAAGGCGAACCAGTAGACGTAGCTATCCGTCGTTTCAAACGTTCTTGCGAAAAAGCAGGTGTTTTAGCTGACGTACGTAAGCGTGAATTCTACGAAAAACCAACTCAAGAACGTAAGCGCAAAAAAGCTGCTGCTGTTAAACGCTACCAAAAGAAATTGGCGCGTGAATCAGTACGTACTACTCGCCTTTACTAATTAATTTGTGATTGCCTGTCTGGATTAAATGATGACGACTTTAAAAAACCAAATTACTGACGTTTTGAAAGCGACAATGCGCGCCAAAGAAATGGATAAGTTAACGGTAATTCGTAGTCTACAGGCGGCAATTAAGCAAATCGAAGTCGATGAGCGCAAAGAGCTTGACGATGCTCAGGTTCTTGCGGTCATTGAAAAGCAAATTAAACAACGTAAAGAATCGGTTAAAGCCTTTGAAGGCGCTGGCCGAGAAGATTTAGCTAGTAAGGAACAAGCCGAAATTGAGGTGTTATCTCAGTTTCTACCAGAAGCTATGACTGAGGAAGAACTTGATTCCATGATTGCGCAAACCATTGAAGCGCAACAAGCTACTAGCATGAAAGATATGGGTAAGGTGATGAACTCTCTGCGTCCGCTCATAGCCGGGCGCGCCGATCCTGCTCAAGTATCTGCCAAAATTAAAGCCAAATTAAGCTAATTAGCTCACCCCAAATTTGTGCTTCTCCGAACACTGATTTAAATGTCAGATTAAGCCCGCTTTAATCTTTCTATCTAATGCTATTAAGTAAAATGCTAAACCTAGGATGAGATAGATTATCTATTCACCCTTAGACACTTCTGCTTTAACTTTTTACTTTAAATCGCAGTTCACTTGATATTTTTTCAGTAATTGCATTTCTTTAGATGTGCTGACCTGCTGAATCACGTCCTGTTTATTAATATTCTGATAACGACGATCCAAATAGGCACGGTTTTCATCTGCTGCCTGATATAAACGATCAACATAACGACTAACAATGCCGCAAAACTGCTGCTGTTGCTGCGGATTAAAACCCTGCTGTTGTGGGTTTAAGCCTCGTAAAAACTGTCGGGTATCTTGTTTATATTGCGCATTAATTTCTTCAACAGCCAACACATACTGCTCTGCACTCGCAGCATAGACATTTTGCAAGGTCATCCCCAAAGTAAGGCATAAATAAATATATTTTTTCATTTTCAAGTCAGGGTCGTTTCAACTCAAGTTCTATTTTAGCATTGTATATTCGGTGAATAACTATTCACACGACTCAATTGCCAAAAAGTTGGGTTTGTATTGCGCAAATGCTTGCTCACATGGTTCGGGAACTTTGCCTTGAGTCACTGTCCCTAAGCGTAAGCGAATAATATCGGGTAAATCTAGCCGATAAGAATAAATCGGGCTGCCACACTCCTGACAAAATACCCGTGCTTTATTGGGACTATGAAAATATTCTTTTAGATATTTTAAGCCACGCACCACTTCAAAATGTTCGCGTGCCACTGGACTATTCCATCCCATAATACCGCCTTGCGCACGACGGCAATGCTGGCAAAAACATAATATTGTTTTTTCAATTTCGGCATGGTAACGGTAATACACCGCACCACATAAACATTGTCCCTCAATCATTCTTAAACTCCCTTTCTTTATTGTTATGCCACCGTATGTACGCCCGACTTATATTTTTAACTGTCGTTCTCTTTGCATTTCAGTCACACGGTTTTTTATATTTGCCGACATCGCCTGATTGTCTTTGGCTAAACGCTGCGCGTGCAGTAATGATTTAATTGCCTCTTCTTCCCAACCTGACCAATACTGTACTTCTGCACGATACCGTAACACATTTACCGTGCGTAATGCAGAGCTTCGGTCTACATTTGCCGCTTGCTGCATTAAATTCCATGCCGATAAATCACGTGGATTTTTTTGCAAGAAATCCTTCAAAATACTTTCTGCTTGCGTAGTTTGATTTTGACGAATCAAAACCTCGGCCCATTTATAATTCAGCGCACGATTTTCAGGCATAATTCGCGCAGGTGAACCAATTGTTTTGAGCGCTAAATCAATTTTATTTTGCCCTAAATAAATGTCAGTTTGAATAAGTATCAATAAATTATGTAAACGATTGTGACTTTTGGCCTGATCTATACTTTGTTGCGCCAAAACAAAATCGCCTTGCTGGCTATAAAAATAAGCCAAAGCCAAATTCGCCGCAAAATGGTTACGGGTTGCAAATGCTTTAAGCTGCTGTTCTGTCGCCTGCTGCGAAACCACCAAACTATATAACTTTAAAATCTCAAAGTCTTCATCACGCAGCGAGGTTGGCACTGGTGGCAATTGATTGGCACGTAAACGCGCCTCACTCATCCGCTCTGTGGTTAAGGGATGGGTAAACCAAAAGTCAGGTAAGAAGCTCACTCGACTCGTAGTACGGTGCATCACCTCAAAAAAGTCTGCCATGCTTTGTGGGTTATAGCCTGCGCTATACATATATTGCATGCCAATACGGTCTGCTTCACGTTCCTGATTACGGCTATAAGTCAATTGCTGATCCATTAAAGCGGCTTGAGAACCCATCATCACCGCTGCGCCTGCATCACCATCGGCTTGTGAGGCAACCAATGCCCCAACCACAACCCCAGCGAGTGCCAACAAACCCTGTCCTTTAAATGCCTCTTGAGAGCGACTGTAATGACGTTGCGACACATGCGCAATTTCATGCGCCATCACGCCCGCAACTTCATCCATATTACGGGCAGAATTAATAAGACCTGTGTTTAACGCAAATAAACCACCCGGCACAGCAAAAGCATTAATTTGTGGATCATTGATAATGAGTAGCCCAATGGGTTGCCCCAATTGAGTTTGGCTGAGTAGATGCGAAAACGTATTGATTAATTGATCTTCCAGCCACGGGTTTTGCGTGACAGGCATTTTACGCTGCACTTCCCGATAGACTTTTTCACCAATACTGCGTTCTTTTTGCTGATCAATTAATCCCACACCACTGCCTATTTCAGGCACATTAAATTGTGGTGTGGTGGTTAGATTGGCACTTTGGGTTGTCGCAATACTGGCAAAACTCAAACCGCAGATCAGTAATAGATGTTTCAATGGATGATCTCAAATACATATTTTGCATAATGATTCACTATAACATTGAAAAATGAACGCATTTGCAATGATGTGTTATCAATTTTTACCAAATCATCTTTAACTTTAAGACGTATAACAAGCAGGATTAACAACATATTGCGGGCGACGTCCTTCCAGCGCATCAACTAAATTTTTATAGGCTAAGTTTGCCATTTGTCGACGAGTTGCTGCAGTTGCTGAACCAATGTGCGGCAAAGTCACGACATTATCTAACTCAAATAATGGTGATTCTTGCAGTGGTTCTTTGTCATAGACATCCAAAGCTGCGGCAAAAATTTTGCCTGCTTGTAAGGTCTGAATAAGTGCCTGCTCATCAATGACTGAACCACGCGAAATATTGACCAAAATTGCATGTGACTGCATTAAATCAAGTTCACGCTGACCAATTAAGGCTTTAGAGTCTGCATTTAAATCGACTGCCAGTACCACAAAATCAGACTGTTGCAGCAATTCATCCAGACTTAAATATTCTGCATTAAATGCCTTCGCCACTTCCATTTTTTCACGACGATTGTGGTACACCACATTCATATTAAAACCATGAAATGCACGCCGTGCGATAGCCGCACCAATATGCCCCAAACCTACAATACCAATGGTTTTACCATAAATATCCTGTCCAAACTGTGCTGCACCCACGGTACGTTTCCATTGCCCTTGTTTAGTCCACCGATCTAAATATGGCACTTGTCGTGCTGCACTCATCAATAAAGTAAAGGCTAAATCTGCTGTGGTTTCAGTCAAGACATGCGGTGTATGGCAAAGACTAATCTTTTGTTGGGTTAAATAATCTACATCATAGTTGTCGTAACCGACACTTACACTCGAAATCACTTTGAGTTTAGTCGCAGTATGTAAGTTGCTTTGATTAAGCAAGCGCCCTGCACCAATCATGCCATCCGCATCTTGCACATGCTCAAGCAACTGTTGATTCACGTCACCCAACTTCGGGCTGACCTGCACCACCTGATAATCTTGCTCTAGCTTACTTAAAATTTCTGCATCAATTTGACTAAACACTACCACTTTTTTACGCATGATTATCCCTGTTTCGTGTCTACAATTGCTTGTATATGTAGAGTTTTAAATATCTGAATTGACTTAGGCTTTAGGCTATAACGATGTGATTTGTATCGCATCCCACAGACTTTTTTTCAACAGCGGTTGATCTAACATCTCTTGCAAGCTGGCTAAATGCAAACATTGTTCAGATTTAAAATGTGGTAATTGACCTAAAATCAGCATGTTTTTATCTGTGCTCAAGACATCAACAAAACCTTGCACATAATTTTCTACCCCGATGCCGTCTTGTAATACTTCTAAAGCAAAAGGCCATTGCAATACGTGATATTCGGCCTGTAGCGCATGTTGAATATTACGCCACAATTGTTGCTGTTCCTGACTCAAGGTAGTGCTTTCTACCAAAATGACACAATGTGGCAACTGCAAAGCTTCAATACTAAATGCTTCAATTTGCAGCATGACACGCGCTTCAGGAACAACTTCTGGCGCGGCCGCTTCAACTGTCGTATGTTGCGGAGATGGTTCTTGCTTAGGCTTTTCGTGAATAATCGGCTGTTGTTGTTTTAATTGTTGAGGTACTGCAGCAGGAACAATAATTTCGCTGTGTATTTCAGGTGCAGCTTGTTCGCGCCAAACCGATGATTGTGGCAAAGTTTGAGACACAGCCATTCTGGAAACCCAAATATCGATTCCCAAACTGGCTAAAATGTCACGCTGATGCCCCATCATGTTTATCATCACCCATCTAATTTTTCGCTGCACGTATTTATCACAGAACAACATGCAAGATAGCACCTATTCTACCTAGAAAGGCTGCACAATGCTGTGCTTTCTTTCACCCAATCTGACCTATTCGTATTTTTTCAAAATCTGCTTTAAACACACCTAGTCAATCAGTGTCACACAATCATCAAACTGTTTTGTTTTTGCATTTGCTCGACAATTTCTTCGGTTTTAAAACCTAAACGCCAATAGAGCAACTCCAAAACATCCAATTCATCTTGGGTGATAATACGGTCATTCCACAAACAAATTTCAGCAATGCCTAACACCATCAGTCGATCACGCAGCAGCAAACCTGCCATATCATTTAAAATTTCTGATAAATCAATCGGTTCATCTGAAATTTCTTCATAATCAATCAATTCATCTGCAGTTAAAACACGTTCTAAAATACGTTCACGTACATCTAACTGATTAACACTATTAATTTGCTGCACATGCAATAAAGCATCGATTAAACGTACAATTTGCGGTTTAACTTCGTGTAACGCTGCAGGTGTATGTAAAGGCAGTAAGTTTAATTCAAACTTGATTCGTTCAAGCAGCAAGGCATCCAACAAACCAATCTCGCCATCTTCCTGAATGATTTTTGCCAATTTGGTTAGAAACTGCCGTGCGATACTCAGCGGCATACCACCAATATTTTTACACGCTTCATGGAAAATCGAGATATGTACTCGCCCATCCAAATGTAATAAAGCATCTACAATTGCACGACTCACTTCTGCTTCAGCAGGAATAAATTCACGATATTGGCGAATCATCAAAATAGCGACAATCACCTCACGCGAACCCGTTGCCGTTTGTAAGGCACGCTGAATTAGCTCTGGACGCGGCATGTTATTGCGAATTTCAGGCTTGAGTGGCTTAATTGCATCATTAATTGCAAAGCTAATCGGCGACAAGCGCAGCAAAGGCAAAGGTTGCGGCGAGCTCCACGGCGCATAATATTCAGCATTCATTTCTTCTAACGAGCGAAATAGGCTAAACAAAGGCTGATTGCGTAAACGCTTCAAATTTTCGAGTTGTAAGTCTTGCACCAAGGTTGGATCAAGCTCAAAAATACGGGCTTCAATACTTGGATGAATATTCATCCAGCTTTGCGGACTGAGCGAGTTAGCAAAGCACATGTGGGAAATAGATTCTGAATATTCACTATGAATTTGCGACCCTGCATGATGCACATAAATTCGCAGCAAAGTTTGAATATTGGCATTATTTTGAATCAAACGTTTGGTTTTTAAATCATTTTTAAAGGTACGTCCGCTTAGACTAATATATTTAATTAAGCGGGTAATCAACACGCCCAAGCTACCAAACAACCAGATACCACCACCTACAGCAACAAAAAAAGTCGCTAACTTATGTGGCGGCGCATCACGATGTTGTCCAAAACCAAGTTTGGCGATGCTACTGCCCCACTTACTAAACGTGGTTAGACTACTGTAGAGGATTTTAAGTTTAGTATTATCAATGGTTTCACCACTTAAAATATGGTTAAACTCATGGCTGAGCAATCCATAAAGCTCTTGCTCATCCAAGTTTTGCAAAGCACCCCAAGTCAAAATAATCACAATATCTTTATGACTAAAGCCTGCAGTGAGGGCATTTACCCCAATTTCATCGGGCAATACATATACAGTAGGCGCTGGGATTTGAAAGGTATCGGCCAATTGTTCGGTCAGTTTAAGTGCGGTACTTTCTTCTGGGGTACTTTCGAACTGGGTTAAACGACGCGCACCCAATTGTTTTGCCAAAGAATGACCACCTGAGCGAAAAACGTAAAATTCCAAAATGACGGATACTGTCATAATCAGCACCAAGACCGTAATCCAGTATGGGCTTAGACTGTGCCAATAGATGGATTGGCTTGAATCGACATAATAGACCAACAGACCCAAAACTGTGTTTAAGATAAACAGGGTCAAAGCGACTGCAACCAAACATAAAATTGCAGACCAAATCATATTTTTGTTTTTAATCAAGTAACTACTCACAGACCTCAATGTAAACATCCTGAATTACATTGTATTTGAGCCACCATCATAAATGAAAAAAGCGGGAATTTCCCGCTTTTCTCACTGAGCTGATCAGAAAAAAATTAACTCTCTTTTACACCAGTTAAGTCTACTGACGCGGCATCAATATTGACATCAATATAACCATCTTTGCCTTTTTTAGCCAAGTCGTTGCGCTTTTGCTCAAGATCATTCAGATAAGCTTCGTCAATTCCGCCAGCTACATACACGCCATCAAATACTGAACAATCGAATTCAGTTAAATGCGGTACTTTATGGGTACGAACGGCTTGTTTTAAATCTTCTAAATCTTGGAAAATTAAACGGTCTGCACCAATAATTTCACGAATTTCTTCGACATTACGGTTAGACGCGATTAATTCATCTTTGGCTGGCATATCAATACCATACACGTTTGGATATTTCACCATTGGCGCTGCAGAAGCAAAGAATACTTTTTTCGCCCCAGCATCACGTGCCATTTGAATAATTTCGTTACAGGTCGTACCACGGACAATCGAGTCATCCACCAACAGTACATTTTTGCCTTTAAACTCAAGCTCTACAGGGTTCAGTTTTTGGCGCACTGATTTTTTACGCAATTGCTGACCTGGCATAATAAAGGTACGTCCGATATAGCGGTTTTTCATAAAACCTTCACGGAATTTAACCCCTAAAGTATTTGCCAATTCTAAAGCTGATGTACGTGATGTATCTGGAATTGGAATAACGACATCAATATCGTGTTGCTCGCCCCACTCTTGGGTAATTTTATGCGCCAGTTTTTCACCCATTTTCAAACGCGCTTTATACACTGAAATACCATCAATGGTCGCATCTGGACGAGCAAAATATACATATTCAAAAATACATGGGCGATATTCAGGTTTAGCGGCACATTGCTGGGTAAATAATTCACCTGCGTCATTAATAAAGATCGCTTCACCCGGCGCAATATCACGTTCAACTTTAAAGCCAAGTGCAGTAATTGCCACAGATTCTGATGCAATAATATATTCCATGCCCTGTTCAGTTTCACGTGAACCGTAAATCAATGGACGGATACCATTCGGGTCGCGGAAGCCAACCAATCCTTGACCTGTAATCATTGCAACAACGCCATAAGCACCTTTGCAGCGCTCATGCACACGGCTGATTACATGAAAAATATCTTCAGGCGTTGGGTTTAATTTGCCACGTTTTTGCAATTCATGTGCAAATACGTTCAATAACACTTCTGAATCAGAATCGGTGTTCATGTGACGTAAATCTGTTTTAAACAGATCTTCGTGAATTTCTTCGGCATTTGTCAAATTGCCATTGTGAGCCAAAGTAATCCCGTACGGCGAGTTCACATAAAATGGCTGCGCTTCGGCACTGCTAGATGAACCTGCAGTTGGATAACGCACGTGCCCAATACCATAATTACCTTGCAACGCACGCATGTGACGCGTATGGAATACATCACGCACCATACCGTTATCTTTACGCAAGAACAAACGTCCATTGTGGCAAGTTACGATCCCAGCTGCATCCTGTCCACGATGTTGTAACATCGTTAATGCATCAAACAACATTTGGTTAACAGGTGATTTACCAGCTATACCAACAACTCCACACATAGCAACCTCGCAGACCAGCTAGGGATTAATAAAAAGGATTATTCGTTGAGCCATCTGCGCCAGAGCGGTTTTCTTTTGCGTCAGATGCGATGTCGGAAGATGACGCGGCATCTTTCGACTTGATGTGCTGTAAAGCCTCATTGGCAGCGTCTTTGGAGAGTTCTGTTGCCCACGGTGCATACGGCAATAAAGTTTGCACAAATTTAGACTGTTTCCAATAAGGCGAGCTTTCGACCCAAGGACCAATGCCTTGAATGGTAATAAGAACAATGAGTAAGCCTTTCAAGGTACCAAATGCACCGCCTGCCAAACGATTTAATGGGCCAAGTTTCAAGCTCTTTAAAACACCATTTAAAACAGCGGTTACAATCCAGGTCAGTACCACAATCACCAAGACAATAAATGCAAAGGCTGCAATTTTTTGTACCACAGGATCGCTACTGAGTGCTGTCATCGAAGGTGCTAGGACAACTGCATATTTTGCCGCAACAATTAGGGCAAAAATCCATCCTACCAAGTTCGCAAAGGCTTTAATAAATCCTTGTCGCAAACCGTTCAACCCTCCAATAAGCAAGAGAATCAGAATAACGATATCAATGGTATTCATAAGTTATAAGGCGTTCACACAATCTTGAACCAACTCAGGACCTGCATAGATTAAACCACTATACACCTGAACCAAGCTTGCACCTGCATTTTTTTTGGCAACCGCTTGTTCGCCCGACAAAATGCCACCGACACCAATTAAAGGAATTTCACCTTTCAGTGCTGCTGAAAATGCTGCCAAACATGCAGTACTTTTTTCAAACACAGGCGCGCCCGATAAACCACCAGCTTCATCGCCATGCGGCAAGTTTTCTACGCCTTCACGCGACAAAGTGGTATTGGTCACAATCAGGCCATCAATTTTGAATTGCAATAATTGCTTGGCAATAAACTGAATATCTTCAGGGTCTAAATCTGGAGCAACTTTTAAGACCAACGGCACATAATGTTGATGTTCTTCTGCCAACTCCAACTGACGCTGTTTGAGGGTTTGCAATAATTCAGTCAGCGCATCACCACTTTGCAAACTGCGCAAATTTTTGGTATTGGGTGATGAAATATTTACAGTAATATAAGAGGCATAGTTATAGACTTTTTCTAGACAAATCAGATAATCATCTACCGCATTTTCAACAGGCGTATCGGCATTTTTACCAATATTAATCCCTAAAATACCTTTAAATTTTGCCGCTTTGACGTTTTCAATCAGCTGATCGACCCCATCATTATTAAAACCCATACGGTTAATAATGGCTTTGGCCTGTGGAATACGGAATAAACGTGGATGCGGATTGCCCGCTTGAGGACGTGGCGTAATGGTGCCAATTTCAATAAACCCAAAGCCTAAACCAGCCAAGGCATCAATATATGCACCATTTTTGTCTAGACCTGCTGCCAAACCTACTGGATTAGGGAATTCAATTCCCATACACGTCACAGGTTTCGCTACAGTCTTTTGACGCATCAAGCCCATTTTATGGCTCGATTTCAATAGTGATAGTGTCAGCTCATGTGCACGCTCTGGTGCTAAAGAAAATAACAACGGGCGGGCTAGAGAATACAACATATCTGCAAAAGTCTACTGCTTTCTAAGTCGCCATATTATAGGCTTAGCCCAGTCAAAACGCTATGCTTGACATGGGTTTATTTTCCGAGTTTCGGACTTTATTTTTAACCTTTACTGGACTGTCGCTGTTAATTTAATCTGCCCTGCTTCAGAAATTAATTCCATTTTTTCGATACTTAAACCCATTTGCGCCAATTGGGTTAAAAAATTTGCCAACACAGCATAATTGGCATGACTCGCCACCAGTAGCATCTTGTCACCACTTTGCTGCGAAGCAACCGATAAACCCTGTTGCTGAGCCACACGCTGAATTTTATCGGCTGCACTGAGTTGTGCATCATTGGCAGGTTTCATGGTGACTGCATGACTTTGCATCACCACCACCAAATCTTTAAGGTCATTTACCCGTTTTTGCTGTTTTTCGGCTGCGGCATGCATATACCACAACGCAGAACCCACAGCAGCAACGATCACAAAGATTGTGGTAAATACCACCAAAACACGTTCACGTGTATTTAAACGATCTAGATAATCTTGTATCAGTTCAATACGTTGATCGAACCAAGTTGACATTTTTTCCATGGCTTTCATTATTGTATTTTCACCAATCCTACTGCACCTGACGCGCTCGGCTGAATATTACCCAGCTCGACCTTAAAACCCTGCTGATTCAATTGCTGAGTGAGCGCTTGTAAGGTCGCTGCCGAGTTGGCATTCAATTCCATGTTCAACATATTGGCATCAAAACTCACACGATTGGCCACAATTTGATTTTGCATCAACACAGGGCCAACACGACTGAGCAATTGCAGCGCTTGAGTATCTGCATTTTTACTCATGCGTACCTGACTTTCAAACTGGCTTTGAATATTTTGTTCGGTAATACGACTATTTGCACCAAACCAATATTGATATTGTTCTATGGCTTGAACCGCTGTTTGATCTGCTACTTTTTTAAGTTTGCTCCAACGCAGTGCATCATAGCTAAACTGTACAATTAAAATCCCAAGAAATACTGCTGCACAGGCTTTCCAATAACCTGAAACACCCGTGTCTTGCTTGGATTTTGGCAGCATATTGAATGGATGCTGTTTGGCTTTCACTAATGCAGGTACTACATAATGAAAGCTTTCTAATTGTTCTTGTGTTGCAAATGCTTCAATACTTTGCATTTGTTCTGCACTAAAGTTGGTGATTTTATAGTTTCGTTCTGCAGTTTGATAATCTAGATAAAGCGCCAGATCATCAACTGAATAACCTAAAAATTCACTTTCACGTACCAACAAGCGTCCGCAAATATTTCCAATCACCGTTTGCCCTACATCAGGTTGCGGCAAGATTAAAAAGTCAGGTAACAATGCACTGATTTTAACTGGCAACAAACTTAATACATGCAAATAGGTTTCAATACTATGCTTAGCAACTCCCAACACGGTTATTTGCTCAGGTGGCTGAAAATGATGAGCCACCTGCATCGCATCAATTGGCAATACGGTATATTCTTCTAATAAATACTTCACACCATCGGTACCCAATTGTTTATATTGGGCTTTAGGTAAAGTTTGTTGCATAATTTGCACATCACGGCTTGGGAAAAACACCACAGCATCTTTTCCTTGAAAAGCCTGCAATGCCTGAATCAAGGCATCAAGACTATCTGCCTGTGTCCAGTATTCCCCATTTGACCATTGCCAAACCCCATTGGCTTCTGGCATCCATAAATACAGCATTATTATCGTTCTACCGTTGAATTATATTTAACTTTATACATTTATTTTATGCGTTTGGAATAAAACTTTTGATTTGGGTTGAAAGCCCCGCAGCAATTACTGCCTGCTCATAAATCCGTGCTTCTGCCAAATGATAGGGATGGAATGATTCTGAAGTCAAAATCTCTGCCATGTGCGCCACTACATTCATGTGACACACCACTGCAATTGACTCATACGGCAATTGTGACAACCATTCCACAGCAACTTTTGCATCATCTTCAGGTTTAATGGTATTGCAGACCACCACAGGCACATCTTTAAAATATTGCTGCAAATGTGCCAAAGTTTCTTGTGCACGCAGTAAAGGACTGACTACAAACACATCGGGCTGAATGATATTTTTTAAATAATCTGCCGTTTCTTGTGCTTGTATATGACCACGCTCAGTCAATGGACGCTGATGATCATTGCCCATAATCGCAGGAGCGGCTTCACCATGACGAACAAGAGTCAGTTGCATAGAATTTCCTTATAGGATGATACACATTAAGTTGTGTCAATTTAACTCAAATTATGCGCTCAGTATAACCTGAGAATATGACAATTCAGTTCACCAAACTGTCATATTCCACGCAAGTTTTTACCTACTGTGGCGCAGTTTTATGGATGTAAAACTAAACTTGATGATGCGGCAAGACAAATTCCACATCACTGCGATGTCCATTTTTCATTAAAGACAGTGCAATATTCATAGGCGGCGCACCTTCAAAAATCACTTCATAAAGCGCACAAGTGATTGGCATATACACATCTAATTCATTCGAGCGCGCCCGCACTTGCACGATGGTATTAATCCCTTCGGCTGTTTGCCCCAATTCTTCTGTGGCTTGTTCCAAAGTTTTGCCTTTGCCCAATGCATAACCCACTTGATAGTTACGACTCAATGGACTGCTACACGTTGCAAATAAGTCACCGACACCAGACAACCCTAAGAAGGTCAATGGATTTGCACCAAGCTTAACCGCAAAACGACTCATTTCTGCCAATGCACGGGTTAAAATCATACTCTTGGTATTTTCACCCACGTTATAAGCGGCTGCCATGCCCATCGCCACAGCATAAATATTTTTCAGCGCACCGCCTAATTCCACACCATTCACATCATCGCTGGCAAAAACACGGAATAACGCACTGTGTAAAGCTTGCTGCACCGCATAACGCACCAATTCAGAATGACTGGCAATAACCGTACCTGCAGGCTGCCCCGCCACAATTTCTTTGGCAAGGTTCGGGCCAGACAATACACCATACGGCACTTCTGGCAATTCTTCACGGATAATATCGCTCATAAAACTAAAGGTTTTGGCTTCAATACCCTTGGTTAAAGACACCACTGCTTGTGCGCTAATAAAAGGTTTAATTTGACGCAACACATCACGGAAAGAATGACTTGGAATAGCCACTAAAATAATGTCACGGTCACGAACTGCAGTTTCCAAATCTGAAACGGCTCTTAAACCCTGCTCCAACTGAAAATCTGGCAAATAACGTCGATTAATATGCGTTTCATTAATTTCTTTGGCAGTCGCTTCATCACGAATCCAAATCATCGTGTCGCAGCCATTACGCACTGCTGTATTGGCCATTGCTGTACCAAAACTGCCACCACCTAGCACTGTAATGCGTAACGCAGTTTTTCGATCTATTGCAACAGGTTCAACCAAATCGGCAAAATTTAACTCTGACATTATTGTTATATCCTAAAAATAAAGACTTATGCGTTCCAATAACGAACATAAGCTTGCGTATTCAACTCAGCGCGTGCAGGAATGGCTTTAGCCGCTGTTCCCACATAAATAATGCCTGAAATTAAATCATCTGCATTTAAGTTTAAAGCTTGTTTCAGCAAGTTCGACTCAACGACTGCCCCACTACGCCACATACTGGCAAAACCCTGCGCCTGCAAAGACAATAAAAAGTTCTGTACCGCAGCACCTGTACTTAAAGTCTGCTCAAAACATGGCACTTTTGGATGATCCTGAAATTGTGTTAACGCCAACACTAAAAGTGGCGCACGAAATGGATGCTGTTTCACTCGCTCCAACTGAACCGCATCGGTTTCGCCCATGTCTGCCAAGGCTTGAGAAAGTAACTCACCAAATGCTGCACGTTGCTCGGCAGTAATCACCACAAAGCGCGTAGGTTTTAAACGATGATGATCTGGTGCGGTTAAAGCTGCCTGAAAAGCCATTTCTAGCTGCTCAGTATTTGGTGCAGGTTCAACTAACTGCCCCGTAGACTGACGTTGATGAATATTTTGATGAACGATTTCTACCGCTGTATCCGTCATTGACTTATATAACTATTTCAAAAAGCTCGGTTAAGATTAGCATAAACTCAAAAAATTGCGCTATTTCCGTATGCTTATTTGCAAGATTCTGATTAGGGTCTATATGTCTGCACTTTTAAGATGAACCTGCTCAGCACATCTAAACAATGATGCTTTGACGCATTCATCTATAGTTTAAGAGCATGAAAATACATTATGGATTGGGTTTGATGTGTATAAATGAATGACGAATTATCAACACAGCCTATACAGTGTCTACATCTAAAACCATCCAGATTATGTTCAACTAGATCAAATTGTTATTTTCAATCTCTACACATTTGAATTGAAATATCATCAACAAACAATACGCGCTACAGCGTTTTAGCCCCGAGGTAGATATGAAAAAAATAGTCGCCTTTTCTAGCCTTGCCGTTTTTGCACTTTTAACCGCATGTGCCACCACGCCAAATAATTCTCTTGCCATTCAAAAAGAAAACAACCTATATGAAGTCACAGGTTTAGGTAAAAGTAATATTATTGCCAAAAATAATGCAATTACAGCTGCCAATAAAACCTGTGGTACTCGTGCCGCTCCAGTCTTGGTTGATGAAAAAACATCTTATAACGGCGCACTCAAAGGTGTAGTCGATGAGCAAACGGGACAAATGATTCAGGCGGCAGCAACTGTTTTAGGTACAATTGCGGGACGTAATACTGATATTGCCCGTGATGATGATTATCAAACTGTGCTGACCTTTAGATGTCAGGCAAAGTAAATTATTACAGCACGACATAAGAAGCAAATACAAAAAAGTCGCTCCACTGAGAGCGACTTTTAAACTAAGAACAGCAGGATTTAAACTAAAAAATAGCTTAAATGAGTAATTAGCAATAACCATCTAAACGTGTTAATGGCAATTTTTGACCAATGGCTTTTTCAATTTCTGGTAAATAGAACGCATCATCTTCCGACAAGAAGCTAATACTCACACCACGTGTACCTGCACGACCTGTACGACCAATACGGTGCACATAATCATCTGACTGTTCAGGCAAAGTGAAATTCACCACATGCGAAACACCATCGACATGAATACCACGCCCTGCAACGTCTGTTGCAATCATGATGTTATGTTTGCCATTTTTAAACTGATCCAGCATTTTTAAGCGTTTGTCTTGGGCAATTTCACCTGACAACATCACCACTTTATAGCCATCACGCTTTAAATGATCATAAAGCTTACGCACCTGATCACGCCGATTGGCAAAAATCATGACTTTTTCAATCGGCTCATCACGTAAAATTTCTTCAAGCAATTTGTATTTATCGGTTTTGGCAACCATATATACCCGTTGCTCAACATCGGCATTGGTTTTCTTTTCAGGTTCAATTTCGACTGTAACAGGTTCAAATAACCACTGTTGAGCCAAGTTCAACACATCATAACTAAAAGTTGCCGAGAACATTAACGTCTGACGCTGTTCCTTACGCGGTGAATAACGCACAATACGTTTTACCGATGGAATAAAGCCCATATCCAACAAGCGGTCTGCTTCATCAATCACTAAAAATTCAATTTGATCGAGCCAAACTTCTTTTTGTTCTACAAAATCAATCAAGCGCCCTGGTGTCGCAACAATAATATCGACAAAGTTTTTATTGAGTTGTGACTTTTGCTTATCAAAATCTACACCACCCAACAAAGTCACCACATTTAAGTCGGTAAATTTGGTTAAGTCTTTTGCATCACTTTCGATTTGCAAAGCTAATTCGCGTGTAGGTGCCAAAACCAATGCACGTGGTTCACCACGATAACGCTGTCCTTGAATTGGGTTATTCAATAAATCGTTGATCACACTAATTAAAAAGGCAGCAGTTTTTCCTGTACCTGTTTGCGCACGACCAATGGCATCATGTCCAGCCAAAGTAAATTTTAAAACCTTTTGCTGAATTGGCGTCATTTCCTTGAAACCCAAAGCATCAATAGCCTGTTTCAATTGCGGATGTAAATTTAAGGTTTCAAAACCAGATGACATAAATATGTGCTCGAACTTATACAGACAAAAAACTGACCTATTATAAACAGAAATACAAATAAAAAACGCCCCAATCAGGATTGGAGCGTTTTTTTAGAATAATCGAGTGATTAGTCTAATGGCTGTACTTCTTCAGCTTGGAAGCCTTTTTGGCCTTTTACTACGCTGAATTCAACACGTTGGCCGTCACGAAGTGAACGGTGGCCGTCACCTTGGATCGCACGGAAGTGAACGAATACATCGTCGCCGCCATTGCGTTGGATAAAGCCAAAGCCTTTAGTGTCGTTGAACCATTTAACTACGCCTTGTTCACGAGCTGTCATAAGTTAATCCTCATTGATTAAAAAGAAGGACCACCCGGTGTTGCAAACAGCAGAGCAAACAAAGTTTAAAAATATTTTTATTTCTAAGCTTGTAATCATTCTGTATAACTATTAACAAAATCCCGGTTACATCCATTTGTAATAGGGCGACAAACAACGATTGTCTATCTAAAATCCTAAATACGCATCGAGCTTAACACGGGTTTATGACAATTAATAGATTTTTTTTGATTTATCTTGTTCAGTTTGAAACGATTTGAACAAATGGAAATTTTTTATTTCTGTTAAGTGACTTAGCACAATTTTGATCTATAAATTTTATTGCAAATATCTCACAAAATAAGCCAATTCTCTTGCCCTTATGCGCAGTAAGCCGCGCAATGAATAGCCCCGATGCTTCAGATGAAATTTATTTGGGATTTGTGAGCGAATTTGCTAGTATGATCATTCTGTTTTTTAAGGCGAATTTTTACTTCAATGCTGTGTGATGCTGAACAACCTATCATAGTGATTGATGCCATGGGACAACCTTGTCCTATGCCTTTATTGATGCTAAAACGTGCCCTTAAACAATCAGATTCTGCACGGTTTTTATTGAAGTCATCTGATCCGCATAGCCAGCAAGATGTGGCGCGTTATTGTCAGTTACATCAATATAGCTGTGAAGCAAGTCAGATTTCGGCAACAGAGTTTCATTATGTGATTGATGTTGCCAAGCCAAAAGCATCGTAATAAGCATATCTGTTTGATTGTTCATTTGTTTTAATGACTTAATATTCGCCGCTTATTGCTATAAAGATTTACATATCTACACCAATTTTACTTATTTAAGTAGAATATTGGCATTAAGATAAAGACATCGGTTATTTTACCTACCCAATCCTATAAGGAGATCTCATGAGTGACAGCAGCAATCAGTTGATGCCCCTGTCATTATCTGCACCAGGGGTAAACCTCGGGGCTTATATTAGTACTGTTAACCAAATTCCTATTTTAACGGCTGAACAAGAAAAAGAGTTAGCCGAGCGTTATTATTACGATCAAGATTTAGACGCGGCCAAAATGTTGGTCATGTCGCATTTACGTTTTGTGGTGCATATTGCACGAAGTTATGCGGGCTATGGTTTACCGCAGGGCGATTTAATTCAGGAAGGCAACTTGGGCTTAATGAAAGCCGTGAAACGCTTTGACCCGAATATGGGCGTGCGTTTGGTGTCATTTGCCGTGCATTGGATTAAAGCTGAAATTCACGAATATGTTATTCGTAACTGGCGTATTGTTAAAATTGCCACCACCAAAGCACAGCGTAAATTGTTCTTTAATTTGCGTAGTCTCAAAAAATCTAGCAAAAAACTGACGCTCGAAGAAGCACAATCTATTGCCAATGACTTAAATGTGACTGCAGAACAAGTCTTGGAAATGGAAGGTCGTTTAACCGCTTATGATGCGGCTTTTGAAGCACAAGGCGATGATGACGATGAAGGTTCAACTTATGTTGCACCTGCATTGTATTTGGAAGATAACCGTTACGACCCTGCACGTTTAGTCGAAAACGAAGACTACGAAGAACAAAGCACTTCTGCCCTACATGAAGCTATGGAGCAGTTGGATGATCGTTCACGTAATATTTTGCAGCGTCGCTGGTTAGATGATGATAAATCGACCCTGCATGAATTGGCAGCAGAATATAATGTTTCGGCAGAACGTATTCGTCAGCTCGAAAAAAATGCCATGGAAAAAATTAAAGTGGCGATGTCATCAAACTAAACTGACATTCTCCAAATTGATGCAGACACATCGAAAAATAAAATTGGGCAAACTGCCCTTTTTTATTGTCTTTAATTGGTACAGCTACATACAGGCAGGCAAATCTCAGATTTTCCCGCCCCTAAAAATGTGCTAAGGTTAAGCGCAAAATTAAATAGGTCAATTTGCGTATGTGGATTGCAATTTCTGCCCTGAATTTAGCTATAGCAGTCATGCTCGGTGCATTTGGTGCACATGGCTTAAAGGCCCGTGCAACTGAAGCGCAATTGCTTTGGTGGCAAACTGCAACAGATTATTTTTTCTATCATGCCCTTGGACTTTTAGCATTGGGCATATTGGCCAAAGTAATTCCACAACTTCCTATTAAAGCCAGTTTTATTCTGATTCAACTGGGTATTTTATTTTTCTGCGGTTCACTGTATATCATGGCATTGGATTTAGCCCGTGGCTTGGGCATGATTACCCCAATTGGTGGAGCACTCATGATTGCAGGCTGGCTAAGCTTAGCGTGGCAAGCCATGAAATATGCCAAATAAAGCTCAATTATATTTTGTAATTTTGAAGATGGATTCTCGGTCATGCAAATTTATCTGAATGGCGAAGCACAACAGACCACTCACACGACCCTGTTACAACTGATTCAGGCATTAGATTTAGAAGGCAAACGTTTTGCTGTGGAGCAAAACGAAAAAATTATTGCCAAAAGCAAACTTGCCGAAACCCCTATTTGCGATCAAGACCGCATTGAAATTATTCATGCCGTTGGTGGCGGCTAAACTCGGAGCACCCATGCAAGATACCTTTAAAATCGGTTCACGTACCTTTAATTCACGTTTATTGGTGGGTACGGGCAAATACAAAGATTTAACCGAAACAGATTTGGCGATTCAAGCCAGTGGCGCAGAAATTGTTACGGTTGCCATTCGTCGTGTAAACATTGGGCAACATCCAGATCAGCCAAACTTACTTTCCGTAATTCCACCAGAAAAATACACCATTTTGCCAAATACAGCAGGCTGTTTTGATGCCAACAGTGCCGTGCGCACCTGCATGTTGGCGCGTGAATTGCTAGATGGTCACAACCTCGTCAAACTAGAAGTTTTGGGCGATGAAAAAACCCTCTACCCAAATATCACCGAAACTTTAAAAGCTGCGCGCACGCTAATTGACGATGGTTTTGAGATCATGGTCTACACTTCCGATGACCCGATTGTGGCGCAAGAATTGGAAAGTATGGGCTGCGTGGCAATTATGCCATTAGGTAGTTTAATTGGTTCAGGCTTAGGTATTCTTAACCCGCATACCATTTCGATTATTAAAGAAAATGCCAAAGTACCTGTATTGGTAGATGCAGGTGTGGGTACTGCCAGTGATGCTGCGATTGCAATGGAATTAGGTTGCGATGGTGTGCTGATGAATACTGCAATTGCAGCAGCACAAAACCCAGTGCTAATGGCATCTGCGATGCGTAAAGCAGTAGAAGCAGGACGTGAAGCTTATTTGGCAGGACGTATGCCACGTAAGCGTATGGCGAATGCCAGCTCACCTGAAACGGGTTATTTCTTTAAATAATCATTAGGGTCTTTTCCAAGTCCGACAACTCAAATAAAAAGACGTTAAGTGTTAACTCAACGTCTTTTTTATTATCTGATTCTGGCAAGTAAAAGCCGATTAAGGAATCAAGCCTTCATCACGCATAGCAATTTGTACCGACTGACGCGCAGCAACTTTATTACGGATTTCAACCACATGGCTATACGGAGTTAAATCATGCTCAATATAGTTTGACCAATTAGTGATAACAAACAAATACGCATCGGCTGGACCAAAGTTATCATCCACCAAATATTCATGGTCTGATGATGCAATCGCTTGATCAATATAAGTCAACAAGCGATCAATTTCTGCATAGGCTTTTTCTTTGGCTTCTGCATCTAAAGGCGCGCCAAAAAATACTGAGTAAGCGTCATGTAATTCAGAGTTTAAATAACCCAACCATTCCAATACTTTAGCACGACCTAAACCAGATGGCGGAATTAAATCCTGTTTAGGGTCTTGCTGCGCTAAAAATGGCAATAGCGCTACGTTTTCCGTCAAAATTAAACCTGGGTTAATTTCTAAAGCAGGTACATAACCTTTAGGGTTAATTTCATAATAATCGGCACCCTTTTCTGTTTTATGGGTTTTTAAATCTACACGCTCAATATCAAAATCGACATTCACTTCATTTAAAATAATATGTGCTGCCAAAGAGCATGCGCCAGGTGAATAATAAAGCTTCATATTTGATCCTTGTTATATAACTATCTCTGTTGTAAATCGCTTGTCACAAACTTGCAAGTGATTGAACCTATAAATTGCAAAAAAGCGTAAATGTCTTAAAAAGCCCTTACGCTTTGACTATCCTGCAAAAGACAGGCTTTTTCAAGTCTGTTTTGCCTGCTTTTTTATCTCTAGATGTTTTAACATACAGCCCTTTAAAGTTTCATGAAATTGAGATTGTGATTAGCCTGAAAAAAGAAGAATGGTTTTCCAATATCCGCACCGATGTTTTGGCAGGTTTAGTGGTGGGTTTGGCATTAATTCCTGAATCAATTGCCTTTTCGGCTATAGCAGGCGTCGATCCGCAAGTCGGCTTATATGCATCGTTCTGTATTGCGGTCACGATTTCTTTTTTTGGTGGGCGTACTGCCATGATTTCTGCCGCGACAGGCGCTATGGCATTACTGATGATTACCCTCGTCAAAGAACATGGTTTGCAATATTTATTGGCTGCAACAGTACTCACAGGGCTGATTCAGGTTATAGCAGGCTATTTTAAAGTTGCCAAACTGATGCGTTTTGTTTCGCAATCGGTAGTTTATGGCTTTGTAAATGCCTTGGCGATTTTAATTTTTGTGGCGCAACTGCCTGAATTATCGAAAATGGATGGCTTAGGCTATTTATTTGTAGGATTAGGTTTAGCGGTAGTCTATCTGTTTCCATACATTCCTAAAATTGGTAAAAGCATTCCCTCGCCTTTGGTCTGCATTATTGTGCTGAGTGTGGTTGCTTTATTACTTGGTGCAGATATGCGTACCGTAAGCGATTTGGGACAATTTCCCGACACGCTGCCTATTTTTCTAGTGCCTGACATTCCACTGAATTTTGAAACTTTATTTATTATTTTTCCTTATGCCATGACCTTAGCCACAGTCGGTTTACTCGAAACCATGATGACCACTACGATTGTCAATGAAGCCACAGGCACAGAAGCAGATCGGCATCAGGAATGTCGTGGTCAGGGGTATGCCAATATTGTGAGTGGCTTTATGGGCGGTATGGCAGGCTGTGCCATGATTGGGCAATCTATTATCAACGTCAGTTCTGGGGCGCGTACACGTCTCTCTACACTTACAGCAGGCGTATTTTTGCTGTGCTTGGTGGTTTTTCTCAAAGATTGGTTGGCATATATTCCTATAGCAGCCTTGGTTGCGATTATGATTATGGTGTCATTCACGACTTTTAACTGGGATTCCATCCGTAATTTTAAAAAGCATCCGAAACAAAGCAATATAGTCATGTTAGCTGTGGTGATTGTGGTGTTAGCTACCCATAACCTTGCTTTGGGTGTTTTTGTTGGCGTACTGCTTTCTGCTTTATTTTTGGTGAATAAACTGGAAAGTGAAGTTAAAGTCAGCTCATTTTTATTAGGCGAACATACCCGCCAATATGTGATTTCAGGGCAAATTTTCTTTAGCAGTTCAGAAAAGTTTTATCAGTTTTTTGATTTTTCAGAAGATATTAGCAATGTCACCATCGACTTAACGCATGCGCATATTTGGGATATTACCTCTGTAAATATGCTGAATAGCGTGGTGAACAAATTTAAAGCCCAACAAATTAAAGTGCATATTATTGGATTGAATGAGGCCAGTCATACCTTAATTGATCAATACAGTACCCATTCGTAATTATTGTATTAAAATACCGTTGATGATGTTAAATGCTGAATCTTAATGATTCGGCATTTTTTATGCTCAAAAGATGCAGATGTATCGCAATCTTGCACGGCGCTGCGAAAAACAGCGAAAAAATTTGACTTCAATGGCTCAGGACTTAAAATACCGCATTCGAATTTATTAGATTTGCCAAAATTATGTCGAACGATCAATTAGACCAGCACGTTGTCGAGCTGGACAACCTCAACGAGCATCGTGAAATTGTAACGTTCATGCGCCGTTCTTCACCATTGAATACGTCACAACGTAGCGCCTTGGAACAATACGGCGACTTAATTTTGGAATATCCTGTTGGCGATTTACGTCAACATTTTGAACACCCTGAACACCCGCTTACAGTAGAAATTGGTTTTGGGATGGGGCGTTCTTTGGTACTTATGGCGCAGGCCAATCCTGAACGTAACTTTGTCGGGATTGAAGTCCATATTCCAGGGATTGCACAGTGCGTTTATGAAGCAGGTACAGCAGGTTTAAGCAACTTACGTGTCTTAGATGCCGATGCAATTCAAGTACTGCGTGAAATGCCAGACAATAGCATTGATACGGTGCAGTTATATTTCCCAGACCCATGGCAGAAAAAACGTCACTTCAAACGCCGTTTTGTTGCTCATGAACGCATGGAATTGGTAGAGCAAAAATTAGTGTTAGGTGGTACGTTCCATGCAGCAACCGACTGGGAACCGTATGCAGAATGGATGCTGGATGTATTGGACAACCGTCCACGTTTAGAAAACTTGGCGGGTAAAGGCAATAGCTACCCTCGCCCTGAATGGCGTCCACAAACCAAGTTTGAACGCCGCGGAATTGAAGCAGGTCATAAGATTAATGATTTTATCTTCAAGAAAATTAACTAATTTCTGCTAGAAAAAATGCTTCCACAAGGAAGCATTTTTTATTTGAACTCGTGTTATCGTATCAAATGACTAAGATTGATGCCGCGTTAAAATCTGTTGGCTCATTAGCGCATAAACTTCGGCAAGTGCATGTTGCTGCCCTGCTACCAATAAGTCCTGATGCATTTTTAAAATATTGTGATCACCCCGCATAGCAGGCCCTGTTTGCATTTGACGCGGATCATTCTGGGTCGCTTTATGCGCAGTTTCCAAAATAAGAGGATACAGCAGACTGAAATCTACTTTCTGAGCATCGACCACTTGCTTGGCCATGTCATAACAATAATTACTAAAATTACAGGCAAATACCGCAGCCAAATGCAAACTCAAACGCTGTGCTGAAGTATAGGCATAAACCCTTTTGCTTAGGCTATTTGCCAAAGTCATTAAAAGCTGCTGATCTTCAGCAAATGCAGCTTCTATAAATAAAGGCGTTTCTGACCAATCAATTTCACGCTCTAAACTAAAGGTTTGCAAGGGATAAAATACCCCTGAACGTACATGATGCTGTTGCAATACATCTAATTTAGTACTGCCAGAGGTATGCACAATCAACACATGATTTAAGTCACGATGAACTTCCTGAATCACCTGTCCAATGGCCTGATCACTCACTGCGATAATTACTAAATCCAGGTCTGAATGAAATTGTTCTACTTCTGCAATTGCTTCTGCGCCAACCTGTGCAGCCAACTGCTGTGCCTTGTCCAGACTGCGGCTATAAATTTGCACAATTTGATGCTGTGCGTTTAAAACATGAGCCAAATGATGTGCAACGCGCCCTGCACCAATCAAACTAATTCGCATAATATTTTCAGATAAAATAAGATGAAATAATCTGCACACAGCATGCCAATAAAAAAAGGACGAAGCAATTCGTCCTGATGTTTTTTGTTTGATATTGAATAGATTTAGAATTGACGCAAAGTTAAAATCTGCTCACTACGTCCAAATGGCCCTTGAGTATCATGCAAAACTGCACTCGTTAAGCCAATTCCATCTTCACCATATTGTTGTGTTACTTCCAAGCCTAGCCATTCGCCTTGCGGTAAACGGTGTAAATGCATTTGCAAATCTAAATTTGGAAAACCCCAGCCCGCATTCGGGTCTAAGCGTGGCACTACGCCATTGGCGGTATCCACCATCCCCAATAAACGCACAAAACTGGATGTGTTTTGATTTTCAACCATATCCAATTGGTTTCTTAACCAAACGATGCCCTTACCTGCACGACGATCTAAATGCGCACGGGTTTCAATGCTTTGAATATAGCCGCCAGGCCAACAACGCATGCCATCCCAATCGGGCAAATATTCAGGGTTTTCTATCGGTAAATCTTCCAATCCTGCAATTGCGCGTGTATCTGAGGTTTTCATTTTCCATGCACGCGCCACAATACAGGTTTTTCCTTCAGCACACATTTCCGCTTCAATCAGCTCAATGGTTTTACCCGGTCGAATCATACGGGTGGTGATACTAAATTCACCAAAGGCAATTAAGCCAAAAATATCTAAACCGACCCGACCAATTCGCATATCATCACGCGGCATAAATTGCTCAAGTTCTGCACACAAAATACCCGTTGCAGGTGCCATGTGTTGTTCATGCGGATTCCACGCGCCTTGTGCATGAATGTTGCAACGATAGTGCGCAGTACAGCCACCATCGGCATGTTGTTCACGTTTGAGTAAAGTGTAATATGCTGACATTTTTTCTCTTTCCCTGATCTAACTTTTCTTGTGCGGATACTTTTACTACAAAGATTACTGACTAAATAATGTTATTGATCAACTACTTCTCTGCAAAAAAACCATAATAATTCATAAGTTGACAATATGTTTTACACTGACGAAAACCCACTTGAGTAAGCAATGCTGCCTGCGCATCTGCCATAATTAAATGAAAATCATCGGCCAGTCGTGCAAGCATTTTTTCCGCTTGAGTCGTAGTTAAACCACAATCCAAAGCCAAATTCTGCATCCAGCGCAGTTCTATATTTTCAGTCTGCTGCATCAGATCATAGCTTAATAAAATCGCTGTAGGTTTTAATGTTTGGTAAATATCTTGAAAAAATAATGTTTTTTCTGCGACTGGCACAAAATGCGCCACCAAAATCGCCAATGCCGCATCAAACTGCAAATTTTCAACCTGCGCTTGTTGGGCAAATTGGTGGGTATCTGCCTGTATAAAACGTACTCGCTCATGCCCTGCCACAGACTGAATGTTTTTTTCTGCCTGCTGTAACATGCTTAAAGATGGGTCGATGGCCGTAAATTGCCACTGTGGATGTTGCTGCAGTAAATACTGCAACTCATAGCCTGTGCCACACCCCACCACTAAAACTTGTGCTGTTTCGGGCAAATGACTACTTAAAATTGCATTGATGTGTTGATGTACCAATTCATATCCGGGAATGAGTTTCCGAATATGACTGTCATAGCCTGCAACCACAGTTGCACTGTGAAAATCTTTTGCCATATCACATGATTCTTCTTTAATTTACTGACATTAAATATCTGAGTCTTTTTCAAGATCTGCTTAAGCCACAGCCATTACATCTACCGACAATTCCGAAACGGTTGGCTTGGCACGTTCAGGCACTAAGCCTAATTTTTGGAACAATTGTTTGTCTTTGCCTTCGCCTGCGTTTGGTGTGGTCAAAAGTTTTTCACCTGAGAATAACGAGTTCGCACCTGCCATAAATGCCAACGCCTGATCTGAATCAGATAATGATTCACGCCCTGCAGATAAACGAATATAGCTGTTTGGCATGATAATACGTGCAACTGCAATGGTACGAATCCACTCAATCACATCCAGTTTTTCTACTTCAGCCAATGGTGTACCTTCAATCGGAACTAACATATTGATCGGCACAGATTCAGGATGTAACGGTAAAGTCGCTAATTCATGTAATAAACCAATACGGTCTTGGGTATCTTCACCTAAACCGACAATACCGCCACTACATACTTTCATACCTGTTTGACGCACAATATCCAAAGTGTTTAAGCGATCATCAAAACAGCGGGTACTAATCACATTAGGATAATACTCACGCGATGTGTCTAGGTTATGGTTGTAATAATCTAAGCCTGCATCTTTTAAGCGTTCTGCCTGCGATTGGTTTAACATCCCTAAAGTCATGCAAGTTTCTAAGCCCAGAGCTTTGACTTCACGCACCATTTCCAGAACATACGGCATATCGCGTTCATGCGGATTACGCCAAGCAGCGCCCATACAAAAACGTGAAGAGCCTGAGGCTAATGCTTCTTTGGCTTCCTGAATGACTTTATCAACTGCAATACGTTTTTCAGCTTCAAGCTGTGAATCATAATGCGCAGATTGCGAGCAATATTTACAGTCTTCAGGGCATTTGCCTGTTTTAATAGACAATAAGGTACTGACTTGTACGGTATTGGCAGCAAAATGTTGGCGATGCACACGCTGTGCTTCAAAGACTAAATCCAGAAAAGGTTGTTCATATAACTGCTGAATTTCTTCTCGAGTCCAATCATTGCGTACGGTCATTATTTTCATCCTTGATTATCACGCATCATGCTTAAACTTGTGCCATCTTTTATTAAGCCGAGCATGCGATATATTTTTAGTGTGATTATTCCTGTATAGAGTATCCCTTTATCTCTGCGTGAGAAATAAAGGGTGTGTGCTGACAAAATTAAAAGGTCGATCTTGCAGCAGTAAATAGCTGAAATAATGCCTTAAGCAATTTCCTTTAAATTTAATTCTTCACGCATAAATTCACGTAATTTAAATTTCTGTGCCTTGCCTGAAGCGGTCATTGGAAATTCACTAAAGAAGCGCACATAACGTGGGACTTTATTGTGTGAAATGTGTTCTGCACAGTATTGGCGAATTGCCTCTTCGGTACATTCATGGTGTTCATGCAAAATAATACAGGCACATAGTTCTTCACCATAACGATGATCTGGCACGCCAATTACTTGCACATCGCAGACCGCATCGTGAGTATATAAGAAATCTTCAATTTCTTTCGGGAACAGGTTTTCACCGCCACGAATCACCACATCTTTAATGCGACCTTTGATTTTTACAAAGCCTTCATCATCCATTTCTGCAATGTCGCCTGTGTGCATCCAACGTGCAACATCAATGACTTCTTGGGTTTTGTCATGTTCATCCCAGTAACCCAGCATGACTGAATAACCACGCACACACAATTCTCCTAACTGTCCGCGCGGCACGACTTTGCCTTCTTCATCGACAATTTTTACTTCCAGATGTGGATGTACACGCCCCACCGTACTGACTCGACGCTCCACCGAATCTTCAGTCGAACTTTGTGCGCTCACAGGCGCTGTTTCGGTCATGCCATAACAAATGGTGATTTGCGCCATGTGCATACGGTCGATGACGCGTTGCATAATTTCTTGCGGACACGGACTGCCTGCCATGATGCCTGTACGCAAGCTAGATAAATCAAATTCATCAAACTGTTCATGCTCTAAAATGGCAATAAACATGGTCGGTACGCCGTAAGCAGCTGTACATTTTTCTTGCTGAATGGCTTTTAAGGTATCGAGCGGGTTAAACACTGCCGATGGATAGACCATGGTTGAACCATGTGTGATACAAGCTAAATTACCCATCACCATACCAAAGCAGTGAAACAGCGGCACGGAAATACAAACACGGTCTTGTGGACTTAAATGAATTGCTTCTCCTACAAAGTAACCATTATTTAAAATGTTGTTGTGGGTCAGCATAGTGCCTTTCGGATTGCCCGTCGTGCCTGAGGTAAATTGAATATTAATGGTTTCATCGAACTGCAACTCACTAGCAATGTGTTGCAGTTTTTTCAGCATGTGTGTGGTTGGAGCTGTCAATAAATCCTGAAAACGATGCATTCCTGTATGTGCTTGATCATCAATTTTAATCACATGCTTTAAATGCGGTAAACGCTTGGCGTTGAGGACTTTATTGTCTGCCTGACACAGCTCTGGGGCAATTTTCGTTAAGATGTCCTGATAGTTGGTACTTTTAAACTGCGATGCAATTACCAAACCTTTACAGGAAACTTTGTTGAGCACAAATTCCAGTTCATTGCTTTTATAGGCTGGGTTTAAATTCACCAAAATCACCCCTGCCTTAAAGGCTGCGAATTGAGTGATCGTCCATTCCACACAATTCGGAGACCAAATGGCAAGGCGGTCACCTTTTTTAAAACCGAGTTTTAACAAACTACAGGCAAAGGCATTGACCTGTTGCTGTAGTTGCTTATAGGTCAGACGCACATTTTGATGCACGCTTACCAAAGCATCCTGATCTGCATATTGCTGGCAAGCCTGATCAAACTTTTCACCAATGGTCATGCCTAACAAAGGCTGATTACTGGTGCCATAGGCATAACTTAACCGTACTTGTGTCATTGAATCGATCTCCTTGATTCTTTGTAATTCTGTTTTCCATTATGACGACGATTACTTTTTGCCTGTTTTGTGCGTTGTTTTTACTACCCTCCCTGCTGTTTTCGCACTGCATTTACACAAAAGTCGGCAATTTGTTTGACAAAGTAATCTTTATAATTTTGATCAAACATCACATTGCGAGACGGGTTTAAAGGTTCAATCACTACAAAGGTCATGGAGCCAACCACACCTAAAGCAGCAGTGTTCAAATCTTCAAAATCAAACTCACCATTGACTTTTCCTTCAGCCAAAATTTCCTTGATGCTCTGTTTGATCAGTTGTTTACTGCGAAAACGCTCATGTTCCATTTCTGGGTCTACAGGCTCGAACATTAACGAATACGCCAATTGAGGGCTGTTCATCGCACGCTTCACAAAAGTGGTGACAGATTTTTGCAATTTTTGTTTTGCACTTAAATCTGACTTCGCAATGTGGTCCAAAATTTCGACCTCACGACGAATCGCATCCGATAAAACTTCAATCAAAATCTGACTTTTATTTTCAAAGTAGCGATACACCAAACCTGTAGATACGCCTGCGCGTTCTGCAATGGCTTGGATAGACGCTTCTTTAAAGCCCCCATGAGCAATAAGTTCACGAGCAGAATCTAAAATCGCCATGCGATTTTGTTCCATACGTTCCTGCATCAATGATGATCTTTTATAACTCATATCTTATTCTCAACCAGATAAAATGAATTGTAAATCATTTTGTGAATTTTAGTTCACTTTTTTAAATTTTCGATGTATGTTAGAACCTAAGCACAACAACAATGCTTGTTTTAGGAACAACAAATATAACCACAGGATGGATGAACACATGATTTTACAAAGCTTAGACTTCGGCTTAGATGAAACCTTAATCGCCCTGCGCGATTCAATCGCTGCTTTTTGTGCAAAGGAAATTGCACCCATTGCTCAACAGGTTGATCGTGATAACGAATTCCCTGCCCAGCTTTGGAAAAAATTTGGCGATATGGGCTTACTTGGCTTAACCGTGAGTGAAGAATACGGCGGCACTAACTTAGGCTATTTAGCTCACATCATTGCCATGCAAGAAATTTCTCGTGCATCAGCATCCATTGGTTTGTCTTACGGTGCTCATTCTAACCTATGTGTGAACCAAATTAAGCGAAATGGGACAGAAGAACAGAAGCAACGCTATTTACCAAAACTGATTTCAGGCGATTACGTCGGCGCTTTGGCAATGTCTGAACCAAATGCAGGCTCAGACGTGGTTAGCATGAAACTGAAAGCTGAAGATAAAGGCGATCATTACTTGCTCAACGGCTCAAAAATGTGGATTACCAATGGCGGTGATGCCGATGTTTTGGTGGTGTATGCCAAAACTGACTTACAGGCAGGCGCCAAAGGTATGACTGCTTTCTTAATTGAAAAAACCATGTCAGGTTTTAGCCACGGCAGCCATTTAGACAAACTCGGGATGCGCGGCTCAAATACCTATCCATTGTTCTTTGACAATGTTGAAGTACCAAAAGAAAACGTCTTGGGCGGTGTGGGCAATGGTACAAAAGTACTAATGAGTGGACTGGACTATGAACGTGCAGTTTTAAGTGCAGGGCCGCTAGGCATTATGGATGCCTGCATGGATACCGTGATTCCTTATATTCATGAGCGTAAACAGTTTGGTCAGGCATTGGGTGAATTCCAGCTTATGCAAGGCAAAATTGCCGATATGTATTCGACTTGGTTGGCATGTAAAGCACTGGTCTATGCCGTTGGCGCAGAATGTGACAAAGCTGAACACAGCCGTAGTTTACGTAAAGATGCAGCCAGTGCCATTTTATACGCTGCCGAAAAAGCCACATGGATGGCAGGTGAAACCATTCAAACCTTGGGCGGTAATGGCTATATCAATGAGTTCTCTGCAGGACGTTTATGGCGTGATGCCAAACTCTATGAAATTGGTGCGGGTACTTCAGAAATTCGCCGTATGTTGATTGGCCGTGAATTGTTTAACGAAACTGCCTAAAAATAAATCACAAGAATAGACAAGGATGTTGGCATGAATCAATTACAGAGCAAAATTAATATTCGCAGCGACGAGTTTAAAAACAACCAAGCTGCGATGCAAAGCCTAGTCGATGACCTCAGAGAAAAAGTCCAAAAAATTGCTTTGGGTGGTGGCGAAACTGCACGCCAAAAACATTTAGACCGTGGCAAATTACTGCCACGTGAACGGATTGACCACCTGATCGATCCGGGTACTGCATTTATTGAAATTGGTCAGTTGGCCGCTTATCAGGTCTATCAGGATGATGTCCCTGCTGCGGGTGTAGTGGCGGGTGTCGGTCAAGTGAATGGCGTGACCTGCATGATCATTGCCAACGATGCCACAGTAAAAGGTGGAACGTACTATCCACTGACTGTGAAAAAGCATTTACGCGCACAGGAAATTGCCGAACAGAATCACCTGACTTGTATTTATTTGGTCGATTCTGGCGGTGCATATTTGCCGCTACAAGATGAAGTCTTTCCAGACCGTGATCATTTCGGACGCATTTTCTATAACCAAGCGCGTATGTCGAGCATGGGCATTGCCCAAATTGCCGTTGTGATGGGAAGTTGTACCGCAGGCGGTGCGTATGTCCCTGCCATGTCAGATGAAACCATCATTGTGCGTAATCAGGGGACAATTTTCTTGGGCGGCCCACCGCTGGTTAAAGCCGCAACAGGTGAAGTGGTTAGCAGCGAAGACTTGGGTGGTGGCGATGTACACACTCGCCTTTCAGGTGTAGCCGATCATTTGGCAGAAAATGATGAACATGCCTTGGCAATTGCCCGCAACATCGTTGCCAATTTAAATAAAAAGCCAAACCCGCAGCCTGAGCATATAGAAGCACCATTATTCGATGCCTCTGAACTGTATGGCATTGTTCCGACTGACGCGCGTAAACCGTTTGATGTACGTGAAGTGATTGCCCGTATTGTCGATGGTTCACGTTTTGATGAATTTAAAGCGCGCTTTGGCACCACATTAATTACAGGTTTTGCCAAACTATATGGTATGCCTGTCGGGATTATTGCCAACAACGGTATTTTATTTTCCGAGTCAGCACAAAAAGGCGCACACTTTATTGAACTATGCACCCAACGTAACATTCCCCTGTTATTTATTCAAAATATCACAGGCTTCATGGTTGGACGCCAATATGAAAATGAAGGCATTGCCAAAAATGGTGCCAAACTGGTGATGGCGGTTGCCACAGCCAATGTGCCTAAACTGACTTTGGTGATTGGCGGTTCTTTTGGTGCAGGTAACTACGGGATGTGTGGTCGTGCTTATTCACCACGTTTTATGTGGACATGGCCAAACTCACGTATTTCAGTGATGGGTGGCGAACAAGCATCGAGCGTATTGTCTACCTTAAAGCGTGATCAGATTGAAGCCAAAGGTGGTAGCTGGTCTGCAGAAGAAGAAGATCAGTTCAAACAGCCAATTCGTGAACAATACGAACGTCAGGGTCATCCATATTATGCGTCTGCACGCTTATGGGATGATGGTGTGATTGATCCAGCACAGTCGCGTGAAGTTTTGGCATTAAGTTTAGCCGCTGCCCTCAATGCACCCATCCAACCGACCAAATTTGGCGTGTTCCGCATGTAAGAGGTGACAAAATGGATTATCAGTTTTTACAGCTCGAACAGAACAACCAAGTGGCTACGGTTTGGATTAATCGTGCGGAATTGCATAACGCTTTCAATACAGAGGTGATTGAAGAATTACACGCCTGCTTTCAGGCACTGAATAGCCGTGATGATATTCGAGTGGTGATTTTGGCAGGACGCGGCAAAAGCTTTTCTGCAGGTGCAGATTTGAACTGGATGAAACAGGCAGGTCAAGCTTCTACAGCAGAAAATCAAGCCGATGCCCTAAAACTGGCAAAAATGCTGCAAAGTTTAGCGACGTTAAAACAACCGACTATTGCCCGTGTGCATGGTATTGCCTTTGGTGGTGGTATGGGTTTGGCAGCTGCCTGTGATATTTGCGTTGCCAGCACCGATGCCAAGTTTGCGACCTCTGAAGTACGTTTAGGTTTAGCACCATCTACCATTAGCCCTTACGTCATTCGTGCGATTGGCGCACGTCAGGCATCACGTTACTTTTTAACGGCAGAGCGTATTTCTGCAGAACAGGCACAGCAAATTGGTTTAGCGCATGAAGTCACTTCAGTCGAAGACTTAGACAGCAAAATTGATGAAATTGTGCAAGCCTTATTGCTTGGTGGTCCAGAAGCGCAACATGCTTCTAAACAACTGATTCAGATGGTTAATCATCAAGTTTTGACCGAAGATTTACTCCAACAAACTGCACAGCATATTGCACATGTTCGCCAAGGAACTGAGGCGAAAAATGGCTTAAATGCTTTTTTAAATAAACAAAGCCCGGCTTGGATCAAGACCACGGCAGAATAAAAGAAGGATCGCACGATGTTTGAAAAGATTTTAATTGCCAACCGTGGTGAAATTGCCTGCCGTGTAATTCGTACCGCAAAAAAACTTGGGATTGCGACTGTCGCGGTGTATTCAGATGCCGATGCGCAATCACAACACGTTAAACTGGCAGACGAAGCCATTTATATTGGTGAATCGCCTGCGGCACAAAGTTATTTGCAAGTTGAACGTATTATTCAGGCAGCCAAAAGCACAGGTGCACAAGCGATTCACCCGGGTTATGGTTTCTTATCTGAAAATGACCAATTCGCACTTGCCTGTAAAGACAACAATATTGTTTTTATTGGCCCGCCAGTTGAAGCCATTTTGGCGATGGGTCTAAAAGCAACCTCTAAAGCCTTGATGGAAAAAGCAGGTGTGCCACTAACTCCGGGCTACCACGGCAGCAATCAAGATGCGGCATTTTTAAAGCAACAAGCCGACAGCATTGGTTATCCTGTGCTCATTAAAGCCAGTGCAGGCGGTGGCGGTAAAGGCATGCGTTTAGTAGAACGCAGTGAAGACTTTCTCAGCTCACTCGCTTCATGTAAAAGTGAAGCACGTTCTAGCTTTGGTAATGAAGATGTGCTGATTGAACGCTATGTGATTCAACCACGTCATATTGAAGTACAGGTTTTTGGCGATACTCACGGCAACTACGTGCATTTGTTTGAACGTGATTGCTCGGTACAACGTCGCCACCAAAAAGTGCTTGAAGAAGCACCTGCACCAAAAATGCCAGAAGATAAACTCGAAACTATGCGCCAAGCCGCAATTGATGCCGCACGTGCTGTAAATTACGTGGGCGCAGGTACGGTAGAGTTTATTGTCGAGCAAGACGGTACTGCTTATTTCATGGAAATGAATACCCGCTTGCAGGTCGAACACCCCGTCACAGAAATGATTACAGGGCAAGACTTGGTTGAGTGGCAATTGCGAGTTGCTTTTGGTGAGCCATTGCCAAAACAGCAACATGAATTGCAAATTCATGGTCATGCCCTTGAAGCGCGTGTGTATGCCGAAGAACCAGAAAAAGGCTTTATTCCTGCCATTGGTCAAATCAGCTATCTGCATTATCCAGAGCAAAATGATGCCGTACGTGTCGATAGCGGGATTGTCGAAGGTGATGAAATCAGCACCTACTACGACCCAATGATTGCCAAACTGATTGTTTGGGGTAAAAACCGTGAAGCAGCATTAACGCAAATGCACCATGCTTTAGGTCAGTTCCACGTCGATGGTTTAGGCAACAACATTGCATTCTTGGATCGTTTGGTGCTGTGTGATTCCTTTAAACATGCCAATTTGGATACAGGGCTTATTCAACGTGAGGAAGCATTTTTACTTAACGCAAAACCTGAAGTCGCTACAGAAACTGTCGTTGCAGCTGCGTTAATTGATGTACTTTCTCGTATTCAAAACAACAAAGCGGCAAACAACGCGGTTTGGCAAAAAGACCACTTCTGGCGCTTAAATCAGCAAAGCACCCACACAGTGCAATTACAGTGCAATGACCAAACACTCAAAATCCAGTTAAACTCATGCACTTCTGGTTTTGAGGCTCACTACAATGGGCAAACGCTGAGCGTTCAAGGCGAGCTTTTGGATGCACATCGTCTACAGGTTTGTATCAATGGTCAGCAACAAAAAATAGCATTTAACCAACATGCGCAAGGCATCACCCTGTTCCAAAACGGTCAGCGTCATGTGTTTAGCTATGTACAAGCAAACTTTAACAGCGATGATCAACAAGACAATGCCAACAATCTGACTGCACCAATGCCGGGTGTAATCACCCAAGTTTTGGTGGCAGCCAATGCCCGTGTGAAAAAAGATGATGTACTGATGACACTGGAAGCCATGAAAATTGAATATTCAATTCGTGCGCCTTTCGATGGCATTGTGGCAAGTTCGTACTTCCAAGCGGGCGATCAGGTCAAAGCAGGCGATGAACTGGTTGAATTTGAAGCCTTGACGGAGGAAGTTGCATGACTGAATTTGTCAAAATTGTAGAGGTTGGCCCACGAGATGGTCTGCAAAATGAGAAAACACCACTCACTTTGGCAGATCGTAAAAACCTGATTTTGGATTTAATGCAAACAGGTTTAAGCAGCATTGAAGTCGGTTCTTGCGTATCGGCCAAATGGGTACCGCAAATGGCAGACAGCGATGTGCTGTTTGCCAGCCTGCCACAAAACCCAAACATTCAATTCAGTTTACTGACCCCAAACTCAAAAGGTTTTGAGTCGGCTTTGGCGGTGGGTTGCAAAGAAGTTGCCGTGTTTACCGCCGCTTCTGAAAGCTTTACCCGAAAAAATATCAACTGTTCAATTGAAGAAAGTTTGGAAAAATTTAGCGATGTCATGCGTCAAGCCAAAGCGCACAACATTCGCGTGCGTGGTTATGTATCTTGTATGGTGGACTGTCCTTATGAAGGCGCAATTGACCCGAAACAAGTCGCAAAAGTCACACAGCAATTATTGGACATGGGCTGCTATGAAGTGTCTTTGGGTGAAACCATTGGTACAGCAACCCCTGACCGTGTGCAAAAAGTCTGGGATGCATGTTTGGCAGAGGTCGATGCCAAAGTTTTAGCAGGTCATTTTCACAATACTTACGGCATGGCGATTGCCAATATTTATCAATCGCTCTTACAAGGCATTCGTGTATTTGATTCATCCATTGCTGGTTTGGGTGGCTGTCCGTATGCCAAAGGTGCATCGGGCAATGTGTCTACCGAAGACTTGTACTATTTACTGTCCAAGATGGGTTTTGAAACAGGTGTGCGGTTAGAACCGCTGATGACAGCTAGTCGTAACATCAGCAATGTCTTACAGCGCAATAATCCATCTCACTATGCCAATGCCTACTGGCAAAAGGTTTGTGCTTAAAACCCATTTCATCCTCAATAACTTTGGAACATAAGCGACAAGGATGACAACAACACAACATGGCAAGTGAATGCCGTGCAGAGAATAAATAGAGGTGACAAATGTCCAATAAAGTATATGACAGCGCACAAGCTGCATTAAATGGCGTGGTTCAAGATGGGCATACCTTGGCGGTGGGCGGTTTTGGTTTATGCGGTATTCCTGAAGCCTTGATTGCTGCGTTAAAAGATACAGGCGTCAAACAACTGACTTGTATTTCTAATAACGCTGGCGTCGATGGTTTTGGTTTAGGCTTATTGCTTGAAACCAAACAAATCAAAAAAATGATTTCATCTTATGTCGGCGAAAATAAAGAATTTGAACGCCAGTTTTTAAGCGGTGAATTGGAAGTTGAACTCACCCCGCAAGGCACACTGGCAGAAAAACTACGCGCAGGCGGTGCAGGTATTCCTGCATTTTTCACCCAAACAGGTGTAGGCACTGTCATTGCAGAAGGCAAAGAAGTCCGTGAATTTAACGGCAAAGATTATATTTTAGAAGAATCTTTGACTGCAGATGTCGCTTTGGTCAAAGCCTACAAAGCAGATAAAGCGGGTAATCTTATTTTCCGTAAAACAGCACAAAACTTTAATCCTGTTTGTGCTATGGCAGGCAAAATCACCATTGCCGAAGTTGAACAAATCGTTGAAATTGGCGATTTAGACCCCGACGAAATCCACTTAGCTGGTATTTATGTGAACCGCATTGTCCTCAATGCAAGCCCAGAAAAACGGATTGAACAAATGACTTTAAAGGCGGAGGCTTAAGACATGGCTTGGACGCGTAATCAAATGGCGCAGCGCGCTGCACAAGAATTAGAAGATGGTTTTTATGTCAATTTAGGCATTGGCTTACCCACACTGGTCGCCAATTATATTCCTGAACATATCAATGTCTGGTTACAGTCCGAAAATGGCTTGCTTGGCATTGGTGAGTTCCCAACTGCCGAAACTGTAGATGCCGACCTGATCAATGCAGGTAAACAAACTGTGACAGCGCGTAAAGGTGCGGCTTTTTTCTCTAGCGCAGATTCCTTTGCCATGATTCGTGGCGGGCATGTCAATATCGCTATTTTAGGGGCAATGGAAGTTTCTGAACAAGGCGATCTTGCCAACTGGATGATTCCCGGCAAGAAAGTTAAAGGTATGGGCGGTGCAATGGATTTGGTTGCAGGCGTACAAAAAGTTGTAGTGCTGATGGAACATTGTGCCAAAGATGGTACGCCTAAAATTGTATCGCAGTGCAGTTTGCCACTCACAGGTAAAGCGGTGGTGCATCGTATCATTACCGACTTAGGCGTGCTTGATATTACTCCACAAGGCGTAAAGTTGATTGAACTTGCACCCGATGTCAGTTTTGATGAAATTCAAAAAGTCACAGGTGTTGCCTTACAAAAAGTCGCAGCTTGATGAATTTATCTCGAGTGAATAACCCTCTCCTTTGCAAGTTTTGATGCACTGCTTTAAAACCTAATACAAGGGAGAGGGTTTGTTTTGACTTTCATACTTTCCCACTCAACTTATTCAATCTACTCAACAAATCACTGATTTATAAAACGATTCCACTAAACCAAAAATCATTTAAAAAATCACTTTCAATTTCGATATTTGCACAATACTTCGGGATTGATCCACAATAAAAAAGCCTTCACTTTGCAAAGTGAAGGCTTACAAGAAAATAGACCTATTTTAAGATTGAGGCGCCTTTTGCTCTACCACGCCAGCATCTTCCACACTACGCACCGTGCCTGTATCTACATTCAAGACTTCAAACTCAATACGGCGGTTTTTAAATTGACCTTCTGGCGTTGCATTTGCCGCAATCGGCTGCTCTGAACCAAAACCAATGGCTTGCAATTGACCCGGATTTACACCACGTGATACTAAATAATCGACCACTGCTTGCGCACGTTGTTGTGACAAAGTTTTGTTGGCATTGGCATCACCTACGGCATCGGTATGCCCTTTCACGGTTAATTGCACTTGTGGCGCGCGCTGCATCAATACCGCAGCCTGATCTAAAATAGACTTATTGGCTGCTGGAATTTCAGTCGATGCAGAATCAAAATTAATGATTTGCATATTGAGTGCCGTCGCAATATCCAAAGCTTGAATATTGTCAGGATTAATTGCAGCCAAAGCCTGCTCGGCATTGCTAATACTGCTGGTTACAGCCTGATTCACATCGGTTACTGTAGTTTCTGCAGGTTGCTGAGTCACTACAGTCATGTTTTTAGCCAATGGACGAATTTGACTGGCTAAACGCTCTGCATCGGCAGGGTTCGCGGCTTGAATAGACAGTTGATTACCCACCCAGTTTAAATTGACATTCGGTACACCTTTCAGCATTTTTAAAACGCTTGGAATCACGTCCTGATCAATAAATTCCGAATGATAGTTGGCAAAATTTTCTGCACCACAACCTGTTGGATGATTGAAAATTTGCTTCACTTCATTCTGCAGAATTTCCATATAGCTTGGATTATTCAGCAAAATTTGACAGGTCACCAAATTACCATCACTGCCTGTACTGACTTGCAACATTGCAGCCTGATTCGCTGCCACTTGGGTCTGTGTGGTTGCAGGCGCTTGGTTGCGGTCACTACATGCACGGAATAAAAATGCCAATAAACCAATTAAAATAATTAAAGCTAAAATTGGCAATAACCACGAACGGCGTTCTTCTACGGGCTCAGTCACAATGACTTCAGGTGCTTGATGTACGGTTTGGCCCGCAGCATTATTTACCCCCAAAGCAGCCAATAATGCTGTTGCCCACTGCGGCAAAGCTGCCTGAATTGAATCTAAATTATTTTGCAATAAATGTTGAATCGCAACTGGGTCTGATGACCCTGCCTGATTTTCAAGAAAGTTTAGACTAGGTGCAATAGAACGATTCAGTGTATTTTCAATTTCGGCTTGTGGTGCTGTGCCACTCACCATATCCATAAACTGCTGTTTTAAAGACAAGTTTGAACCAAAGACATCACCCACACGAGGGTTAAGCTGTCGATGCAAATTATCAATTAATTCAGGACGTGAATTTAAAATAGACAATAAAATTGGATAAAAACCACTCAATGCCTGATTTTTTTCAAGCAAATGCTGAGTTTCCCCTTCCAATACAATGGATGACACGCTTTGTTTGAGCAAGTCTATCAAATCTGTTTGCATATATATGTCCTCTTTTTTTGTCTTTGTTTTCATGTTGTTTTTTAATATATATGCTTAAAATTTAAACAAATGTAATAAATTGTGGTGTTTTGATTTTGTTGTGAAATTTAAATCAACGGAATGTAGAGTTTTCTATTGTTCGGTTTTCTATTTTTGATTTTTAAGAATTCAATAAAAAAGCCAGCCGAAGCTGACTTTTATTTAAACTTGAAATCAAGGTTCTAAATAATAAATTTTTTGGCGTAATTCATTGGTACGTTCGTTGGTCATACTTGTTTCACAGTTTAAACGAAAAACTTCTGGATTTTCTGTATTTGAACTTTCCAATTTGCACTCTAAATCACGCTTCTTTAACCAAATTTTTTGTTCAGCAAGCAGCTGATCACGTACGTCTTTGGTGGTAGCATTCCATACTAAATTCAAATTCGCATTAGCTTTATCTAAATTTGATTGAGCTTCTGACAATAAAACTGATTGATACTCTTCAGCGACAGCTGACTCTTCAGCTATCCTTTTTATTTCTTCTTGTTTAGCAACCTCAGCCGCATTTTGTCGTGCAGTTTTGACTAAAGAATCAACAGCAATATCTCTGACAAAATATGCAAGAGCATCTGGATTTTCTAAAGTCACATAAACTTTTTTACCGTCATCTGTTGGTTGCACTAAGTATTCAATTTCTTTTTTCAATTGATTTGATTCAAAGGATAAATCAGACAAAATCGCAGACTGAGCAATATTATTTTCATCATAAATAGCTCTGGCTGCATCTGCATCTTTAATCATTTGATCTGGGATTTTAACCACAAATTCCGTTACACAATACTGCTTATTACTATTCGGATCAGAGTTATTTGTACGAACGTCATTCACATTAAATGTAATTTGCTGAAGGGTGCTTCTTAATTTACCCATATCAATTGTGATATTTTCACTATCAACTAGCTCTTTAACACGTAATGCTGCAACATCACCTACTGTTTTACTAAAACTTTCAACAACCAACTGTTTGGCAGTTTCATTATCACATTTAACTGAGCTACCTGTAATTGATTGTACTTTATCACAGCCAGATATAAAGAACATACTACCGATTAGTGCTAATAATTTAAATTTCATAATTACCCTATTATCAATTTATCTTTATTACAGAAACAGATTATTAATATTCTTCATAACTTTCTGCGAGCACTTCATCCGCTGCTGCATTAGCGGCTTCTGCAGCTTCTAAAGCAGCTTCGTTTGCTAAATAATCAGTATTATTTCTTCGCATATTAGCTTTGGTAGTTTCCAAATTTTGGACCTGATTCTTTTCAATTTGTGGTTTTAAGAAAGCATAAGTCAAAGTATCTGAAACTAAAGTTTGCATGTCAGATGAATTTTTTATTTGTGCTAAAACCTTGTCACCTTTATCAGTTGGTTGTAAAACATATTCTAAAGTTAAATTAATTTTATTATTTTCATAATTCACACCTAAATTATTTGCTTGTGCTTCAACACTTAGAGCATCAACTTTAGATCTTGCTTCATCAGATTTTTTTATTAAATCCGATGGAACTGTAACTGTTAAATCAATTGAGCATGAAGTTTTAGGACTATTCGGATCAATAAAATCCGTTCTGCTATCTGCCAAACTAAATTGGATATTTTTTGCAGATAATTTAAGTTTTGCAGGATCTAAATCTTTAATCGAACCATCTTTGATTAACAATTTCAGTTCGCGTTCTAAAGATTTTTCCAAATTATCATTTAACACCTGTGTTACCAATGATGTAGCAGACTCATCATCACATTGAACATGATTTGAAAATAGTTTATCACAACCTGTTAATGCCAAACTGGATGTAAAAGCAATAAGTATTTTATTGTTAAGTTTCATTAATAACCCCTCTTTTGTTTAAATAATTATAAACTAAATTAACAATTAATAACAATTGAGTCACAAAAAAGCCAGCCGAAGCTGACTTTTATTTAAAGTTGAAAATCAAATATCAATCAAAGCATATTAAGCAGTAAAGACGCGTACTGATTTGCCTTTGACCACTTGATTGATTAAAGGCGTATTTTTGCCCTGTGACACAATCGTTTCTTTGTTCAGTGTCCATTCTACTTCTGGGTCAACCAAGACCCAACCCGCTTCCTGTTCCCAACGACTTTGCATTTTTGCTACACGTGCAGGTGCAAGGGTCACTTTTTCTACCCATTCCAATGGACTGAACAGACCTTCCTGAATCAGTTGAATCCCAAATGGAATATAAGTATCAAATGCAGTAAAACCTGACAAAGTATCTGCAAATGGTGCCATTTTTGCAGAGCTATTTAACGGCTCATGATGAGTACAAATCGCATCAATCACACCATCTTTTACACCTTGACGCAGTAATGCTTTGTCTTGCTCTGAGCGCAGTGGCGGACGTACATGCGCTAACGAGTTAAAACCATCAATAATTTGATCGGTTAAATGCAGTTGATGCATCGCAACATCACAAGTGACAGGTAAACCTTTGGCTTTAGCTTGTTGAATCAATTCAACTGATGCACCACAAGACAATAAGCCAAAATGCGCACGTACACCTGTGGCTTCAATCATCAGCAAATATTTGGCAATCGCTACGGTTTCTGCCAAAGTTGGAATCATAGGCAAGCCCTGACGCGATGCAATAAAACCTTCATGCACACAGCCATCTTTAGCAATTTGCGGTTCTTCGGCATAGAACACCACGGTCATGTCCAAACCTGCAGCATATTCCAGTGTGCGAATCACGACATCATCATCTTCAAAAGGTGCATTGGCATTGGACACTGCACTACAGCCGCCTTTTTTCAGTCCCGCCATATTGGCAGGCTGCTTGCCGTTTAAACCTTGAGTTTGTGCACCAATCACTTCTAAATAAATGCCACCATCCAACATGGCTTTTTCGACCAAACCATGAATGAGTGCACCGTTGTCTTGCACGATTGGTTTAGAATCGGGTGGCGTAAATAAGTGCAGAATTCCGTTTTCACGTGCGGCCTTGCCTTCAGATTTGAGCGTGCCATGTTGTTGCTGACCAGGTTCACGTAAACGTGCGCATAAATCGACCATAGTTGGCATGAGCCATTGACCTTGGGCATCTATGCTTTCGCTAATATCTGCACTTTCTGCAACCAACTTGCCATTTTCAAGATATACCGTTTGTACGCGGTCAATTTGCTGGATTGGGTCAAGCACACGTACATTTTCAATTTTTACAATCGCCATGACTTTTTCCTTATACCGCAATCGCGTCAATCAAACCTTGTTCTTGCAATTGACCTTGCATCGCCAAGGCCAATACCGCCATACGTACCGCAATACCGTTGGTTACTTGATTTAAAATCACCGATTGAGGCCCATCGGCAATGCTTGAATCAATTTCGACACCACGGTTCATTGGACCAGGATGCATCACAATACAGTTTGGTTTTGCAAGCGCCAAACGCTCTTTGTTTAAACCGTACATTTTGTAGAATTCGGCTTGTGAGGCAAGTGCTGGCGAATCAATACGTTCATTTTGAATACGCAGGGTGATAATCACGTCGCAATCTTTAATGCCTTCTTCCATTTTGTTAAATAAACGCACGCCTGCGCCATATTCATCAAAACCGTAGGGCAACAAGGTGTTCGGTGCAATCACGCGAATGTCTTTACAGCCCAGTGTTTGCAAGGCAGCCACATCGGAACGCGCCACGCGTGAATGTTTGATATCACCAATAATCGCAACACTTAATTCTTCATAAGGTCGTTGGGTTTCACGGCGAATGGTCAGCATATCCAACATCGCTTGCGTTGGATGTGCATGACGGCCATCACCCGCATTAATAATGGCAACCTTTGGGCAAACCGTTTTAGCAATAAAATGTGCTGCACCTGAAGATGAATGACGCACCACAAAAATGTCAGCAGCCATCGCCTCTAAGTTCCACAAAGTGTCACGCAAAGTTTCACCTTTAGAGGTACTTGAACGGGCAATATCAATATTGAGTACATTGGCAGAAAGACGCTTGGCTGCGGCTTCAAATGTGGTGCGGGTACGAGTAGAGTTTTCGAAGAACAAATTCATCACCGTGCGCCCTTCGAGCAAATTATTGGTGATCAGTTGGTTTTGTTCATTGAAAAAGGACTGTGCTGTGTCCAGAATTTGGGTGAGGGTTTCTTTGGAAAGACCTTCGATGGTTAAAAAGTGTTTTAAATGCCCATCTTTATTCAATTGAATCTGGCTCGGAGTATGCAATGCCGCCAAATGCATGAGAGATTCCTTATACGTTAAGTTAACGCATTATACAGAAATTGATTTGGCAAAGCAGTGTAACTTGGCGTGATTTAGTCAAAAGAAACTTATGATTTTAAAAATTAAGTCATGCAGACTCATCTACACTTTCTTTCATGCTTAATACTCTACAAAGCGATGTGAAAGGATGGCATTTATATTTAACTGCTCTGCTAGCCAATTATTTTTATATGAGCTTGATGAACATCTGGTGGGTCAATCTTCGCCTACAACTGCCTACGCAACCTTCAGGCTATGTAGGCATAGTCTGTACAATTCACCGTTTAACGCAATGCCCCTATATAATGATGGGACACCTGCGCCCGATAAATTTCTTCAGCTGTAGGTTCAGTCAAGTCATCTATATTTTCTATATTTTCTACTGCATCTAATTGCTGCGCTTCAGTCTGTGGCGACGTTATTTCTGCATCAGCATCCATTAAGTTAGCCAATATACTGTTTAAGCGCAGCGCATAACGGCACAATTCCTCATCGTGTGTAGCGAGCGCCAATTGCAGCACAGCACGTGCATAGTCTGAATTTTCAACCAGATACATGACATCAATCACACGTCCACTGACCCGTCTTAATCGCGTATAAATTAAAGTGGCAACTGAAAAAATCTCGTTATTTGCTGTTAAAGCCTGTGCCGTGTTTAAAGTAGCCGTGGTCATTTAAATATTCCCCTTATCGCTTCATTGTTGTTTTGCAGTGTTTGATGCTCATCTGCAAAATGTTCACCATCACAACAATGTATGAGCAAAATACATACCAATCATGTGAATATTCAGGTTTTTATTTTTCCGCAATACAATCACTCAAAATTTTTTAGAGATGTCATTACATCCTCATTGCCTTTTTAGAAAAAAACAGTAAAAAATGCCCTGAAGCTCTTCAAACCTAGACCTTTAAAATTCTGCACGATTCACGCTAAATCACTAAGTTTTCTAGCACAAAATACGGTAAAATAGCCGATTGCTGAATTGCTTTTGGAAATTTTCATGAATTCGAAACCCCGTCTTTCTACATATTGGGTCACCTGTGCAGATGGACTTGAAACCTTATTGCAAGAAGAAATGCAAGGTTTAGGTATTCAAAATATCGAACGTTTACCGGGTCGTTTAATTTTCAAAGGCACACTCGAAAATGCCTATCGTGTCTGCATGTGGTCACGTTTAGCCTCACGTGTCCTTACACCAATTCACACACACGAAATTGAATTTAGTCACGACGCGCGCGATGTAGCCGAAGAGCTTTATGAAGGTGCGCTGAGCTTTGACTGGTCACTGATTTTTGCGCCACAAAGTACTTTTGCAGTGCGTTTGCATATAGAGCGTGACATTAAAGTGAACAGCCAATTTGCGACCTTGCGCGTTAAAGATGGTGTGGTCGATTCATTTATGGATGCAGTGGGCAAACGTCCAAGCATTGACATCAAACAGCCTGAAATTACCTTATACGTGTTGGCAGGTAAAAAAGAACATACATACTGCCTAGATTTATCTGGCGATTCACTGCATAAACGCGGCTATCGTCGTTTTATGACCGATGCCCCAATTAAAGAAAACCTTGCCGCAGCGATTCTGCAAAAAGGTCAATTACAACAAATTCAACCCGACATTATTTTAGACCCAATGTGTGGTTCGGGTACGTTTATTATTGAAGCATTGATGATGCTGACTGACCGTGCACCAGGTTTGGTACGTCGTTTCGGTTTTAACGGTTGGCAAGGTCACGACCATGAATTATGGATGAGCATTAAAGCAGAAGCGGCTGAACGCCATCAAACTGCATTACAACAACCATTGCCAAAATTTTATGCTTTCGATGCCGACTGGGAAGCAGTCAAAGCCACCAAGCAAAATATTATTGCAGCAGGTTTTGAAAGTCTGCTCGATCAGATTCAAATTGAAGAACGTACTTTGGCTGACTGGCCCGACTTTCAAGCCGAAGGTAAAAAGGCCTTTATTGTAACCAACCCACCTTATGGTGAGCGTTTGGGCGATAAAGCCTCGAACCGTGCCTTATATTTGGGTCTGTCTGCCCTCTTGCAAAAGCATTTCCCAAATCAAAAAGCAGCCGTCATTGCAGCCCAAGTTGAACAAGCCGATGTGTTGGCTTTCAATGACCCGCAAATTTTACGTTTGATGAACGGTAAACTGCCAATTTATGTCCGTTTTGGTACGATCAAACCTGCAACATTCGCACGCCCATTCTTAGCAGATTGGCAACCGCAACAGTTTGAACCCATTGAAGGCGCAGAAGATTTCACCAACCGTTTGCAAAAAAACATGCAGAGCCTGAAAAAATGGGCGGTGAAAGAAAATGTGCATTGCCTGCGTTTATACGATGCAGACTTACCTGACTTTAATGTCGCAGTCGATTTATACGGCGACCGTTTGCACGTGCAGGAATATGCGCCGCCGAAAAAAATTGATCCTGAAAAAGCCAAAAAGCGTTTTAACCTTGCCTTACAAGCCATTCGCGCTGTCACAGGTTTAGGGCGCGATGCGGTATTTATTAAAACCCGTGCCCGTCAGGAAGGTAAAAACCAGTACACCAAACAAAGTACCGCCTCGAAGCGTTTTATTGTGCAAGAAGGTCAGGCTAAAATTTTGGTTAACCTCACCGACTACCTAGATACAGGCTTGTTCCTTGACCATCGTCAAATGCGTTTACGTATTGCCAAAGAAGCACGTGGCAAGCACTTCCTGAATTTATACAGTTATACCTCAACTGCAAGTTTACATGCCGCGCTTGGCGGTGCAGCAAGTACCACCAGCGTCGATTTATCCAATACTTATTTGAATTGGTCTAAAGAAAACTTTGTATTGAATGGTTTAACGGTAGACCATGCCGATGAACAACATCAATTCTTTGCCAGTGATTGTTTTGAATGGCTCAAAGAAGGTCATGAACAATATGATCTGATCTTTATTGACCCACCAACTTTCTCAAACTCTAAAAAGTTCTACGGAACATTTGACGTACAACGCGACCACGTTTCTTTAATTAAGCGTGCCATGAACCGCTTAACCACAGGCGGAACGCTGTACTTCTCCAACAACTACCGTGGTTTTGAAATGGATGAAGAAATTGAAGCCATGTTTGATGTGCAGGAAATTAGCCATGAAACCATTGGGCAAGATTTCAAACGCAACACCAAAATCCACCGTGCTTGGAAAATTCAGCACCCGCCTGTTTAAATAAACGATATGGCAATACAACAAAGCCTGTTCATTTGAACAGGCTTTATTTTATCGTAGATCAATATCTAGATTATTGACCAGTTAAAAACTTCTTTTCACCATATTGATAATGCATCGACAGTTTAAATTCATCACCATCACGTTGAATTTGCTGATTGCTTTGCATCGCACTGAGTATCTGTTCCAACTCTTGATCAGACATGCTTTTACCTGCAGCATTCATATAATTATTCATAATGGTTTTGACCACTTGCTTGTTAAAACTCACATCGGTTTGCATTTCCAATAAACTTGGGAACATTTTCGCTAAGCCTTCTACAGTGGTTTGATGCCCTGGCATCACTTTACCAACCAAATCTGCCCGAATACTGCCTGTGCCTAATTTCAACTGATTCTTCTTGGATTCGAACTGAAAGCCCTCATTAATCACAGCCAACAAGGCTTGTTGAACTTCTTTCTCAAAGTTTTCCGCTTCTAGGCATGAGTTGTTTTGTTTTTGCACAATATCAAGAAACGTCTGCATTTTACTGCGCTGCAAGTTTTTAACATCCCAATTCACTTGCAGGTCTTGCATGGCAGGCACATTATTTAAACCTAACTCGGCAATTTTAAATTTCGATTGAATATCTACCGTGCGCTCATGCAGTTGAGTATCCATACGCCAACTGAAGTCTTTCATTTTGCCTGAACCCACTGCTTTTGGGTCTTGACGCTGCATTTCTGCAATACTGAATTGGAAATAGCCCGGCTCTAAAGACTGCACATTCAAAGCCTGATTGGTTTTAAACTGCATGCCATTTACTTGAAGATGTCCAAATTGATCCAGCACCGTCAATTGAGGCACATCAAAACTCATATTTACAATTTTCTGCTGCCCCTGACTTTGTTTAGCCTGAAACTCAATCTGCATAGGAGAAAATTTAGCTTCAAGTCCTGCTTCTTTTTTCTCTATAGCAGGTATGCTCAATTTCGTGGTCGATACACCCAACCAATTCACTTGCGTTGTCACATTTAGAGGCTGCTGAAAGAACTCGGAAAATTGTCCCTGCCCTTGTTCCAGATTCATTTTAGAATCAATTTGGTAACCTTTCCATGTCCGCTGAATTTGATCTTGTCCGTGAAACACCAGTTTTTCTTTAGCATTACATGGGTCTGCAATAATGGTCATTTTCCATTTGGCAGTACCTGTTAAAGTCCCCATGTCGTAGTCCGTATATTGGACGCTCACATTGGGTACAGGATTTAAATTTTGTTGATAATGCTCACGCAGGCTCTTATCTGCATATAAATTTCCTGCAGTGACAGCTCCTGCCAACACTGCAACCCCCATTCCACCCCATACTATTTTTGACATAGATTCTGCTCAGAATTTATCTATTCTTATTGAACAATAAATTATAATTAATCTTCTTTAAAAAAGATAATTGTTTTGCAAATAAATCACTTAAATATAATATTCATCACAAAATATTAAAAATAGCTGTCATTTTTTACCAAAAATTTTACTTATGTGACCTAAATTGTCAGTCATAAAAAACCCAGCCGAAGCTGGGTTTCTTAAAAGTTGCTTACACATAGCCAATTAGCTGAGTTTCATTTTTTCAAACAGCAAATGACCATTTTCAGCTTTAATTAAAATCGTATCACCTGCAACAAAGTCACCTGCGAGGATTTTTTGCGCCAATGTGTTTTCCACTTGTTGCTGAATTGCACGTTTCAATGGACGCGCACCGTAGACTGGGTCAAAACCTGCTTCAATCAATTGATCAAATGCAGTATCGTCTATCGACAAGCTCAAGTCGCGTTCGCTTAAACGCGCACGTAAACGATCCAATTGAATATCGGCAATGCCACGAATTTGTGCTTTTTCCAGTGAATGGAACACCACCAACTCATCAATACGGTTAATAAACTCAGGGCGGAAATGTTGTGAAACTGCGGCCATGACCACGGTACGCACTTCTTCACGTGTTGGATTGTCACCCAATTCACGTACTTCGTGTGAACCCAAGTTAGAAGTCATCACAATTACAGTGTTCTTAAAGTCCACCACGCGACCTTGCGAGTCGGTTAGGCGTCCGTCATCCAACACCTGCAACAAGATGTTAAATACGTCTGGATGGGCTTTTTCCACCTCATCAAACAGCACCACACTGTACGGTTTACGACGTACTGCTTCGGTTAATACACCACCTTCTTCATAACCGACATAGCCTGGAGGCGCACCGACCAAACGGCTGACCGAGTGTTTTTCCATAAATTCAGACATATCAATCCGAATCATGGCGTCATCGCTGTCAAACAAGAAGTTCGCTAACGCTTTGGTCAATTCTGTTTTACCTACCCCTGTTGGGCCAAGGAACAGGAACGAACCACTTGGACGGTTAGGATCAGACAAACCAGCGCGTGAACGACGTACCGCATTCGACACCGCCACCACAGCTTCATCTTGCCCCACCACACGGTTATGCAAGAAATCTTCCATGTGTAGCAATTTTTCACGTTCACCCTGCAGCATTTTCGATACAGGAATGCCCGTTGCAGCACTCACGACTTCAGCAATTTCATTGTCCGTAACTTTGTTACGCAATAATTTTGGTTCTTCTTTCTCTTCAACCAACTCATCTTGTGCCAGTTGTTTTTCCAACTCAGGAATCACACCGTATTGTAAACGTGACATTTCCGCCAAGTCATTTTCACGCTGCGCTTTTTGCAATGCCATACGTGCCTGATCAAGCTGAGTCTGAATTTGCTTAGTGCCTTCAACCAAGGTTTTTTCCGCTTTCCAAACTTCTTCCAAATCATTGTATTCATTTTGAACTTCAATAATTTGTTTTTCCAGATGTGCAACTTCAGCACGGCTGCCTGCATCTTCATCTTTCTTCACGGCTTCAAGTTGCAGTTTTAATTGAATTAAACGGCGCTCTAATTTATCTAAGGCTTCAGGCTTAGAATCTAGCTCCATTTTAATCCGTGACGCTGCCTCATCCACCAAATCAATTGCCTTGTCGGGAAGTTGACGGTCAGTGATATAACGGTGCGACATTTTAGCGGCGGCAATAATCGCCGAATCTAAAATTTTAACCCCGTGGTGCACTTCGTAGCGTTCTTTCAGACCTCGTAAAATTGCAATGGTGTCTTCTACACTTGGCTCATCGACCAATACTTTTTGGAAACGACGCTCTAAAGCCGCATCTTTTTCAATATATTGACGATACTCATCTAAAGTAGTGGCACCGACGCAGCGCAATTCGCCACGCGCCAATGCAGGTTTCAACATATTGCCTGCATCCATGGCACCATCGCCTTTACCTGCACCCACAAGTGTGTGTAATTCATCAATAAATAAGATGACTTCACCTTCTTGTTTCGCCAAGTCTTTTAAGACCGCTTTTAGGCGTTCTTCAAACTCACCGCGATATTTCGCACCTGCCAACAATGAGCCCAAATCTAAAGATAAAACACGTTTACCTTTTAAACTTTCAGGCACTTCACCATTCACAATACGCTGAGCCAAACCTTCAACAATCGCAGTTTTACCCACACCAGGTTCACCAATGAGTACTGGGTTGTTTTTGGTACGGCGTGACAACACCTGAACGGTACGGCGAATTTCATCATCACGACCAATTACAGGGTCTAGCTTGCCCGCCAACGCACGTTCGGTTAAATCGATGGTATATTTATTGAGTGAGTCACGTTGATCTTCGTGATTATTGCTCATGACTTTTTCATCCCCTCTAATTTTGTCAATCACGCTACGCAAACTATCTGAGGTCACGCCTACACTGTTCAGTAGTGTTTTGGTCGCGCCCACTTCGGTCAAACCCAGCATCAACCAATCGGTTGACAAGAACTCATCACCTGCTTTTTGGGCAAAACTGTCAGCCAAATTCAAGGCTTTAACCGCATCTGGACTTAAGTTGATATCGCCTGTTGGATTGGCCAAAGTCGGTGCATCAGCAATCGCTTGCTGTAATTTGCTTTGCAAATCACGTAGGTTTGCGCCTGCTTGTTGTAATAAACTGACATTGGAAGCTTCTTCGAGCAAAGTCGCCAATAAGTGAATGCCTTCAATGGCAGTATGATCTTTCCCTATCGCAAGAGATTGGGCATCGGATAAAGCTTGCTGTAGTCGGTTGGTAAACTTTTCAAAACGCATTCTTGTTATTCCTCACAACAAATTGTGTACTTGATGGATATATGGGAACGCAGGCGTAAATTTCAATTAAATTTTTTATATATTTTTCAAAATCTTAATTAAAATTAACAGATAGATTTCAGTAATAATATTGGACTGATTAAAGTAAATTTCAAGTTTAGTCTGGTAATTTTTTATTTTAGTTGAGTCATTGACATACACTTGCATATCAATCAATTAAAGGCTTTTGATTGTTATTTATGCCATTTGAAATATTTAGTTACAATGATTGGCAAAATATACCAACCATTGTATGACCTATCAGTCAAAGCTTAATCTTGTTCAATAATTTCAAAATCATGGCTAATTTCGACGCCACCATCAGATAGCATTTTACTGGCAGAACAGTACTTTTCTGCTGAAAGTTCAACCGCCTTCGCAACCTGCTTTTCCTTGACAGCCTTGCCTTTGACCACAAAATGCAAATGAATTTTGGTGAACACTGCAGGGATGCTATCGGCACGTTCTGCTGTTAACTGACATTCAACATGCGTCACTTCTTGGCGTGATTTTTTTAAAATAGTCACAATATCGAATGAAGCACAACCACCAAGTCCCATTAAGATTAACTCCATAGGACGTGGACCACGGTTTTCACCACCATATTCTGCGGATCCATCCATCACTACAGAATGACCACTTTCCGATTTGGCTTCAAAAGCAACGTTCTCTAACCACTGAACACTTGTTTGCATTGCAACTACCTAAAAAAAACTATAAATTGACACGGGTATTTGTACACTAACATAACTTGAGTTGATAAGGAATTTCATCTCTACTGTGTGACAAGTTCAGACTAGGTCTTGTGCGATCTATTATTTATCCATTTTCGGAACCGTTAGCATGACTTCAAACTTTTCACAGCTGAGCACTGATGCATTGTCCCCTGGACAACTGCCTGACTCAGTCAAAGCATTATTAAAACGTGCATACATCAACCGTTATCCAAAACGGACAACTATTGTTGATGCGGGGACTGAATCTAAATCGTTATATTTGATTTTAAAAGGTTCAGTATCAATTATTCTTCGCGAAGATGATGATCGCGAAATTGTTGTGGCATATTTGAATCCAGGCGACTTTTTTGGGGAAATGGGTCTGTTTGAATCGAATCCACAACGTACTGCAGAAGTTCGTACTCGTGATGTCTGTGAAATTGCAGAAATTACTTATGAAAACTTCCACGAACTCAGCAAACAATATCCTGACTTAAGCTATGCCGTTTTTGCACAGCTGGTACGTCGTTTAAAAAATACTACACGTAAGGTAACTGACCTTGCCTTTATAGATGTGTCTGGTCGTATTGCACGTTGCTTGATTGATCTTTCTGCGCAACCAGAAGCCATGATTTTGCCAAACGGTCGTCAAATTCGTATTACACGCCAAGAAATTGGTCGTATTGTCGGCTGTTCACGTGAAATGGTCGGGCGTGTTCTAAAAACACTTGAAGAACAAGGCATGATTGAAACTGATGGTAAAGCCATTCTGATTTTTGATGCTTCTTTGGAGCAAAATGAATCCACTGATGGCAACTTTGATGACGAGTAAACCATCTATATGCTCATTAAAAAAGCAAATCTTCGGATTTGCTTTTTTATTACCAGCTGTTAACTTTTTACCATTTTCAATTATCAAAATACCATTATTGCTGTCACTACAATGAAGTAGCAATTTTCGCAGCCACAAGTGGCGCAAAATGGTTTCAGCTCTTGTAACATCAATATATACATATAATCTTGAGCGAGAGACAATATGCAATTTAAACCATTGGCAAAAACAGGCATTCTAGTTCCAGAAATCTGTTTAGGCACCATGACATTTGGTGAACAAAATACCCAGCAAGAAGCCTTTCAACAACTCGATTATGCGCTAGAACGAGGCTTATATTTTTGGGATACCGCAGAAATGTATCCCGTACCACCAAAAGTAGAAACTCAAGGTGCAACCGAAACCATCATTGGCAATTGGTTACAGCAACGTGGCGGACGTGACAAATTATTTTTAGCCTCTAAAATTGCAGGCCCTTCGCAAGGCGGCAGTCATATTCGAGACGGCAAAACCCGCTTTAACGCAGAGGATATTCATTCTGCACTGGATGGCAATTTAAAACGCCTGCAAACCGACTATATCGACTTATACCAACTGCACTGGCCACAACGCCCAACCAACTTTTTTGGCAAACTTGGTTATGGCAACCAAGAAGCACAAAATACGCAAGAAGTAACCGACCTTGCTGAAACCTTAACCGCGTTGCAACAAGAAATTCAAAAAGGACGGATTCGCTATATAGGTCTGTCGAATGAAACCCCTTGGGGCACCATGAAGTTTTTACACTTAGCAGAACAATTAGGATTAAGTAAATTTGTCAGCGTACAAAATCCATATAACCTGCTGAATCGTACTTATGAAATTGGCATGTCTGAAATCGCCCATTATGAAGGTGTTGGACTACTCGCCTACTCACCTTTGGCTTTTGGTTATTTAACTGGTAAATTCCGTCATGGCGCACGCCCTGCCAATGCACGTGTCACGCTATATTCACGTTTTAGCCGTTACAGTAATCCACAAAGCGAATGGGCAACCGAGCAATACGCCCAACTTGCAGAACAACACGGCTTGAGTTTGACGCAACTGGCGCTGGCATTTATCAAGCAGCAATTTTTTGTGACAAGTACCATTATTGGCGCGACGAATATGGCGCAACTCAAAGAAAATATTGATGCCTTTGACATCACCTTATCAGATGAAATTTTACAAGGCATTGAAGCCATTCATCGTCAACAACCCAATCCAGCGCCCTAATTTTATTTTAAGCACTGCTTTAAAATGAAATTAAAAATATGAACTCAGCAATAACTCATCATTTTTATGCTGTTTAAAGTCAAAAAGTCTTCATAAAAAAAGATGCGCATAAAACCATGCGCATCTTTTTTGTGTTTTATCTTAACCAGTTGAACTGGCTGAGGTCATCTTAACGACGACTTTGGTTATATAGCGCTTGTGCTGCTGGCAAGTTTTTACGCATTGCTTCAATACGCTGACTGTTCGATGGGTGAGTCGATAAGAAGGACGCACCGCCGCCACCTTCAAGCTTGTTCATTTTTTCCCAAAGGGTAATTGCAGCTTGTGGGTTATAACCTGCACGCGCCATCAGCATTAAACCACCCTGATCGGCACGACTTTCCAAATTACGTGAATATGGCAAGCCAATCCCAATTTGGGTACCCAATTGCGCTGCTGCTGCACCCAATTGACCAACGTTATTGCCTGCCGCACTTAAACCTACGTTCAAGGCAATATTGGTTAAAGCCTGTGCACCAATTTTACTTTTCGCGTGTTCTTCTAAAGCATGCACCATTTCATGCCCCATAATTGCGGCAATTTCAGCATCAGTTAAATTCAGTTTATTCACAATACCAGTGTAGAACACCACTTTACCACCAGGTGCGACAAAAGCATTGACTTGATCAGACTTAAGTACCGCCAATTGCCACTGGAAAGGCTGACCTGTTTGGTTCATTTGATTGGCATGTGGAATCAAACGCTGAAACACAGTATTGATACGTTTATACGTGGTGGAGCTTGTGTCTAACTGATTTTTATTGCGTGCGTCTTGCACCATTTCATTATAGCTTTTGGTTGCAGTTGCATTTAAGGTCGCAGTATCTGCACCCGCCATGTCTGCAACAGTCGTACACCCTGAAACTGTGATTGCGCCTGCGGCACATAAACTTAACATCAGTTTTTTGTTCATTATAATAATCTCCGCCTTGCGAGCTATCTTCATACCAATCAATTATATGAAATCAATTCAAGGCTTTAAATCTATAATCACTTCATAAACATATCATTTATGTAAACAACGCCTAAGCTGTGTACAGATTGTATGTCTGAGCGATCAATCACTACCCTAGTAAAGAAATTGATAACACAACCAAAATACTAAACAGAAAACATTTAAACCCAAGTAAATTTTAGACACTACTTCTACTTTTTCTTCCATTTCTGGATTTTTGCGTTTGTAGAGTAGGTAAGCATTTTGAATCAGAATCAGTGGCACCAAAATACAGGCAAAAATAACGCTTAAACCAATAAATGCCTGATACATAATATTCGGATCATGCTTTTGCGATAAAATCAGCATCATGGCAATGGTCGGTGCGCCGCCCATCGCAAACAATAAAGAATAAAAAATCGTACTGGTAATATTTTTATGCATCCTGCATAACCTTAATTAAATTTAATTTTCTAAAGCCATTGTAACAAGCCACCCTGCTCTGCACAGCGCCAGTCATCTGCAACTTTAGTCTTGAAAAAACAACTCACTCAGCATCATCTATAATGTTTCCAAAAATGAGTCGCTATTGAAACTGAAACAACAGCAATAAAAAGCCCCATCATTTAGACAGGGCTGAATACATCATCAGAGCTTAAATGCTATGCTAAAGCACAACGACTTAAGCATCAAATGGATGACGTAATACGATAGTTTCTGCGCGGTCTGGACCTGTAGAAATAATGTCGATTGGACATTCAATTAACTGCTCAAGACGTTTGATGTAGTTCACTGCATTTTCAGGCAATTGTTCTACACTGGTCGCACCCACAGTTGATTCAGACCAACCTGGCATTGTTTCATAAATTGGCTTTAAGTTTTCGTATGCAAGCGCATCAGAAGAACCTACACAACCTGAATCGGTATTTTCATAACCTACGCAGATTTTGATTTCTTCTAAACCGTCCAATACGTCTAACTTGGTCAAGCAGATACCAGACAGTGAGTTTACATCGACTGAACGACGTAAAATTTCGGCATCAAACCAACCACAACGACGTTGACGACCTGTAGAAGCACCGAACTCGTGACCCACTGTACCTAAGTGTTTACCAATCGCATCACCTACGTCATTTGCTGCGTCATACACCAACTCAGTTGGGAATGGGCCTGCACCTACACGTGTGGTATAAGCTTTGGTAATCCCTAAAACGTAGTCTAAATGTAATGGACCTAAGCCTGAACCAGAGCTTACACCGCCCGCAGTTGTATTCGATGAAGTCACATACGGATAAGTACCGTGGTCAACATCAAGTAATGAACCTTGCGCACCTTCAAACATAATGTTGTCACCGTTTTTACGGTAATTATGAATTTCAGTCGTTACATCAACCACTAATGGTGCAATCACTTCACGCCATTGGTCACATAGCGCTAAAACTTCATCTAACTGAACTGCTTCAACACCGTAGTATTGTGTCAATTGGAAGTTGTGATAGTCCAATAATTCAGTCAATTGAGCGCGTAGTGCTTCACCGCCACGAACCAAGTCAGCAACACGAATCGCACGACGTGCAACCTTGTCTTCATAAGCTGGGCCAATACCACGACCTGTTGTACCAATTTTGGCATTACCACGTTTTTTCTCACGTGCTTGGTCAAGTGCAATGTGGTTCGGCAAAATAAGCGGACAGTTTGGTGAAATACGTAAACGCTCTTTCACTGGCACGCCTTCTTGTTCCAAAATACCCATTTCTTTAATGAGTGCTTCAGGAGAAAGTACTACACCATTACCAATTAAGCACAGTACGTTTTCACGTAAAATACCTGATGGAATGAGGTGTAATACAGTTTTCTTACCACCAACCACGAGAGTATGGCCTGCGTTGTGTCCGCCTTGATAACGAACGACTGCCGCCGCCTGATCTGTGAGCAGGTCGACGATCTTACCTTTACCTTCGTCGCCCCATTGGGTACCAAGTACCACAACATTCTTGCCCATAATAGCCTCATTACATCATGCTGTTAAAATTGAAAACCAAGACCTGTAACATGAAACATGCCTTGGCGATTAAATTTTTTCGACTGTCCACTCACCATTTGCAAGAACCAATTGGTGCGTTGCGTATGGAACCGAGTTTAAATCATCATTACCCAACAATTGAATTACACTAAAGCCTTGCGCACGTGTGTTTTGGATAGCCGCGATTAAATCAGGTTGTGAGCCTTTAGGCGCAACAACAACAGACGATGATTCAAAACGACCTGCACTTAATACAAACAAGTCACAAGAGAAACCTGTTGCAGGGCGCGCACGTCCGAAATGCTGACCAATGCCATCATAACGACCGCCTTGTGCCAATGGTGCAGCACGATTTGGCGCATACACTGCATACATTAAACCTGTGTGATAGTGATAAGAACGCAGCTCAACCACATCAATACCAATATGCAAGTTTGGCCAACGTGCCTGAATTTCAGCTTGTGTTGCTTTCACGGCTTCAAACGCTTGCTTAAATTCGGTATTTTCCAACACATCAGCACTTAAATGAGCCTGCAAAGCGGTTAAATCACTGGCATAGCGACCTAAAGCATAAAAATCTGAACCGAAATTTAAATCTTGGGTAAATTCTGCCAATTCAGGCAATGCTTTACGCTGATATAAATCTGACAATTGACGTTCAGTGGCTTTGCTTAATTCTGCTTGTTTAACCAAGCTACGGAACAAGCCGACATGACCCAAGTCTAAATGCACACCTTCTGCCAAACCTGCTTCTTTTAGCAAGCTGAGCATCAGATCAACCATTTCTACATCGGCATCAATGCTGTCTGAACCAAATAACTCTGCACCCAATTGCAATGGTGCACGTGTGGTATTAAAACCTTGTGGTTTGGTATGTAAAACCGTACCTGCATAGCAGTAACGTGCAATGCCATCTACAGGATGTACATGCGCATCAATACGTGCCACTTGTGGTGTCATATCGGCACGAACACCCAGCAAACGACCTGAAAGTTGGTCGATCACTTTAAATGTGGCAAGGTCTAAATCTTGATTCGATTCTGAAAGAGAAGATAGAGATTCAATGTATTCTATGAATGGCGTGTACACCAACTGATAACCTCGAGATGCGAGGAAATCCAGTGACTTACGACGCAAGCTTTCAATCACTTGCGCTTGTTCTGGTAATACATCAGCTACACCATCAGGTAATAACCATGTCTCTGAAATGGGCATGTTGTAAACCTAAATTCTTGTTTGCGCGGAACGAATCCGCATAAAAAAATCGGGAGCACACCCGATTTCTCCTAGTTTAGCATGATACTTTTGCTCATGCACCTGACTTTTTCTGAAATATGCGGTAAAAAATATGAATACACCACATCTTTCAAAGCCATCATTTAAAAGTCCTGATTTGATTTCACCGCCTTTGCCAATAAACTGACCAACTCAGCATTTTGCATTTCAAGCTGTGCGGTTTTTTGCACGGTTTTATCTAGCGCATCTTGCTGAACCTGCATCTTTTTAGCCAAATCTTGCATAATCTCCAACGTCTTTTTTAGATGCTCTTCTAAATGTAATACTTTTTGCTCGACTTGCTGTTGATGCTGCACGTCGCTGCTGCTGTCTGCCTGATTTTTAAATTGCAACCAAATCAGAAAAATGACAGCAAGTGCCAGCAAAAAAATAAATCCCCACAATAAAATAATCATCATGCCACTACTCTATTCAAATTTTCTATGCAAACTTTGTTATATCAATCAGTGAATTAACCGTGAATACGAAGTGTAAAATCTGTCATCACTATTACACGCTTTTCACACTTTGTATATGTCTTAAAAAGTAGCCGCTTACACCGCCCGCTGACTAAAAGATTCACACAAATCTAGTAAACGGTTGGCATAACCCCACTCGTTGTCATACCACGCAAAAACTTTGGCTTGATGACCCACGACCATGGTTTGACTTAAATCGACAATTAAAGAATAAGGTGAATGGTTAAAGTCGCTCGATACCAAAGGCTCATCGGTCACTTGCATAATTTCGGCATAATCATGCGCTGCCGAAGCACACAACACCTGATTCAATTTGTGCACCGTAATTGGCGACTGAGAAATAAAAGTTAAATCAATGGCTGCAACATTGATGGTCGGCACACGAATCGAGTAACCATCAATCCGATCTGCCATTTTTGGCATGACTTGTTTTAAAGCACCTAGGGCAGAAGAAGTTGTAGGAATAATATTTTGTCCTGATGCACGCGCACGACGTAAATCGCGATGCGCCTGATCCAATACAGTTTGATCGGCTGTGACTGCATGAATTTCAGTCATTAATGCGGTATCAATTCCAAAAGCGTCATCAATAATTTTAACCAGTGGTACTAAAGCCTGCGTGGTGCAAGACACACTGGAAATAATTTGGTCAGTATTTTTGACTTCGTGATGATTGACACCATAAACAATCGCAGCATCTACAGTATCGAATGGTGCAGCACCAATAATTACACGTTTGGCGCCCGCAGTAATATGCTGCGTTGCCGCCTCGCGGGAACGGAACAACCCTGTACATTCCAATACCACATCAACATTTAAGGCTTGCCACGGCAACTGTGCAGGTTGAGCCTGATTCAACACCTGAACTTTTAATTGCGCCAAACCTGCAGAAATATTCAAAAAAATCTGTTCATTTTCGAGGCTAATTTCCACCTGTCCTTTAAAACGACCATGGGTACTGTCATATTTAAATAAATGAACCAAGGTTTCTACATCGGCAATGTCATTTATGGCGACGATTTCAAAATGAAAGTCTTTGGGATTTTCAAACCAAGCCCGCAGCACATTGCGCCCGATTCTACCAAAGCCATTGATTGCCACTCGTTGCATGACCGATCCTTTCATAATGAAATCAAAATTTAAGCACAGACTATGTTAATAGATTTTGAGGCCTTACTGAAAAAAATCAGATCAATTCTGCGAATTTTCACGCAATTTGCTGTTTAATTCGGCAAATCAAAAATATCAGCTTTGACTTTCTAGCTTACATTTACGTTTTCTTAAATTTTGTATTCTACTTTATGGCAGTTCGGCCTACTCCGTGACCTACAGTAAACGCTTATTTTGAATGTAAATGTTCATCATCTTCTATTGCAAAGATTTATTCTGCGTAATCGCAACCAAGTTTGCGTCAGAATTGTCATCTATTCACACTAAAATGATTGGTGATAGTGGCTTTTTCCGTTATAATTTGGCGTTTTTAAAATTTTAAGCCTGCATGACAGCAAAAGAATTATTTTTGTCAGACTGTCTTGCGTTTAGCCCAATCGGAAATTATGGAGTGACTTGGTTGTGAGTACTCGTTTTATGACATCAGCTGAAATTCGTGAAGCATTTTTGCGTTACTTTGAATCGCAAGGGCATACACGTGTCGCATCGAGTTCTCTAGTACCCGCCAATGACCCAACCCTGTTATTTACCAATGCAGGTATGAACCAGTTTAAAGACTGTTTCCTTGGGTTAGAAAAACGTGATTATGTACGTGCTGTATCGTCACAAAAATGTGTGCGTGCAGGCGGTAAACATAACGATTTAGACAATGTGGGTTATACCGCACGTCACCATACTTTCTTTGAAATGTTGGGTAACTTCTCGTTTGGTGATTATTTCAAACGTGATGCAATTAAATTTGCTTGGGAATTTTTAACCAGTGAACAATGGTTAGCTCTACCAAAAGACCGTTTATATGCCACGGTTTACCACACCGATGATGAAGCATTTGACATCTGGAACAAAGAAATTGGTTTAGATGCTTCTCGTATTATCCGTATTGGCGATAACAAAGGTGGCCAATATGCTTCAGACAACTTCTGGGCAATGGGTGATACAGGTCCTTGCGGCCCTTGTTCTGAAATTTTCTATGATCATGGCGATCATATCTGGGGTGGCTTACCAGGTACGCCTGAAGAAGATGGCGACCGTTTCATTGAAATTTGGAACAACGTATTCATGCAGTTCAACCGCACTGCAGATGGCGTATTACACCCTCTTCCAGCACCTTCTGTAGATACAGGTATGGGCCTTGAGCGTATTTCTGCCGTTCTGCAACACGTGAACTCAAACTATGAAATCGACCTGTTCCAGAACCTGTTAAAAGCTGCTGCTGAAATCATTGGTTTAGACACGACTGCTCTTGAAGTAACTGCACAGCAAACTGGCAAGCCTGTAGACTACCCTGCTTCACTCAAAGTAGTTGCTGACCACGCTCGTTCTTGCTGCTTCCTAATTGCCGATGGCGTGAATCCATCGAATGAAGGTCGTGGTTATGTATTGCGTCGTATTATTCGTCGTGCAGTACGTCACGGCAACAAGCTTGGCGCAACAGGTTCATTCTTCCACAAAATGCTTCAGCCTTTAATTGAGGTGATGGGTCAGGCCTATCCTGAACTTGCAGCACAACAAGCGCGTATTGAAGCGCAACTTCTAAAAGAAGAAGAACAATTTGCCAAAACGCTTGAGCAAGGTTTGAAATTGCTTGAGGGTGAATTGGCACAGCTTAAAGGCTCAGTCATTCCTGGTGAAGTAGTATTTAAACTATATGACACTTATGGCTTCCCAACAGATTTAACAGCAGACATTGCACGTGAGCGCGACTTGACCATTGACGAAGCAGGCTTTGAAGTTGAAATGGCAGCGCAACGTCAACGTGCACGCGATGCAGGTAAATTTGCAGTTGACTACAACTCAATTGTAAAAGTTGAAGGTGAAACTCAATTTGATGGCTATGACTCAACAACTGGTCAGGGTCAAATTGTGGCTATTTATAAAGATGGCGAACAAGTCGATGAAGTGGTTGAAGGCGATGAAGCTTTAATCGTACTTAACCAAACCCCATTCTATGCAGAAAGCGGTGGTCAAATTGGCGATACAGGTCTATTCAAAAACGAAACAGGTATTTTTGAAGTTCAAGACACCAAAAAATCTGGCGGTGCCTTTGTTCATCAAGGTATTGTCACCATGGGCAGTTTAAAAGCTGCGCAAGCGGTGGAAGCGATTGTAAAAGCAGACATCCGCGAAGCTACTGCACGCAACCACTCTGCAACACACTTATTGCACGCTGCCCTACGTCAAGTTTTAGGTGCACACGTACAGCAAAAAGGTTCGTTGGTTGCTTCTGATATTTTACGTTTTGACTTTGCCAATGACCAACCTGTGTCATTTGAACAATTGCAAGAAATTGAGCGTTTGGTAAATGCAGAAGTCATTGCCAATACCGCAGTTTCTACTGAATTACTGGATATTGAAGCAGCCAAAGCCAAAGGCGCAATGATGCTATTTGGTGAAAAGTATGGCGATGAAGTTCGCGTACTTTCTATGGGTTCAATCATTGAAGATAAAAACTTCTCCATTGAACTTTGTGGCGGTATTCACGTGAAACGTACAGGTGATATTGGTCTGTTCAAAATCATCTCTGAAGGTGGTGTTGCAGCTGGTGTACGTCGTATTGAAGCAATTACAGGCAGCAAAGCCGTTGAAGCCGTTCAAAAAACTGAACGCGATATCAACAGCATCAATGCTTTGTTGAAAGCACAAAAAGACCAAACTTTAGAAAAAGTGAATACATTGGTCGATACAGCATCTAGCCTTCAAAAGCAGATTGAACAGCTCAATCAAAAATTAGCGCACTTCCAAGCAGCTGAACTTTTAAGTCAAGTACAAGAACTTGCTGGACGTACCACGCTCATTACCACTGTACAAAATATGGATGCAAAATCACTGCGTAATTTGCACGACGGTGTAAAATCCAAACTCGACCAAGCAGTGATTGTACTTGCAGGTGTAGAAGGCGATAAAGTCAGCTTAATCGCTTCTGTTGCACCAGACTTTACTGCTACGATTAAAGCAGGAGACATCATCAAACACTTGGCTACAGAACTAGGTGGTAAAGGTGGTGGTAAACCTGATTTGGCACAAGGTGGCGCGCCACTTAACGAGAACTTTGCAACGGTGATGGCAGGTTTAACTGCTTGGCTTGCGGCAAAATAATCTCACTTTTTGTGTAACTGACCCTGAGCAGGTAAATTCAGGGTCATGGCTTATATGGAACAACTATGGCACTAATCGTTCAAAAATATGGCGGTACCTCAATGGGTACTCCCGAGCGCATTTTAAATGTTGCTCGTCGTGTGAAGCGCTGGCATGATCATGGCCACAAAGTAGTGGTTGTCGTTTCTGCCATGAGTGGCGAAACCAATCGCCTACTCGCTCTCGCGAAAGCCATTACCGAAACCCCTGATCCGCGTGAATTAGACCAAATGGTGTCTACAGGCGAACAGGTGACGATTTCGATGTTAGCGATGGCGCTGAATTCTATTGGCGTTGCGGCAAAATCACTAACTGGTCGCCAAGTTGGTATTCAAACTGACAGCGCATTTACCAAAGCACGTATTGAAGCGATTAATACTGACGTGTTAACTGAAAACCTAGACGCAGGCCGTGTGATTGTGGTTGCTGGTTTCCAAGGTTTTGATGCTGAAGGTAACACCACTACTTTAGGTCGTGGTGGTTCTGATACTTCTGGCGTTGCACTTGCTGCTGCATTGAAAGCCGATGAATGTCAAATTTACACTGACGTAGATGGCGTTTACACCACAGACCCACGCGTTGCACCAAAAGCCAAAAAAGTAGATCGTATTTCTTTTGAAGAAATGCTAGAAATGGCTTCTTTAGGTTCTAAAGTATTGCAAATTCGTGCGGTTGAATTTGCAGGTAAATACCAAGTACCTTTACGTGTATTATCAAGTTTTGATAATGACAATGATGGCGCATTCGACGAAGATTTTAAACAAAATGTCGGCACACTCATTACTACTGAATTGGAAGACAACATGGAACAACCTATCATCTCAGGTATCGCGTTTAACCGTGACGAAGCAAAATTAACTATTTTAGGTGTGCCTGATGAGCCAGGTATTGCATCTAAAATCTTGTCACCTATTGGCGCTGCCAATGTTGAAGTTGACATGATCATCCAAAACGTAGAAGAAGATGGTACTACCGACTTTACTTTTACTGTAAACCGTGGCGAACTTGCCAAAGCAAAATCAATTCTTGAAGCAACTGCCAAAGAAATTGGTGCACGTGAAGTCGCTACACGTGGTGACATCGTGAAAGTATCTATCGTAGGTGTAGGTATGCGTTCACACGCAGGTGTTGCAAGCAAAATGTTTACTGCACTTGCAGATGAAGGCATCAACATTCTAATGATTTCTACTTCTGAAATTAAAATTTCAGTCATTATTGAAGAAAACTATTTAGAGCTTGCAGTACGTACTTTACACACTGTATTTGGTCTAGATCGTGAAAGCGGTGAGTCTAGCGCACGCGCTTAATACGCCCCTGTCAGAAAATGTAATTGTCTGACAAATTTTGCGAAAAAGTACAAAAAAATAGAGCCACTATAGTTTTTTTTATAGTGGCTCTGTTATATTGAGCAACATGCTTTCATAAATTTTGGCAGCGCTGTATCTTATAAAATAAATAATGATACGTTCCGTTAAAATTTACTGGTTTTTATTTGGTTGTGACTTTTAAATTGCTTTAAAAATCAATGCAGGTTTAGCATTTTGCAAGGAGATAAACATGCTGATTCTGACCCGACGTGTCGGAGAAACATTAATGATTGGGGACCAAGTCAGCGTGACTGTGCTTGGTGTCAAAGGTAACCAAGTTCGTATTGGTGTAAATGCCCCGAAAGAAGTATCGGTTCATCGTGAAGAAATCTATCAACGTATTCAACACGAGCGTGCCATGCATGAGCATTTGCAACATTTAGATCAAGATTATCAACCTTCATTTGAAGAAGATAACTACTCGCAAAATGACTTTAATCGTTAAACGATTAAGGTAATTGAATATAAAGCGGCTCATTTGCCGCTTTAAATTTTTCTGCTGAATGCTTTTTAAAAACTCGCATCATTTCAGAGTTGCTCGCTGATTCGAAGCATGTAAAGACTATTTTACAGGCAACTCAGCACAAGTTTTGCATGAAAATTACTGTGAGTTTTCCATTAATTCTAAAGCTTTACGCACAGGTGCAAAACTACGTCGATGTGCCGCAATCACGCCATGCTGTGCAATGGCTTCAAAATGTGCTTTGGTTGGATAACCTTTATGTTTGGCAAAACCAAATTGTGGAAATGCTTGATCAAGCAATACCATTTCACGGTCACGCGCCACTTTAGCTAAAATACTGGCTGCCGAAATCTCTGCATGTAATGCATCTCCCCCAACAACGGCATCACAAGACATCGCTAAACCCTGCGGAATTTTATTGCCATCGACTAAGACATGCTCAGGTTGAATAGATAAGGCTTCCACCGCACGACGCATCGCCAATAACGACGCTTGCAAAATATTCAGTTCATCAATTTCGGCTGCAGATGCTTCTGCAATTGCCCAAGCCAAAGCCTTTTCCTGAATTTCAACAAATAACTTTTCACGCTTTTTTTCTGTCAGTTTTTTAGAATCATTTAAACCTTCAATCGGGTTATTCGGATCTAAAATAACTGCCGCAGCGACAACAGAACCCACTAAAGGCCCACGCCCTGCTTCATCTACACCTGCAATTTTCATCATCTTTTTCCAGAAAAAATAGGCTGAAATCTTCAGCCTATCTTACGATGCGAATCAACACGCACCATCTTTAATTTTACAGAATCAGTAAACTTATCTTACTGCTTCTGCCACACATGCATTAATGGTTCTTGATACTGCATTGCTCACAATCGTTGCACGTGCAGCAGGGTCAATTGCTGCAGTGGCTAAATCTACTGCAGTCACGTTTTGTGGTGCTTTTTCACTGACACAACCACAAATTTCCGCTTGAACATTTTGCTTTTGCGTTGGTGTCATAACACGTGTCGCAGTGTGCCATGCAGGAATGTTGTTTAATTCAGTCACACACTTGGCATTAATTGCAATTTTAATCGCCGCCATACCCAATTGTTGAGTTGCTGTCGGTGCAGTTGTCGTTCCTGTAGTAGTACCTGTAGTGGTGGTACATGCAGATAAAACCAAAGCGATAGGTGCCAATACAGCGAGTAGTTTTTTCATGGATATTTCCTGTATTTAATATTCAAGTCATTTGGGTGAAACAATGCCGCTATTGTGCCTAAACTTGTTTGGCGAAGGAATAGCTTTTTGCAATTTCTACATTCAAGTGCTTAGGCTAGAGGCTGTTGATAATTCTTCTATGTTTGCGACATGAGAGATATATCTCGCAACGTTTTTTAGCCGATATAAAGCATGAGGCAGGAAATTAGTCATTCTAAATGACTGACTCATAACGCAATAGCAGCAAAAAATATGCTCGTTCCCTCAAGAACGCTATTTTTTTGCAGCGTCGCAGATTTTCAACACTCCGTTGCAGGTGGATACTTTTTTCGCTACATGCTGTTGTTTAGCATGCAAGCACACTATTCGCCTGAAATACAACATGAACAGTTCCACTTCATATTACACCCGTACCGCACAAGTTTTACATTGGCTCATGGCGATTATTTTTATTGCCGCATGGGCAATCGGTTTTTTTAGTGGCAACTTTTTAAGCTATGAAGCCGATGGCAGCTTCAAAGGTGATGTGATTACCCTGCATAAAAATGTCGCCACACCAATTATATTTTTATTGGTAATTCGTTTATTTTGGCGTTATACCCACCCTGCACCGCAACTGCCTAACAGCATGTCACCGTTGATGAAAACATTAGCGCATTTAGGGCATTTAGGGCATCTAGGGCTGTATTTTATGCTGATTGCGATTCCAATTACGGGCTGTTTGTTTAGCTGGAGCGTGGGTAAACCTGTGCCTGTGCTGTATTTATTTGAAATTCCAGCCTTGGTGGATAAGAACCCCGAACTATTAGCAATTGTTAAACCTGTGCATACTTATTTGTCATGGTTTGCAGGGGCAATGGTGGTTGGGCATATGCTTGCAGCACTTAAACATCACTTTATAGATAAAGACGATGTATTGCGTAGTATGACGCAACAAGGTAAATAATTTTTAAAGCTTGAGTTTAAAGCGATTCAAATCGTTCTCCCACAAAAAAGCAGCTTAAATTAAGCTGCTTTTTTGTAGTCTAAGCTAATCTAAATTCAGTTTAACTCATCCCAATGCTTGAATTTGCTCAATCCATTTTTGCTTTTCTTCAGCCGAAATAAATGAAGCTTCAAAAGAATTAACCGCCAATTGTTTTAATTCAGCATTGCTTAAATCTAAAGCTTGGCTAATAGCAACAAAGTTATCATTCATATAACCACCAAAATAAGATGGATCATCTGAATTAACTGTCACTTTAACACCCTGCTGCAATAAACGGCGGATGTTGTGCTGTGCCATATCATCCACTACGCATAGCTTTAAATTACTCAATGGACAGACCGTGAGCGGCATTTTCTCTGCAATTAGACGTTGCATTAATACAGGATCTTCTTCAGAACGCACACCATGATCAATACGGTTTACTTTCAGTAAATCTAATGCTTCCCAAACATATTCGGCTGGCCCTTCTTCGCCTGCATGTGCCACGACTAAAAAGCCTGCTTCACGTGCTTTGGCAAAGACACGTTCAAACTTTGAAGGTGGATGTCCAACTTCGCTTGAGTCCAAACCCACTGCGATAATTTGATCTTTATAAGGCAAAGCCTGTTCAAGTGTGGCAAATGCTGCATCTTCGCTTAAATGACGCAAGAAACACATAATTAAATTTGAACTGATGCCTAATTTTGTTTGCGCATCATCACAAGCACGTTGTAAGCCATTAATCACGGTTGCAAATGCCACACCACGCTCGGTATGGGTTTGCGGATCAAAAAACATTTCGGTATGTACCACACGGTCTTCAACACATTTTTCAAAATATGCCCAAGCCAAATCGTAAAAATCTTGCTCATGCACCAACACTTGTGCGCCTGCATAATAAATATCTAAAAAAGACTGCAAGTTATGAAAGTTATAGGCTTGTTTGACTTCTTCTACGGACTGATAAGGGATGTCTATTTGGTTGCGCTGCGCAATGGCAAACATCAATTCAGGTTCAAAAGTACCTTCAATATGCACATGCAATTCTGCTTTAGGTAATGCACAGATTAGCTCAAGTTGATTCATGTTCTGTCCTTTTTGCTATTTTATGGGAGAATTTTAAAAAATTGATCAAAATAAAAAAGGGTGCAAACTGAGTTTACACCCCTTTTCAGTTTAAGAATATTAACCGCCAAACATGGCAAATTTTAATGCCCAAAGTGCAGCAATAATCCACACCATATAAGGTACAGACTTGGCTTTGCCAGTGAGTAGTTTAATCAGCGCATAGCTAATAAAGCCCATAGCGATGCCATCGGCAATAGAATAAGTAAATGGCATGAACACGACTGTTAAGAATGCAGGCACGGCTTCGGTGATGTCATCCCAATCAATATGCACAATGCCTTGAATCATCAACACACCCACAAATAACAAGGCAGGTGCAGTCGCAAAACCTGGTACCGATTGCGCAAGTGGTGCCAAGAACAAACAGGCAATAAACAACAAGCCAACAATCACTGCGGTTAAGCCTGTACGACCACCCGCTGCAACACCTGCAGATGATTCAATATACGGCGTTGTTGAAGATGTACCCAATGCCGCACCTGCAACAATTGCAGAAGAATCGGCAAAAAGTGCTTTTTTCAAACGGGGTAATTTACCATCTTGCAACAAGCCTGCACGGTGTGAAACACCCACTAAAGTACCTGTAGAGTCGAATAAATCGACTAAGAAAAATACGAAAATTACGCCAATTAAACTTGCTGTAAATAGACCTTCAAAGTCCATTTGCATAAAAGTAGGTGCAATAGATGGAATTTCACCAACCACACCTTTAAATTCGCTTAAACCTAAAGCTGTTGAAATAGCAGTCAGCACCAAAATACTGATGATAATTGCACCACGTACTTTAAAGTGATGCATTACTACAACCATTAAAAAGCCAAGTAGCGCTAACAGTACTGATGGTTGTTTTAAGTCACCCAAGCCCACCAAAGTCGCAGGATTATCAACAATAACACCTGCATTTTTTAGGGCGATTAAAGCTAGGAATAAACCAATACCACCGCCAATGGCTAGTTTTAATGACATGGGAATGGCATTAACAATGGCTTCACGGATTTTAAACATGCTAATGGCAATGAAAATAATCCCTGATACAAAAACTGCAGCCAAAGCCGTTTGCCAAGGCACACCCATGCCTAAACAAACCGAGTAAGTGAAATAGGCGTTTAGCCCCATGCCTGGTGCGAGTGCGATTGGGTAATTGGCAACAATTCCCATCACCAAGCAGCCAATAGCTGCGGCTAAACAGGTGGCGACAAAGACAGCTCCATGATCCATTCCTGTTTCAGATAAAATCATTGGATTGACAATAATGATGTAACACATGGTTAAGAAGGTGGTTACACCCGCCAAAATCTCGGTACGGAATGTGGTCTTGTTTTCGCTTAATTTGAATAAGCGCTCAAGCATTCCCGCTGAGGATGGATTAGGAGTCGTCATGACCTAGCCCCTGTAAATAAACTGAATTTGCAGTATGACTGAATTTTAAGTCAGCACTTAAAAGCCTGTGTTAGTTGCAACAATAGATTTGCCCAATAAGCATGTGAAATTACACAAAAGAGATAAACTTAATTCACAATCAAGCATTTGATTTTATCAAAATCAAAATTTCGGAATGCTAAATAAAAAAGCCGCATAAATTTTATGCAGCTTTGTTCATCTTTTTTTACTTCAACCACTCTCAAAAGTAATGCAATTGAGTTGTGATGAAGCAGTTTCAATTGGCAAATTATACCATAGGGATTTTTTAAAAATTCTAGTTTTTTGAATTAAAGATAAAATTTTACGATAAAGTGAAGCACACAAAAGTGTGATGAATAAAGCAATTACCACACAACATGTTAGAGATTTCTACGCTTATTCTGTGACTTGCAAAATCTGTGGTGTAGCCGCTTCTGTTTTTTCTAGCGATAAATTTGCAGATTCAGTCAAAACTTGGTTCAGTTCTGTCTGCTTTCGCGTTTCCTCTTCCAAGTAAACGAGATAACCTAATAAAACGACCAACACCACCAAAACTGGTACAAGAATGTGTTTCATGTCATTTACTTTTATTGAACAATTTTCATACATATTAGCAAAAATTATGCCTAGTGTAACTTTTAATACACCTTAATCAAAATTTTTGCTTCAACCATCAAACTTAATTCATCACATTAAGCCATTGTATGGATGGTATTTTTAAAGCGTTTCCAAGATACATAGAAAAAAATTGTTGCAATTGCGATTAGCCATAGAAACGAAGGCCAGACCACATCCAATCCTGCATTTCGGTATAAAATTGCTTGAGCCAATGTTACAAAATGCGTTGTCGGTGCAATCAGCATGATATTTTGAATGATTTCTGGCATGCTTTCTCTTGGTGTACTTGCCCCAGACAGCATTTGCAAGGGAATCAAAATAAGCATCATCAGCAAACCAAATTGCGGCATCGATTTAGACACGGTTGCCATGTATATACCCATTGAGGTTGTTGCAAATAAGGTCAGCAAGGCTCCAAAGAAAAACAACAACAAACCTCCTTCTATGGGTACCTGCAATGCCCCCTGCACCACTACTTTTAAGCCTAAAAAAGCTGCTAAAAGCACCACAAGGCTCATCGATAAAACCTTTGCCAGCATAATTTCAAAAACCGTGACTGGCATAACCATTAAATGCTCAATGGTGCCATGTTCTCGCTCACGAATCAGTGCACAAATGAAATGTGGAAAGAGGCTTCAAAGCTCTAGTGCAAAATAAAAACCAATTAGTGCAAAATAAGCCGAAAACTTACATGTGTACACCACTGTGTACATATTTTTAAACTATAAGCGAATTTATGTATCTTTTAGAAAAGCAATAAAAAAGCCCTAAATCGTTATAATTCAGAGCTTTATTACTTATATGAAGTTATGTAACAACATATAATTTTAATGTATTGGTAGGCATATCCAGACTCGAACTGGAGACCTCTACGATGTCAACGTAGCGCTCTAACCAACTGAGCTATACGCCTAAAGTGCTTCGCATCATATTCAGTTTTGATTTTTAAGACAAGTCCTTTCTGTGTTTTTTCAACACATCCGAGCAAGTTTTAAGCAAATCAAAAAACACCTGCTCTGAAACACGGTCATGTTCAGGCGCATAAGAATATTGTTGATAGCACACGCCTAAACGCTTAAATGCCTCTTGTTCATTTGCATCTACCTGCGCTGCTAAACGCTGCATCCACACACTCACTGTTTCTGCATCCTGTTTTTGCAACTGAGCAGGCAATCTTTTAGAAAATTTGTCTAAGGCACGATTTATGCGAGAACCTTGCTGACGTTTTTTCCAAAAAATCCAGCCAAAATACCCTGCTAAGATCATGAGAATACTTGAAACCAACACCGCTGCCAAAGCATAGTTTGAGTGCAGCCCTAAGCGTCCAAACCAGTGACGCTGTGACTCGGCATCATAACCCACGACCTTGCTTTGCCATTGATAACTTGCATAATCACTCCACACCCGTAAAGAACGAATAAAATTAGAATGTTGGTATTGCCACATTTGTGTGTCAGCACCCAAAACGGCCCGATCATCTGCCATTAGGTTTTGCATACCATCATCTATACGTTGAGGTGCAATGATGGCTGTCGGGTCTATGCGTACCCATTGTTGATTGAGCAACACTTCTGTCCAAGCATGTGCATCTTGCTGTCGTACTTCCCAGCTTTGTCCATCGGGTGCAAGTTCCCCACCCTGATAGCCCACGACTACATGCGCTGGAATCCCGACATAACGCATCAATAAGGCAAAACTTGAGGCATAATGTTCACAAAAACCTTGCTTACTCTGAAACAAGAATTCATCGACTCGGTTTTGTCCGAGCATTCCAGGTTTTAAGGTATAACTAAAGCCATTATTGCGATACCACTGCAATACATTCTGCACGTAGCGTTCAGGTTGTTGCTGACTTTGAGCAAACATCTGCAGGGCAAATTGCTGAGCTTTTGGGTCAGATTGCGTCTGTACCTGAACATTTAAACGCTGGCTAAAGCGTCGATAACGCTCGTTCTGTGCATCATCCCCTTGAATACGTGCGGATTCCCCAACCCACTGCAAAGCAATCGGTTGAATCCGACCATTTTGACGCTGTGGCACCATACTCCAATCACGGCGTAATACATAACCGTGTTGATTCGGTACAGATTTTTCCAGCGCCATAATCCACTGTGCACGTGGGTCTGCTGCAATATATTGATACTGAAAATCGACTTGCTCTGGCTGTAATTGTGCTGCCTGAACGGGTTGTTGATTGCTAAAATTGCTTGTCCATGTGCGACCATCATATTGATCCAGTACCATCGCCCGCCAATATAGTTTTGAACGTGGCGGCAGTTGCTGCATATTCCCCACAATACGAAATGCCAAAGCAGAAGATTGTGATAATTCGGCAATATCGCCCGGTGACATCGTGTCACTAATACCTGTCACGCCTTTGGCATCAGGAATAGGTACATGCCACAATGGCGGTAAACGTGGAAAGAATAAAAACAATAATAAAAAGAATGGCAAAGCGTATGCGATAAACTTGGCGACATTTTTAAGGTCATGCTTTGCATCTTGCCTGCTCGAATGACGCGACGCATAATCTGAAAATGCACTTTTTTGAATCCGATATAACCCAATTAAACAACTGATTAAACATAGAATAACCAACACGGTCATCCACATGCTCTGGCTGTATAAAAATGAACTGGCGCTCACAAAAAGCGCAAAATTAAATAAAATAATCAGGTCGCGCTGAGTATGACTTTCTAAAGCTTTGGCAAACAAAAAGGTGCTTAATAAGGCAACCCCTGCCTCTACACCAATCAGGCTTTTATAACTCAAATAAATGCTGGCTAAGGCACAACAGGTCAATCCATAAGTCCAAACTTTAGAAATACGCGCTGTCTTGTTTTTATAGTGAAGATACAACAGCAACAACATGAGTCCGAAAATGACACTCAATGCCACAGGGCTAAACAGCATGTGAGCAGCCAAAATTAAGATCAGGCTAAGCAGAATAGATTGCTGAATCGAATTGTGCATGATCATCAAGCCTGTGCCAAAAGAATTTTTGCCTGTTTCAACTGCCGCTCGCCTACGCCTTTTTCAAGGGTCGCATGCGGCAAAAACATCGCATAATTCAACTGTTGTTGTTCACATTGTTCAACTAAGCCCATCATCAAACTTAGTTTTTCTTCGTGGGTCGGTGCAGGCATGTGTTCATAGTGAATGTCGATACTCTGTTGATCCTGATATTGTTCAAAAACTTTGACATATAAGCCCTGACCGCGTGCCGCTTGCTTCCACGACACGGCTTGTAAGGAATCGCCCAATTGAAAATCACGCAGCTCACGAAACTCGTCTAAATCGGGTTGAAAGCTGTGTTGATGCTGTTTATTCTCTGCGCTATACATGGCGGCTTTGGGTGCCACCCACGCGGTACGTGACAAATTCAAATAAGTCCACGCACGTACCAAGCCAAAAGGATAAACCGAATAAATGTGTAAATAAGGATAATGAAACTGCCCACGTTGCGCTGCAAAAAATGTCAACACATACTGCTGCTGAGTGTCTTGAATAAGAACCTTTTCTAATTGATGATCGGCTTTAATCCATAAATAGCGTGCCTGCGCGACCTCTTGTTTGAAATGCAATTGTAATTGCAATACTTCACCTACTTGCCCAACTTCGGTGGTCACAATTTCAATCTCTAATTCATGCAGCTGCTTAAAGGTCAAATAAAAACTGATACATAAAATGGCACTGATCAAAAAGCAAAAGCCTAAAATCAGGTTATTGCCATAATTCACGCCTGCAATAAACGTGATCAAAATCAGCACTAAATACAGATAGCCCTGTTGGTAAATAAAAACCAAAATATCTTTTTGTTTTAAGGCCTTGTGTCGATCAAATTTAAAACGTGTCTTGATCCAGTTTTGCCATGCCTGCTTAAACATGCGTGTACTAACTCACTTTAACCTGTTGCATCACATACAAAGTTTCTGCCTCACTCAATCCAATACGATGTGCAGCAACTGCCACAAATACCGCTTGAATATCATCGGCAGTGACAAAACTACGTTGCTCAATTAGAGCATGTGCTTGTGCTGCTTTTTTCAATGCCAAAACACCACGGGTAGATAATCCGTGACGCGCTTTACGGGTTTCTGTGGCTAAGTCGAGTAAGTAATCTAGCGCGGTATCTGACACATAAATTTCCGTGACCAATTGCTGTAAATTTAAAATTTCTGTTTCAGTAAAAATATGGGCCAAACTGGCAATCAGCGCATGTCTGGAGTTTTGTTGCAGCAACATTTTTTCAGCAAAACGCGATGGATAACCCAAAGACAGACGCATTAAAAAACGATCAAGCTGTGATTCTGGCAGCGCATAAGTACCACTTTGAAACAGTGGATTTTGTGTGGCAATCACCCAAAAAGGTTGCGGCAAGCTATAACGCACACCATCCACCGTAACCGCGCCTTCTTCCATCGCTTCCAACAAGGCACTTTGGGTTTTAGGCGAACAACGGTTAATTTCATCTGCCAATAAAATTTGGGTAAAAATAGGGCCTTGCTTAAACTCAAATTGATGTTCTTTTTGATTAAACATATTCACGCCAATCACATCACTGGCCAGCATGTCATTGGTAAACTGAATACGCTGAAATTGCAGACCCGCCAAGTGCGATAAAGCACTCGATAAGGTGGTTTTACCTAATCCGGGTAAATCTTCAAAAAGCACATGCCCGCCTGCCAACAAACAACTTAAGGCCAATTTGGTCTGCTGTTCTTTATCTAAAATAATGGTATTAATTTCAGTCAAAAAAGCCTGAATTTTACCCGCATAAGATTCAATCTGTGCATTGAGCTGTTGCTGCGCTTGCGTCAGTTGTTGTTTTTGAACTTTTTCTGTACCCCAAATCACAGTAAATCCCCTTATCCCCAATAAAAAACGGCGCATGTTTAAACATACACCGTTTTGCTAAATTTCCAAAGAAATCCTCAAGATATTCTAAACTGCCTAAAAAGTAAGTTTTAAACAGCTCTTATCTCTATACATTTCCATGGTGATACGGGATTAACACGGACACTTTTTCAAACCACCTTTTGCCGATGGATAACGCGCATCGACACAGTAACGATAAAAAGTCTTCGGATCCATGGCTTCTAAATCTGGATGATGCTTACGCATGTGTTCCAAATAGTTCTGATAATCAGGTACACCCACCATTAAACGAAAACTTTGTTGCAAACGCTGCCATAAAGTAGCGATACGCGACCAGTTTTTCGGATTCAGAATCAAATCCTTTTGCGACATGATGGTCATTTTAATGATGTTGTAAATCACCGTTTTACCCTGTTGGGCAAATTTAAGCTTAATCATGTGCTCACTCCTAATGACCACTATTCGGCTGAATCGTTTCAGGATCACGATAAATCGCTTCAGCTTCATGTACAGTTGGTGTTGGACTTGCCAAGGCACGACGAATCACCCCAATGGCAGCGAACAACATCACAAATGCCACAATCATAAAGAAACCACATAACACGGCATTAATTTGATTGGACATGACAATGGTTTGCATTTCAGTCACTGTTTTTGCAGGTGCTAAAATTTCATTGCGTTGAATTGCAGCATTGAAACGATCTGCTTGCGCCAAGAAACCAATTTTGGGATTGTCGTGGAAAATCTTTTGCCAACCTGCAGTCATTGAAGTAATGAACAAGAAAACTGTAGGGATAATCGTCACCCAAACATATTTTTCTTTTTTCATTTTAAACAGAATCACTGTACCTAAAATGAGCGCCATCGCTGCCAAAATTTGGTTACCAATACCAAATAGAGGCCATAAGCTATTAATACCGCCTAAAGGATCGACCACGCCTTGATAGACGAAGAAGCTCCAACCAGCCACCGCAACTGCTGTGCCAAGCAAGTTACCAAAGAAGTTATGTGAATTTTTCACTGCAGGAATAACAATACCTACAGTATCTTGCACCATAAAACGGCAAGCACGTGTGCCTGCATCTACTGCAGTTAAAATAAATAAGGCTTCAAATAAAATGGCAAAGTGATACCAGAATGCCATCATTGAGCGGTTATTAAAAATCTCGGTGATGATATGTGCCATACCAATTGCAAACGTTGGCGCACCACCCGTACGTGACAGAATCGAGCTTTCACCGACTTCTTTTGCCAAAATGGTTAAAGCCTCAGGAGTCACTACAAAGCCTAAATTTCGTACCGCTTCTGCTGCACTTTCCACCGTTGTACCTAAAACTGCAGTGGGTGCATTAATGGCAAAGTACACGCCTGGGTCTAGCACCGTGGCACAAATCATTGCCATGATTGCCACGAAAGACTCCATCAACATGCCGCCATAACCAATCATCCGAATGTCTTTTTCGTTATTGACTAGTTTTGGCGTCGTACCTGAAGACACTAAGGCGTGGAAACCTGAAATCGCACCGCAGGCAATGGTAATAAATAAGAATGGGAACAATGAACCCGCAAATACTGGCCCTGTACCATCAATAAAATGGGTCACCGCAGGCATCTTCATTTCAGGCATTGCAAACACAATCCCGACAGCCAAACCCGCTATAACACCAATTTTTAAGAACGTCGATAAATAATCACGTGGCGCCAATAACAACCACACTGGCAAAACTGAAGCAATAAAACCGTAGGCAATTAAACACCACGTTAATTCTGTGCCACTTAAAGTAAATAAAGGCCCCCAGAATGGATGCTGTGCAACATTTTCACCATAAATAATACCCATCATCATCAGGACAAAACCAATAATGGAAACCTCAGCAATTTTCCCCGGACGAATAAAACGCATATAAATGCCCATGAAAATCGCAATTGGGATGGTGGCTGCAATACTAAATACGCCCCACGGACTATTGGTTAAAGCTTTCACGACAACCAAAGCGAGTACGGCAAGAATAATCACCATCACGCCCAGCGCACCCAGCATGACAATCACACCAGCAAATGAACCCAACTCTTGTTTTGCCATTTCTCCCAAAGAACGCCCATCACGACGTGTAGAAATAAACAAAACCAAAAAGTCTTGGACTGCACCTGCCAACACCACCCCGACTAAAAGCCAGATCGTGCCGGGTAAATAACCCATTTGTGCTGCAAGAATAGGCCCAACTAAAGGGCCTGCACCTGCAATCGCGGCAAAGTGGTGACCAAATAACACACTTTTATTGGTGGGCACATAATCTAAACCGTCAGCCAAACGATGTGCGGGCGTTAAGCGTCGCTCATTTAACTCAAATACTTTGGTGGCAATAAATAAACTGTAGAAGCGGTATGCAATGCTATAGACACAGACCGCAGCTAAAACTAACCAGACTGCATTGACGTGTTCGCCTCTACTGACTGCCAATATCCCAAAAGATACTGCACCCAATATAGCGACCAAAAGCCATATAATTTTTGAAGTCAGACCTGACTTCGGTTGAACTGTTTCCATGTCAATCTCTCTTCTTGTTACATTTTTTAAGCGTTACTTTTATTGTCGAGATGTAGCTTTATTTCCTAAATCCTTGGTTGATCCTGCTCCTTTTATTTTGATGTCTGCTGCCCTTACATCCATAGTGTGCGCTACCGTACACTTAAATGGAGCACCAACAGTTTCCTATACTTTTCACCTATTCTTTTACCACATAATCAAATCAACAAAAAAGGGGGATGACGCGAATCATCCCCCTCTTTTACTTATGATTTATCAATAAATCATTATGCGCGTTCTAGGTATTCACCTGTACGTGTATCTACACGAACGCTTTCTTCTTGCTGTACGAATAAAGGAACACGTACCACTGCACCTGTTTCTAATTTCGCTGGTTTACCGCCACCACCAGAAGTATCGCCACGTACACCCGGATCAGTTTCGACAATTTTTAATACCACGAAGTTTGGTGCGTTTACAGTTAAAGGCACACCGTTAAACAACATAATGGTACATTTTTCGTTTGAATCATCTTTTAACCATTTTGCAGCATCGCCCATTGCGGTTTTGTCAGCAGCAATTTGCTCAAAAGATACAGGATCCATGAAGTTCCACATTTCGCCATCGTTGTAGAGGTATTCCATTTCTACTTCTACAATGTCAGCTGCTTCTAGTGAATCACCAGACTTAAATGTTTTTTCTAAAACTTTACCAGAACGAAGGTTACGAAGTTTTACGCGGTTAAACGCTTGACCTTTACCTGGCTTTACATATTCATTTTCCATGATTGAACATGGGTTACCATCAAGCATAACCTTAAGGCCTGACTTGAAATCATTCGTAGAATAATAGGCCATGACTGGCACACTCCAAACTGACTAACTTAACTATTTATGTTACAAAGCAAATGACCAACGCAGCTTTGCGATGCTCGCCATCTTGCAACATCTTTTTTCATCGGACGTATTGTAAATGAGCAAGCCATAACGAAGCAATGAAAATCCACTACCGATCACCTCAAGATATCGGTAAAATCAGCTGTTTTGTAATGATTCTGATTCAAAGCGATTAATCATTCGCGGCATTCACGCTCAATGAACAAAGAATTCATCTACGCTAAATAGATCTGTACTTGGTTCCTTTCACCTCATATTTAAATCTTTTCTGGCATGATCAACTACCTGTACCAAGAACAAAACTGGCAATCTCAACTCAGTGACTTGATCACCGACCCACGCGAATTGTTAAATATTTTAGAGCTGTCTGAACAGCAGTTGCTGTCAGGTGCTTTACTGGCATCCAATCAGTTTAAATTGCGTATCCCGCGTGCATTTGTGGCCAAAATGCAAAAAGGCAATCCACTCGATCCTTTACTGTTACAGGTTCTGCCACATCATTTAGAACTGGAAGATCATCCTGGATTTGTGACCGACCCTTTGGGTGAGGAACAAGCCAATCAACAACCTGGAGTCTTACACAAATATAAATCACGCTTTTTGCTGACCTTGACTGGTGCTTGCGCAGTACATTGTCGTTATTGTTTCCGCAGGCACTTTCCTTATCAGGAAAATCTGCCAAAAACTGAAGACTGGGACAATATCCGTAATTACATTGAAAGCCAGCCCGATATTAATGAAGTGATTTTAAGTGGTGGCGACCCACTCACTTTGTCAAATCGTAAATTAAATATCTGGATTGAGCGTTTAGCGTCTATTCCACAAATAAAATTTTTGAGAATTCATTCACGAGTTCCGATTGTTATTCCCAACCGTGTCGATGAATCACTGATTTCCTTACTAAAAAATAGTAGGCTGCGTATTATTCTAGTGGTACACTCGAACCACGCATCAGAATTAGATGACTTTACCTGTTCGCAACTTGCCAAGTTAGTCGAACAAAACATCACCGTTCTGAATCAAGCAGTCTTATTAAATGGGGTCAATAATTCTGCTCAGGTCTTGGTCGATTTAAGCTATCGTCTTTTTGATGCGGGGGTGATGCCTTACTATTTACACGTGTTAGATAAAGTAAAAGGAGCGCATCATTTTGATTTAATGCCGCAAGACATTGATCACATCTATAAAGAGCTTTTAGCGAACTTACCCGGCTATTTAGTTCCTAAACTCGTTAGGGAAATTGCGGGCGAAAAAAACAAGACACCGCTTTTTGGGGTTTCAACTTATTGAGTTAAATAACAATCATGAATATGAATACTTCAGATCTTTTTCTAGTTCCCAGCGAACTAAAGCTGGAGCAATTGAGTTTTTGTCAAAATACGGTTAAAAGCATTCAGGCATGGGCAGCGGATTTATCCATTTTACAATTGGGTGATTCTTCCCAAGCTCTATTTAATGCACTTTTAGAAATTTCAGAACTGAAATGTCAGGAAACATTACGTTTTGACTTAATTCAAGCTATTCATCCGACACTTGAAAATGTGCTTACCAGTCTGGAAAAGCATTTTTTCAACCAAGCTTTGATTAGTAATGACCGCAACGATCATATTATTGAACTCGCGCTGTTATTACGCAGTCATTTCGCCAAAGTCTATATTAATATTTCCCGACGTAGCCACCAACAACTCACCCAACAAAAATTTTCTTTATTTGCCTTTAATTTAAAAAAGAACTTACAAACTGCACGAGTTCTATCTAGCTATTATGCTTTACAACAATTAGCTCTACTGCGCTATCAACAACACATGCTTTATAGCCACGCCTTGCCAAATCAGTGGTTAATTGCACACCAACTTTTAGATACAGCCATTCAACAACATTATTATTTAAATAATATTAATCAGTTACAAGGCACACAACATCAACTGATTAATATTGCTCAAGCCTATGCACAGCTGATTTTATTGGAAATTTTCAATACCCATCAAATTCGACCTGCAGAAATTCAAGGCTTATATCTCTGTAGCTTTGATTGGGCAAAACTGATTCAAGTTTTACCCAAAGAAACGACGCTTTCACGTTATGTGGTCGATGCAAGCAAAGATCATCCACCTATTTACAATACGCACCAAAGCCAAGGTTTTCATGCCAATATTTTTATTGCAACTCAACCCCTACTCGATCATTTAAATGAAGCTCAAGGTCGTAAAGGTGAACATTTATCACGCAATGAAAAGCTATTCTTAACCCCTGCTTTGCATTTCCACTTGCACAATATTTTGACCAATACAGCAGAACGTGTGCATGAGCGTTATGAATATTCGGCACGGATTAAAATTTGCTTTGGTTTGACTGTGGCACATTTTTATCTGTCTAATGGTAAAAACTTCAATGAAACGCTGGCTTTGGGCGATAACTACCAATTCCAGAATGAAAGCCAGTTTATCAATGCCATGCATACCAACTCTACGGTAGATATTAGCGCTGTTAAAACCTTAGACCGTGAAGCCAAACAAATTTACAATGCCGATGTTTTAGATATTAGTGTCAATGGCTATCGTATTAAATGGACGGGTGAAACACCGAAAAACCTTAAAACAGGTGAATTTATTCTGGTTCAGGAAAATAGCCAAAGTCCGTGGCGTGGTGGTGTCATTCGCTGGATTAAACAATCTGCTGAAAAAAGCTTAGAACTTGGCTTGGAAATTTTAACCCAAGATATTTACCCTTGTGCTGTTTTTGTTAAAACAGATCGGCATACAGGACATTATCATCCAGCATTATTGGTACAAAGTACGCAGGTCAATGAAGTCAATACCTCATTGATTTTGCCAAGTCTGCAATTATTACGTGACAAACAAACCGTACAGCTACGTTTAGGTGAAGAAGAACTAAAAGTGTTCTTAATTAAGCCGTTATTGATTACCCAAAGCTTTATGCGCTTTGATTTTGAGTTGTTGAATGACCAACAACAGCCTTTACTTGATGGTTTTATTCAGAAACAAGTGAATGAAGTTAAAAATCACGATTTATGGGAAGCATTAAAGTGAGAAATCCATTATTGTCTAAAAAGCTCAAACGTACCGAAACACGTTTACTCATAATCGATGACAACCAAATACGTTTTAATCAAATTTGTGAACAACTCACTGCAAATGAGCACCGTGTTCAGGCTTATCTATTAGATGACATTAAAAACTTTGAAAAACAATTACATTTAACTTGGGATTTGGTGATCTTTGGTCGTGCTTATGACCTAAAAGTCGATCAGGCACTCACTTTAATTCGTGCATCACAGCAACCAAATTTACCGCTACTTTTGCTCAAACCAGACGATTACGATGCCACGCAATACACCAGTTATGTGCGCAAAGGCATCTATGACATTATCAATTTAGATTACCCCGAACGCTTCTATTTTGGCTTAATTCGCGCACTGTCTTTTAGTCGCTTACAGCAGTCACAAGAACAACTTATGACTGAACTGGAAAATGCACAATCACAAGCTCAGGCGTTGGTCGAAGACAGTAGCAAAGCAGTAGCCATTATTCAGGAAGGAATTCATGCACAAGCCAATGCTGAATATTTACAGCTATTTGGTTTAAAAAGTGAAGATGACCTTATTGGCTTGCCATTATTGGATTTATTGCAACCGCAAGATATTACAGATTTTAAATTCCGCTTTAAGAAAGTCAGTCAAGGACAATTTGAACACGGCCGTTTTGATATTCATAGCCAAAACCCGCTTCTGGCAAAACAAAACCCGCTCAAAATTGAATTTGTTGGAGCAGCTGACGACGCCATACAAATCACCATAGATATTGAAAATACGGCGCAAAATACTGTCCCTGCTCAAACGACAGCAGACAAAGCAGCGGCAAAACCAAGCACATACCAATTGGTAAATCGCACTTTAGCCAAACAGCCTTCTAGTGCCAATGCTTTGGTGGTGTTTTCTTTGGCGAACTGTCCTGAATCAATTTTCCAAGCCGACTGGCAAACCACAAAAAATTACTTTACCAACATTCAAAATTTTTTAAAAGAACAGACCAATGTACCATTATTTAATGTGAGTAATGGTTTAGTGGTTGGTTTGTTCCAAGCAGAATCGCCTGCAATTTTAGAATCGAAACTGATTGGCTTAAATTCACTCACGAAACCGCAATTACTTACGGTAGATCAACATACTTACCCACTTAATTTGCGTATTGGTTATGTGCCATTCACTCCAGACATTCAAAATGAAAGCAGTTTTGAGCAACTGATTAGCCAAGGTTTTGCCAACGCATTACCACAACAGCAAGAACAACATAACTCAGGTTTAACCTTAGACTTGTCCTTTGGTGAATCTAACTTAAATGTAATTGAATCTGCTGCAGCTGTACCACAATCGTATAGTGAATCTGCGATTATTGCAGCGATACGTCAAAGTCTTGATCGTGGTGAAATTCATCTGAAGTATCAACAACTTTATGATAAGCAAGACACCAATTTATATACCTATGAAGTAACTAGTGGCTTTATTTTCAATAGTGAATGGAAATCACTGACAGGCTTAATAGATTTGGCTGAAGACCCAGAATTATCCATTAAACTGGATCGTTGGATTTTGGTCGAAGCTTGTAAACAATTGCACAACTTCATCACCCAATATCCTGAAGCGAAGCTGATTATCAATTTAAACAAATTTGTTTTATTACAAGACCGCAGCTTCCCTGAGTTTGTGTCTAAACTGATAACGATTATTGGTAGCCGCCTCAGCCATCCATTAATTTTGCAATTCTCTGAAGAAGACATCAGCCAAAACTTAGGTGATGCGCAGAAACAAATCAGTTTATTACGTCAGCACGGCGCTGAAATTTCTCTGCGTGATTTTGGTCATTCGATTTATAGTGAATCTATCTTGAAACAAGTCGATATTCACTACTTGACCTTGCACAGTGCACTGACTGAAAAACTGGCTGCTGATGACTCGACGCAAGAATTACAGGAAAAATTGAGCATTTATAGTGAAATTAAACCTGTAGAAGTGTTATTGCGTGACTTAAATGATATGAACCTGTTTGCGAATGCGTGGAATGTCGATGCGCGCTTTATTCAGGGTGATTATTTCCAGAAAAAACTCGATCATTTAATTGATGTGCAAGACCAATAAGGTCTTGTGCATTAGGGTCTATTTGTAGACCCTAAAATTTAAGGCACAAAAAAACGGGCAATTGCCCGTTTTTTTCGTACTGGATATTAACGTTTGATAGAACGTGACATACCAGCAAAACGTTGTTTGAACTTGTCGATACGACCGCCAGTGTCAACGTTCTTTTGCTTACCAGTGTAGAACGGGTGGCATGCAGAACATACGTCAAGATAAAGAGTTTCTTTACCAACTGCTGAACGAGTTTCGATTACGTTACCGCAAGAACAAGTTGCAACTAATTTTTCATATTTTGGGTGAATATCGGCGCGCATCGTCGATTACTCCTAAGATTTAAGAAGGCTTAAGCTGTCATCGCAATTGGTCACTCTCATTAAAAAAATGAGGACATGCTTTAAAAGCAGACCAACACCACAACAGACCATTCTTTTGGCCCACCGAGACGGATACCGTCAGAGCTAAGCACAACAAGTTGGGCAATATTATACGGAATAAAATATTTTAAAGCTAATTATTCTTAGGAATTTAATTCCTGAGGTTCAGTCGAATCGGGCTGCTTTTCGAGATAATTGGCTATCACACCGCACACCATCAACTGAATTTGATGGAAAATCATGATCGGTAAAACAATCATCCCCAACGGCTGCCCAATAAATAAAATTTGCGCCATCGGTACACCACTGGCTAAGGTTTTTTTGGAGCTACAAAAAAATGCGGCAATTTGGTCTTCACGTGCAAAACCCAACCATTGCGGCACAACCCACGCCAACCACATCACAAGGGTCAATAACACGGAACAAGCAATAATCAACAGCAATAAAGTCATACCACTAACTTGATGCCACAATCCTGCTACCACTGCCCCACTAAATGCACCATAAACCACCATCAAAATCGAACCCTGATCAAATACCTTGACCAGCTTTGGTAATTTCAACATCTGAGGAAAAACATAAGGACGTAATAACTGCCCCAAAATAAATGGCACCAATAACAATAAAGTAATTTGAATAATCGAATTTGTCGGGTCAAAACCGTGTTCAGACTGCCCTAAAATAAAGATGCCTACTAAAACTGGGGTAATAAACATCCCAATTAAATTAGAGAATGACGCACTGCAGACTGCGCTGGCAACATTGCCTTTTGCCACTGACGTAAAGGCAATTGAAGATTGCACGGTTGAAGGCAAAAAGCACATGAACAAAAAGCCCCAATACAGCTCCTGCCCGAGCATTGGCACTAGAATTGGCTTTGCCAGCAAACCTAAAATTGGGAATAACGCAAAGGTAAAAGTAAATACCAACGCATGCAATTTCCAATGCATCATGCCCTGAATGACAGCTTCACGTGATAATTTCGCCCCATGCAAAAAGAATAAGATTGCAATGGCAACTGTCGTAATCACACTAAAAACTTCGGCTGCTTGCCCTGACACAGGCACGACACTGGCGAGGATGACCATCACAAACAAAAGAATGGTAAAGCGATCCAATGCCAATAACTTCAACATAAACACATCCTGTATATTCTTTTACTGTTGCAAAAAAGCCCAGCAATTTTTACCTTTCGATAAAGGTATATTACTGAGCAATATTCAAAAAGCGAGCATTTTCAGGCGATGTTCAATATTTTCAAAATGAATACTGAACAACATTCAGTTTATTGCGCCATAAAGGTTTGGTTTTTACTGCTTCACTGATGAAGACTTAGTTATTACGTGCGTTCTGATCTTGCTGAATCAATTCAACTTTATAACCATCTGGGTCTTCAACAAAAGCAATGACAGTTACACCACCTTTCATTGGCCCTGCTTCACGTACCACATTGCCGCCGCGCACTTTAATTTCTTCACATGCTTTGTAGGCATCGTCTACCGCAATTGCAATATGACCATAACCATTGCCCAAATCATAGCTGTCTGTATCCCAGTTATGCGTCAACTCCAAAACGGTGTGATTTTCTTCATCGCCATAGCCTACAAAAGCAAGGGTAAAACGACCTTCTTCATAATCACGCTTACGCAGCAAAGTCATGCCTAAAACTTCTGTATAAAATTTTAATGATTGCTCTAAATTACCTACACGTAACATGGTATGCAGCATGCGCATGTCATTCATCCTTTTGTTCAATCGGTTTTGCTTGTATGTGTTGATGGTCACGTAACAATTTCGCCACCCACACCACTAAAATTAAAATAGGGATTCCAATTAATGTGGTCATGAGGAAAAAGTTTGGATAACCAATATTGGTCACTATAGTACCTGAATAACCACCTAAAATCTTAGGAGTCAAGGTCATGAGTGAGCTAAAAATTGCATATTGCACAGCAGTAAATGACACACTGGTTAAACTGGATAAAAATGCGATAAAAGCCGCGCCCGCTAAACCTGAAGCCAAGTTATCGACAATAATCGCAAAATATAACCATGCTGTGCTATATGGCTTAATCACCTTGCCCTGAATTTCAACCATATTGTTTGAAGATGATTGAACGATCGGCAAAGGTTGTATATCTACATCCAAAGCATTGCCTTCATGTGTGTTTAAATCGACCTGATAGGTTTGGCTGTGTTGTTGTACTGTTTGCTGTCTATTCAATAATACGGCTTGCAGTTGTTTACTTGGTGAGTCTGCCAAAAGCTGCCCTGCAATCGCTGCCGTAAAAATTCCTTGTGCATCTAGTTTTGCATCAAAATTTTGACCATCTAGCTGCAGTACAATTTTTTGCTGTTCGGTTAAGGCAGGCCCTGCATATTGCCCACGTACGACAATACTGTTGCTGGCTTCATTTTCGCTAATACGATTATCCGAAGTCAGTGGTAAAAACTGGAGTTGTGCAGTTTCAATCTCAGTTTGGTGCAAATACGGCATCGACACTAAACGTGACGGCGTATCGCCCGTTTGGTATTGCGCACGTACCTGAATTTCATCCTGTGTTGCTAAAACCTGACTAGGCACAGCCACTTTCCAATATCCAACTTCATCGGCCTGGGTTTGATATTGTTGCTGCCCCACAGAAACTTGCACATCGCTCAGTTGCTGTCCTGACTTCACCAGACCAATAAAAATAAGATTGGTGGATGATGCCAACACCGCGCCAACAAACATTAATTTCATAATGTTCATACGCTGTGCCAGTAAACCGCCCAAGAAGCCACCCACTAAACTGAAAATGACCCCATAAACCTTAACCGCTTCGGCAATTTGTTCTTTGCTAAAGTTCAAATCCTGATAGAACACATTGGAAATTACACCTGCAATAATGTCTGAAACTCGATAAAAACCAATCAAGAGTAATAACACCAGTGCCAGTTTCATGCCGTAGCGTTTAAAGAAATCTGCAACAGGATGCACCCATGTTTCAAATGCCATCTGTTTATTGACTGCGCCCAATTTGACCAAAATTGTGCCCATGCCTACAGCAGCCGCACCCGATGCAATAAAACGTAAAGCTTCTATAGAAAATAATAAAAATGCATCTTTGAGTTGGAATTGTTGTATTAAGGCTTCGGTAAAATTACCCGAAAAGACGTAGCACAATACAAAACTGAATACCGCAACAAAAAATACTGTCACCAGACGAAAATAGTCGCGTCGTTGATAATGTTTGCTGACCCGATTCACTTGCGGTTCACGAATCACCAAAGTCGTGATAATGCCAATCAGCATCACCGCAGCCATCGCCAAATAAGTAATTTTCCATGCACTATAAATATAGTTGCCTTTAGCAGTACCTAAAGATGCAGCCAAAAATAAAGCACCTGCCCCTGCAACAATCATCCCAATGCGATAGCCCGCGTTATAAGTCGATGCCAACACGGTTTGCATTTGAGTTTCAGCCAATTCGATACGGTAAGCATCAATCACAATGTCTTGCGTGGCTGCAGAAAAGCCTAGTAATACTGCACCCAATGCCATTTGATATAAATGTGCCTGCCCCAAAGCTGGGTCAGAAAATGCCATGACTGCAATTGCACAGACTATTAAACATTGAGCAATGAGCAGCCATGCCCGACGTCGCCCTAGTTTTTTGGTTAAATAGGGTACGGGTAATTCATCAATTAATGGTGCCCAGACAAATTTAAAGGAATAACCCAAGGCAGCCCAACTAAAGAAAGTGACCGCACTTTTGTCAATGCCTGCTTCGCCCAACCACAAAGATAGACTGGAAAAAATCAGTAAAATTGGAATACCTGCAGAGAAGCCCAAAAACAGCATGATCAGCGCACGACGGTCTAAAAATGCCGTAAATGCTGCTTTCCACCCTGTATTTTGTGCTGAAGTTTGCCCAGTCTGTTGTGTGGTCATTCGATTATTATTTTCTATCAAGTCAAATTGTTGTTATTCAATCGCGGAATAGCTTCTGTTTCAACAGTATTTATGAAATTATCCACAACAGCCTTGTCATTTTGTAGTAAAAATTACGGCTTAGCTTGAATTTTCCGCTTAAACCTGTATACCTTTAAACTTCTAACTGCAATATTTCGTTTTGGATTTCTACAGTGACCCAAAGACTTGATCAAATCACCCCATCAATGACAACCAACACAACAACAGCAGCGCAAGATGAACAACAACCGCTTCTCAGCTCTGCCTTTGAACAAAGCGAAATACAAACGACTTTAGAAAATACACGACTCAAAGCAACACAACTAACCCATATTCCAAATTACGATAACATTCCCGCTTCGACCCGACGCATTAAACCGCTGAATAATTTTTTAGGACAAGATCGGGCACGCGCTTCGGTGGAAGCAGGTATTTCCCTGCCATATTCTGGCTACAATATTTTTGCAGTGGGTACGGCGGGATTGGGCAAACGTACCATGGTCAAGCGTTTGCTGCAGCAACATGCCAAGAGCATGCCCACACCGAATGACTGGGTTTATGTCAATAATTTCAAACACCCGCGCCAACCGATTGCCTTGCAACTGCCTGCAGGTCAAGCGCCTAAATTTCAAAGTTTGTTACATCAAACTTGGCAAACTATTTTAAAGCAACTCGAACGTCGCTTTACCGCAGAAACCTATCACAACCGCATTGAAATGATTCGTCAGCAAGCGGGTGATGAACAGCAACAAGCCTTAATTGAGCTGACCAGTGAAGGTGAAGAACTCGATTTAAAACTGATTGCGCAGGAAGATGAACATTGCTTTGTACCCGTGCATCTGAAAAATGACAAAATGCAGGAAATGTCTAAGGAAGATATTAACGCCTTGGACAGCAAAACCCGTGCAGAAATTGCGTCCAATATTCGTTATATGAATAAAAAACTGGAGCGTTTGGGTTTGCATTTAGGCGATTTAGAAGATGACGCACGTGACAAAGTACAAGACCTGAACCGTGATATTGCCAAACAAGTGGTAATGCCACGCATTGATATTATTCAAAATAAATATCCTAGTGTCGAAGGTTTGACTGAATATTTACAATACTATGCCGAAGATATTATTAATAATGTCGAGTTTGTTTTAGAACAGGAAGAAGATGATTTCCGTCCTGGCACCTTTAGCCGTATTCCTGCGCGCTACCAAGCCAATATTATTGTGACGCACAAACCCAACAGCGGTGTACCTGTTATTTTTGAAGATTTTCCAACCCATTACAATTTATTGGGGCATGTAGAACAACTCACGCAAAACGGCACCATTACCACTGACTTCACCTTAATTCGTGCAGGTAGCTTACATAAAGCCAATGGCGGCTTTTTGATGCTCGAAGCAGAGCAGTTACTGGAACAGCCTTATGCATGGCAAGGACTGAAACGCGCTTTAAAATCGGGGCAATTGAAACTTTCATCTTTGGAACACATGCTAACTTTAACAGGCAGCATTTCAATTGAACCACAAGCCATTCCACTAAATATTAAAGTGATTTTACTGGCAGAGCCTGAAATTTATTATGAAATTTTAGAGCTAGAACCCGAACTTGGCAGCGTGTTTAAAATCCGTGCCGACTTTACCGATACATTACAACGTAATGACGAAAACGAGCAGGCATATATGCAGCTGATTGCCGACTATGTGCAATCTGACAAATTATTACCATTTGACCGTTCTGCTTTGGCAGCTTTACTTACTGACTCAAGTCGTCAAGCTGAAGATCAAAGCTCACTCTCCTTACATGCCCTCACCTTGGGGGATTTAATTCGTGAATCGCATCACCATGCGGCACAGGCGGGCGATAAAACGGTTTCCGAACAGCATATCAATACCGCACTGGATCATCGCAAATATCGCTTAGGCTATTTAAGAGAACTGTACTGGCAAGATTTATCACGCGGTACGCAGTTAATAGAAACTCGCGGACATCGTTTAGGGCAAATTAATGCCCTGTCGGTCATTCACTATGCCGATGTCGAGTTTGGCTTACCTTCGCGCTTAACCGCCTCAGTCTATCAAGGCGGCGGCGATATTTTAGATATTGAACGCAGTGTTGAACTTGGCGGTTCTTTACATGCCAAAGGCGTGTTGTTGATGGCCAGTTTCCTCAAAGCACATTTTGGCCGTGAGCAAATTTTACATTTTTCTGCTGCCCTTGCCTTTGAGCAAAGTTATGGTCAGGTTGATGGTGACAGTGCAACAGTGGCAGAGCTTTCTGCTTTGATTTCTGCAATCAGCCAACTACCTATTGACCAATCTTGGGCCATTACAGGCTCCATGAACCAACTTGGTCAAGTACAGCCAATTGGTGGCGTGAATGCAAAAATTGAAGGTTTCTTTGATGCCTGCAAACTGCAAGGTTTAACTGGCAAGCAAGGCGTGATTATTCCACGTCAAAATATGCAGCACCTTATGTTGCGTAAAGATGTGATTGAAGCGGTAGAACAAGGTCAGTTCCACATTCACGCCATTGATACCATTGACCAAGCCTTAGAAATTTTAATGGCGCGTCCTGTGGGTAAACTCACTAAAAAAGGACGTTACAGTAAAGGTTCAATTTACGCTGCAGTGATGGAACAACTTGAGTATTGGCAAGCCATTGAAGATGGTGCTGAAATTGAAGAAGAGCCAAAGAAAAAGAAAAAGTCCAAGAAAGAAAAGGACAAAAAAGACCCAGAGAAAAAGGAAAAAGCGCAAAAAGCCAAGAAAAAACAGAAATCGGCTGAACCATCTGATGCGGCAACTTCTGATGAAGTCACTGCTGAGTCGGCTGAAACTGCTGAACTTGCAACTGAAAGTACTGCGGTAAACTAAGTGCAGTGATTCAAATCAGCTATTCAAGTGAATTCCAGATATAAAAAAAGCGCCAAGGCGCTTTTTTTATATCAACTTTTTTGTATGGATGACTTTGGTCTAGTGTGACCCAAGTCCAATACTTTAAGCTTCAGGTGCTGGGCTGTATTGCTCAACTAAAGGCTTTAACTCACCTTTCTGGAACATATCCAACATAATATCGCTACCACCAATCAACTCACCGTTAATCCACAATTGTGGGAAAGTTGGCCAGTTGGCAATTTTTGGCAAAGTGGTACGAATATCCTGATTTTCTAAAATATTCACATAAGCAAAAGGACGACCAATTTGACTGAGTGCTTCTACTGCGCGCGCAGAAAAACCGCATTGTGGAAATTGTGGTGTGCCTTTCATGTAAAGAAGAACAGCATGTTTAGCAATTTGTTCACGAATTAACGCTTCGGTATCGCGTACTTGTTCAGTCATTGGTAAATCCTCAACTCATCTGTGTGGCATTATACCCAAAACCGAGCAAAACAGTGCGTCTAAAGCAATAAATCCAATTTTATTTACAATTAGGCTTTTCATCTGCAGTAGATTTTGCTTATATAAGTTTTTCCCTCCAACCTAACAGATAAGAGTTAGTCATGAATAACATTACCCTTGCTCCTGTGCAAACTGATCAACCATCACATTTGATGCCTGTATTTGGCCGTCAGCCGATCAGCTTTGTCCGCGGTCGAGGTTCTTATCTTTATACTGAAGATGGCACAGAATATTTAGATGCACTTACAGGCATTGCCGTATGTGGTTTAGGTCACGCACACCCTGCAATTACCGAAGCCATTGCAGATCAGGCGGCTACCTTAATTCACACCAGTAACTTGTTTGAAGTGCCGTGGCAGACTGCTGCTGCACAAAAATTGGCGCAAGTTGCTGGCATGGAAGAAGTGTTTTTTTCAAACAGTGGCGCAGAGTCTAACGAAGGTGCAATTAAAATTGCACGTAAATTCGGTCATATGCAAGGCGTAGCCAATCCTAAAATTATTGTTGCAGATCACTCTTTCCACGGTCGTACTTTGGCTACCCTGTCTGCAACTGGCAATAAAAAAGTTCAGGAAGGTTTTGCACCTTTGGTTGAAGGCTTTATTCGTGTGCCTTTTGGTGATGTCGAAGCCATTGAAGAAGCTGCGATTCAGCATCCTGATATTGTGGCTATTTTAGTCGAGCCGATTCAGGGTGAAGGCGGTGTGAATACTGCACCACAAGGCTTTAGCTACCTAGAAGACATCCGCCGTATTTGTAATCAACACAACTGGCTGATGATGCTGGATGAAGTACAAACAGGAAATGGTCGTACAGGTAAATTCTTTGCTTATCAGCACACCAATATTGTGCCTGATGTATTGACTACAGCGAAAGGTTTGGGCAATGGCTTCCCAATTGGTGCAGTCATGACTCAAGGTCGTGGTGTGGGCGTTCTTACTGCTGGTAATCATGGCTCAACCTACAGTGGTACTGCGTTAGGTTCACGCGTGGTTTACACTGTTATTGACACCATCCAGAAAGAAAACTTGGTAGAAAATGCAGCAAAAATGGGTGGCTACATTGTGGAACAATTGCGTCAACAACTCGCAGACCAAAATGTAAGCGTGCGTGGTTTTGGCTTGATGATTGGTATTGAATTACCAAAACCATGTGCAGAGTTGGTCGATATTGCCCGCGATGAATACAAAATGATTATTAACGTAACTGCAGGTTCTGTAGTGCGTTTATTGCCAACATTAAATATTACTCAAGCCCAGGCAGATCAATTGATTGAACGCCTTGTAGCAATGATTAAAAAATTCTTGGCTTAAATAAATCCCTAACAAAAAGCCGCAGTTTGAACTGCGGCTTTTTGCTAACTAAATGGTCGATCAGTATATTATCAACATTCAATTAAGATGCTTCTTGAAACACTCGCCCACCCGGCAATTAAGAAAAATATTGTTTTAAGGCTTCCAAACAACGATGTACTTTCATCGGTTGTTGCTCATGTTTGGAAATGATTGCATACAAGGTAAATGCGGGTAATTTCCACTCAGGCAAAATTTCAACCAAACTGCCATTAAGCAAATCTTTTTGAATATCCAAATGCAAAATTCGCGCAAGCCCATGCCCTTGCATACACAAAGATTTAGACACCAACACATTATTGGTCGATAGACGCGAGCCCAACTCTACATCCACATTTTCAGCAGTGCTGATATGCTTAAAATTGAGTTGCTGAAAATTCTTCATAATGGTTAATGGAATTAACTCGTGATGTTTTAAATCTTCAGGACGTGAAATGGGCGCGGTTTGATTTAAATAACTAGGTGATGCGACTAAAACTTGGTCAATAAGTGCAATAGGAATCACATGCTGGTTTTGATCTTCAATTATTGGACTCATACGCAGCGCAATATCAATACGACCATCAATCAGGTCAATGTATTGATTGTCGGTTTCTAGATGTACAGACAAGCCACGATGGGCAGACAGCCAATGAGAAAGTGCGGGAATCACATGGTTCGCGGCTAATTCTGGAGTGGTGGCAATTCTTAAATCACCGACCAAATCATCTCTTAACTCATTAATGCGTATTTTACCACGCTCAGCAGCGGCGAGCATTTCTTGACAACTGTGGAAAAAAGCTTGTCCTGCTTCAGTCAAACTCAGTTTTCTAGTAGAACGATGCAGAAGCGTGACTTCCATATCTTGTTCTAATGAACGGATTTGCTGACTGACAGCGCTGGTGGTGATCCCTAAATCACGTGCTGCACCGCTAAACGAGCTTTTTTCAACAACACAAGCAAATACACCCATTGCTCGAAGTTGATCTAACATAAATTCCCTCTGAAATTATAATCGTTGCCCTCATCTATCGATAAAAGCAACTTATTGTATTATACGGTGAAATTTATGCTTTGTATTCGTGATATTTAATTTATTGGTAAAACATTAGTTGGATTGATTGGCTTGCCATCTAGACGTACCTGAAACTCCAACATGGTACGTGTTGCACCAGAAGAACCCATTTCAGCAATCTTTTGACCCGCTGTGACATTTTGACCACTGCTCACATTCATCTTACTGTTATGTGCATAGGCGGTGATATAACCATCAATGTGCTTGATTAAAATCAAGTTCCCATATTCTTTTAATCCATCTGCAGCATAAACCACCTGCCCATCTGCTGCGGCATAAATTGGATCGCCCACATTGCCACCGTAACGAATTCCTTTGATATTACTTGCCAAATTAAACTGTGCAATCACAGCACCTTGTGATGGTTTCACCCAGCGCAATGTGCTGCTACGCACAGGTGTACTTGGTGTGGTTGAGCTAGTGGTCGTGGTTGTAGTCGATGTTACCGGTGCAGGTGTCACAGGTGTCGTTGGTAATGTGACTGTTTGACGTTGAATTGGTGCAGCCTGTGTTACAGGGCGAGTGCTTGTTGTACGTGGTGCATTGCCCGCTTTCAAACGAATCGACTGCCCGACATAAATACGATACGGCGGTGCAATATCATTCATTTCTGCAATGCTGAGATAGCTCAAACCATAACGTGCAGCGATACCACTTAAAGTATCACCCGAACGCACAGTATAAAAATTCGGCGCTGTTGCATAACGCGCAGAATTATTCACTTGAGGTTTAGAGGCACAACCACTCAACACGACGGTAGCCACAACAGCACTTGATAACACTAAGGTTTTCAACAATGCTGTTGGTGTGCTAAATAAACGATACTGAAACACCACAGGCATTCTTTCCTCTCTACAAATTCTAAATATTTTCTATTGCGCTAAGAGTAGCAAAAAAGTCCTTGTAATGAGGCTTACAAGCTACTTTTTCACAAAGTTATAACATTAGTTAGCCAATTTGGGAAAATTGACTGTGCAATGATTGCAAAACGTCATAATTGGTGGCATCCATCTGAATTGGTGTCACGCTGACATAGCCATTTGCTACCGCAAAAAAATCAGACTCAATTTCTGTTAAGCCTTTTTTCGGTGCAGCCACTGCCTCGCCCGACAAACCAATCCAATACACTTGACGCCCTCGTGGATCGACCTGACTAGTAATTGGCTTAGATTGGGTACGCTGTCCTTGATAGGTAATTTTTGTGCCCTGCAACACTGGCACATCTGGAATATTCACATTAAAAATATGTCGTGCAGGTAAACTTGGTAAACCTTGAGCAATAAAGTCATGTACCCACTGCGCTGCCTGCATATAATCTTGCGGATGCTGATAAGCACGTACATTATGCCCTGCAAGTGATACCGCAATCGCAGGCTGTTTCATCAAACGTCCTTCAAATGCCGCACCGACTGTGCCTGAGTACAGTACATCATCCCCTAGATTTGCACCGCTGTTAATGCCGCTGACCACCAAATCAAATTCGAAATCGAACAATCCATTCATCGACAAATAGACACAGTCTGCAGGTGTACCATTCACTGCCCTGACATCTTCAGCAATTTGCACAGGACGTAATGGTCGGTCTAAAGTCAGCGCACTCGAAAAACCACTGCGTTCACTTTCGGGTGCAACAATCACCACGCGACCCAAAGGTTTTAAGGCTTTCGCCAAAGCTTGGATACCAGGTGCAAACACGCCATCATCATTGGCTATCAAAATATTCACAGAAAAATCTCAGATAAAACAAATATAAAGGTTATATACTAAAATATAGCAACGTCGGTTCAATCTTAAACTTGTTTGTGCCTGATTCATGCCTAAGCACATTTAATAAGCACACGACAACAAAATGACTGATCAGCACATTTCATTGAAATATACAAAAGATTATATATATTTAGCGCTTAACATCCATCCAAAAATATATGTGATTCTCATGATTTTAGCTTTGTCATTTCGTCGTTTATTGGGTCTAGGTTTTGCTGCTGTATTAACGCAGTCTGTAATTGCAGAAGATTTGACTGCAGCAGAAGCCAATACGATTGTGAAAGAAGATGTTGCAGCGGCACAAGTCATGACTGAAATGTGCCCTGCACTGATTGGAAAAAATGCAAAATTAGATGCCAATATTCAAGCACTGATTCAAACTTATCTACAAGATTATTCAGAATCGAACATGACGCTTGCCAAACTACAAGCCGACGCAGAATATCAATCCGTTTTAGCTGAAGCGCGTGAAGCAGCAAAAGATACAGCCAAAGAAGAGCAAAAAGTAGTGTGTCAGGAAGCTTTAGAATTAGCACTTTAAATCACATGATTTAAATACTATTTTGAGCCTGTAAATAATTTTGCATACTCACCCTTTAAGGCAAACTTTCAAAGTTTGCCTTAAATTTTATGCTTAGTTTTTATATCTGGTATTTTTCCACTATTATTTTACGCTTTATATCAAGCCACTGATTTTCAAATTTCAGACTTTAATCTTCACTTTTTATACATGATTTGCGCTCAGATCACACAGCTTTAATACATTTTCACTCTTTCAATTCGCAAATAAATGATTCATCTTATAAGCACTTAAATGAATCGGTAGATTCAGTTCAAACAATATTTAAGGTACTTGATATGCAATTTTCTGGCTTAAAAAATTCACGTGCAGTTCATTTTTTTGGCGCAGTTGCGCTCAGTTTGGGTTTAAGTCAAGCCGCAATTGCGCAAGAAGAAAATATTGAAGTGACGCCATTACAACAAGTGACTCAGCAAGAATTAGCCGCTATTTATGTGTTATCTGAAGTTTGCCCTTCACTAGTCAAAGAACAAGATCAATTTCATCAGGGTTATACAAAACTTGCCCAAGAATATATGCCTAAAGAAAAAGACGCTGTTACTGCCTTAAGTAAACTCAGCAAACAAAAAAGCTTCCAGCCAATTTTAAAAGAAGCCCGTGCCGATGCCAAAGCTGCTGGAACAGCCAAAAACCAAGCAATTTGCCAAGAATTGACAGCATATAGCAGATAATACAATTTGGTTACAATACTTTTATCAATAAGCCGATTTCTCCCATAGAAGTCGGCTGAGCTTTGCCCTAAAATGCTAGCTCTTTTGTGCATACCTCAAGTATTGGAACCTCTTAGAATGACCCCAAAAAGCGCCCTTGCTGCATTATTACTATTACCAAGCTTTTCTTATGCAGCAACTGTCTTAGCTACACCACCAGAACTCAATAACAAATCATACGTTTTGATGGATTATGAGACGGGACAAATTTTAGCTTCAAAAAATGAAAACGAAAAACTCGCCCCTGCCTCAATGACCAAAATGATGACTAGTTTCATCATTGAACAAAAGTTATTAAAAGGCGAACTCACGGAAGATGAACAAGTCCGCATGAATGAGTCTGCATGGTGTCGTGGCAGCAGCACAGAATCATGTATGTATGTTCCTTTAAATGGCACAGCAACCGTACTTGAAATGCTACGCGGAATTATCGTGCAATCGGGCAACGATGCATCTAAAGCCATGGCAGAGCACATTGCAGGTAATGAAGGCACATTCGTTCACATGATGAATGAAGAAGCCAAACGTATTGGCATGAGCAATACCCAGTTTATGAACTCTACGGGTATGCCTGCTGAAGGTCACTTTTCTACCGCAAAAGATATGGCGACTTTAGCGCAGCACATCATCCATGACAGCTCAAAATACTACCCAATTTATTCTGAAAAAGAGTTTTCTTTTAATGGAATTAAACAAGGCAACCGTAATGCCCTGTTATATACCGACCCAAGCGTGGATGGTTTAAAAACAGGTCATACCAACGAAGCGGGTTACTGCTTAACCACTTCATCTAAACGTGGCCCAATGCGTTTAATTTCGGTGATTTTTGGTGCGCCAACCATGCAAGCTCGTGCAACTCAAACTCGTGAATTGTTAGCTTGGGGTTATGCAAACTACGAAACTGTACGTGTACAGCCTGCCAACCAAGTCTTAGCTAAAGCAAAAGTATGGTACGGTAAAAGCAAAGAAGCACAAATTGGTTTGCCAGAAAACTTTAACGTGACCATGCCAAAAGGCAAAGCCAACCAAATTAAAACTCAATTGGTGGTTCAACCTAAATTGACTGCTCCTTTGAAAAAAGGTCAAGTGATTGGTAAATATGTCGCAACCTTAGATGGTAAAGTGATTGCTGAAAAACCATTGGTGGCGTTGCAGGAAGTGGAAGAAGCGGGTTTCTTTGCACGTATGCTAGACCATATCAAACAATTCTTTAGCAACTTATTCTAAGATTCATAAGCTTAGACTAAAGCGCAAAGCACACATGCCCGCATGTGTGCTTTTTTATTTTATACTGTCCTCAATCCTAAATTTATAAGCTAAAGATTTGTCCATCATGAAAAAAAATGTGCGTGCTTATTTAGAGCAAACCCCAAAAATTGACGCAAGCTGTTATGTAGATGAATTGTCGGTGGTGATTGGTGATGTGCATTTGGCCGCAAATGTATCGGTTTGGCCATTTGCCGTGATTCGTGGTGATGTTAACCATATTCGGATTGGTCAAAATTCCAATGTGCAAGATCATGCCATGCTGCATGTTAGCCATAAAAAAGCCGACAAACCTGAAGGTTCACCGCTGATTATTGGCGAAGATGTCACAGTTGGACATGGTGTGACCTTACACGGCTGCACCATTGGCAATCGGGTGTTATTGGGCATCAACACAATTGTTTTGGATGATGTCATTATTGAAGATGATGTAATGATTGGCGCAGGGTCTTTAGTGCCACCGCGTAAGCGTTTGGAAAGTGGATATTTGTACGTGGGTAGCCCTGTGCAAAAAGTTCGTCCTTTAACCGACAAGGAAAAAGAGTTTTTGCCTTATTCTGCACGGCACTATGTAAAAGTGGCGGGGAATTATCAATAATCCACCCCTCAAAGTTCTTTTTGATTGTTGTAATTTGAGGGATTACACGTTCTGCACCGTTAATTTTAAACTCAGTGTATGAATGACATGATTAATCTTATCAAATCGAGAGGCTGAATCTTGACTTAGAGTTTTATACAAAGCTTTACGGTCAATATCTGCCTCTTTTTCTATTTGTGCAATAGCTTTGACTTTGGCAACAACACCTAGCGCAAATGAGATCACATCCAGCATCACCAAATGAATCAAAGAACAAAGTACCCCTCACATCTTCCCACAACTACACAAACCTACATTTACAGTTTTAAAGAAATCCCCTTTCAACATAGCCACATCCCCCTAAATTTTGTAGAATATGCGTTTTACCCCATGGTGCTTTTCAATGACCGCTTGGACTGCTCACGTTACTGTCGCCACCGTTATCGAAAAAAACGGAAAATTCCTGTTTGTTGAAGAACGTACAGAAGGTGTGACGCATAGCGTGTTTAATCAGCCTGCAGGGCATGTTGAAGCTGGCGAAAGCTTAATTGAAGCAGCAATACGTGAAACCATGGAAGAAACTGGGCATCGGGTGAAAATTAATGCCTTACTCGGTATTTATAGCTATACTCCGCCTATGTTTCCTGACCGCACCTATTATCGCTTCTGCTTTCTAGCCGAATCGCTGCAACATGATGCGCAAGCCCAGCTCGATCCCGATATTATTGGTACAGTATGGATGTCTGCAGACGAACTGGCTGAATCAGCACGTGCCCGAAGTCCGTTGGTACTGAAAGCGGTTCAAGATGCGCTCAGTGGTCAATCTTATCCTTTATCGCTCATTTACGAGCACCAAAATTCTCCCCTTATTTCTAGTTTGGATGCCTAATCCTATGCAACAACGTGTCATCGTCGGTATGTCAGGTGGTGTAGATTCATCTGTTTCTGCTGCACTTCTACTTCAACAAGGTTATCAGGTTGAAGGGCTTTTCATGAAAAACTGGGAAGAAGATGACGGCACTGAATATTGCACCGCGATGGAAGATCTTGCCGATGCGCAAGCGGTGTGCGACAAGCTAGGCATTAAGTTGCATACAGCCAACTTTGCGATGGAATATTGGGATCGGGTTTTTGAGCATTTTCTTGCCGAATATGCCGCAGGACGCACGCCAAACCCAGATATTTTATGCAATAAAGAAATTAAGTTCCGTGCCTTTTTAGATCACGCCATGAATTTAGGCGCAGATTTTATCGCCACAGGTCACTACGCTCGTCGTGGTGGAACGCAGTACAACTCCAAAGGTGAAGCATACGCTCCACTGTTACGTGGTTTAGATAAAAATAAAGATCAAACCTATTTCTTACATGCAGTGCATGGTCGTGAAATCAATAAAACCTTGTTCCCTGTGGGCGAAATTGAAAAGCCGCAAGTCCGAAAAATTGCCGAAGAACTAGATTTAGTCACTGCCAAGAAAAAAGACTCGACAGGGATTTGCTTTATTGGTGAACGTCGCTTTAATGATTTCTTAAAACAATATTTGCCTGCTCAAGCTGGAAAAATTGTTTTAGACGATGGCAAAGAGGTTGGTGAACATCACGGCTTAATGTACTATACGCTCGGTCAGCGTGGCGGGATTGGTATTGGCGGCTTAAAAGGTGTTGCTGAAGGTGCATGGTTTGTCCTGCATAAAGATATTGAAAACAATCGTTTAGTGATTGGTCAAGGTCATGAACATCCACTCATGCAAAGCACTATTTTATGGAGCGAAGCAATTGATTGGGTGGCAGGTGAACAAGAAATTCCAGCGTCAGGCTTCCGTTGTACTTGTCGCACTCGCTATCGCCAAGATGATCAGGACTGTGTAATTTTCAATGATGACAGCATGCCTGGCGGTGTACGTGTGGAATTTGATGAACCACAACGTGCAGTCACTCCTGGTCAAAGTGTCGTATTCTATTCAGGCGAAATGTGTTTAGGCGGTGGTGTGATTCACCATACCAATGCCCCTAAACCCGATTTTATTTAAGGATTGTTTTGGATGACAGAGTTACCGTTTCAACAGTCACCAACTCTGAATGTTCGCCAAAATCGTGCCTTGGCGTTAGCGGGTGTGTTTCAAGCCACCCAGCTCACGCACATGACTGCACTCACAGGCAGACAAAGTATTGGTGAAAGCGGTAACTTTTATTTTGAGCAATTAATTAAAGCCAGTTTAAATATCCGTCCAAGTAGCAATCACAGTTCGCAAACTTTGGATTTTTTTAATCATTTGGCCGATATTTCTTTGGGTTTAAAAACGCTAGAAAGCAGCATCAACCAACCTTTTAATACTGCTCCTAAATCGCGTTTACCTAAACTATCCAATACCAAACTACCCATGTCGTATGCGATGGCACTCTTACAATTAGAAAAGAAAGTGTATAGCAATCCTAAATACGTCGAAATTATTGAGCAGTCACAGCAAAAAATCTTAAAACAACTTTCATTTTTTGATCATAACTATTTGCATCCCAGTATTATTGCCAATTTAGCCCAAACCTATGTCGATACTGCGGGACAAATTAACCCGCGCATTATGGTACGTGGCAATGCAGAAGCATTTAAGGATTCTGCACATACCAACCGAATTCGAGCTTCGCTTTTTACAGGCTTACAAATGGCACACCTTTGGCGTCAACTTGGTGGCAGTTCATGGGGCATGGTATTTAGCAAACGTAAATTATTACGTGATATTCAAGATCTGGCGCGTTTACAGTATCAGGTGGTTTAAACCATGCTGAACACGCTTTTGTTTTAGGTTTAATTCCAAAGTTTAAGGAATCGATATGAACGCTTTAACCGCACTTTCTCCATTAGATGGGCGCTATGCAAGCAAATGTGATGCTCTCCGCCCTTTCCTCTCTGAGTTTGGTTTAATCCATGCTCGTGTGACTGTTGAAGTGCGTTGGTTACAAGCGCTTGCCAATCGTCCTGAAATTACCGAAGTACCTGCTTTCAGTGCTGCAACGAATGCTGCATTAGATGCAATTGTTGCAGATTTCTCTGAAGATGATGCCAATCGCATTAAAGAAATTGAACGCACCACCAACCATGACGTAAAAGCAGTTGAATATTTCTTAAAAGAAAAAATTGCCAACATTGATGAGTTAAAAAATGCAGGTGAGTTCATTCACTTTGCTTGTACTTCAGAAGACATCAACAACTTGTCACATGCTTTAATGCTTAAAAATGGTCGTGAAGTATTGGTTGCAGCCATGCAGCAAATCATTGATTCGATTGTTGCATTGGCAGAAAAACACGCAGATCAACCAATGTTGTCACGTACTCACGGTCAAACTGCAAGCCCAACAACTTTGGGTAAAGAAATGGCAAACGTGGCATATCGTCTTGCACGTCAAATCAAACAGTTCAAGCAAGTTGAGCTTTTGGGCAAAATCAATGGTGCAGTAGGTAACTACAACGCTCACCTTTCTGCATACCCAGAAATCAACTGGCCTGCACATTCTCAAGCATTTGTAGAATCTTTAGGTTTAAGCTTTAACCCATACACGACTCAAATTGAGCCACACGACTATATGGCAGAATTGTTTGATGCGCTACGTCGTTTCAACACCATTCTAATCGACTTCAACCGTGACGTTTGGGGCTACATCTCACTTGGTTTCTTCAAGCAAAAACTGAAAGAAGGTGAAGTTGGTTCTTCAACCATGCCGCACAAAGTAAACCCAATTGACTTTGAAAACTCTGAAGGTAACTTGGGTATCGCCAATGCAGTCTTGGCTCACTTAGGCGAAAAATTACCAATCTCTCGCTGGCAACGTGACTTAACTGACTCGACTGTATTGCGTAATATGGGTGTTGGTTTTGCACAAAGCTTGATCGCATTTGAAGCTTGCTCTAAAGGTATTGGCAAACTTGAATTGAACGCACAACGTATTCTTGAAGATTTAGACAATGCTCAAGAAGTATTGGCTGAGCCAATTCAAACTGTGATGCGTCGTTATAACATCGAAAAACCATACGAAAAATTAAAAGCTCTTACACGTGGTCAAGCTATGACACGTGACATGATGCTAGATTTCGTGAATGGTAATGAGTTGGAAGGCGTTCCTGCAGCAGATCGCGCACGTTTAGCGACAATGACGCCTGCAACTTACACAGGTAATGCAGCTGAACAAGCAAAACAAATTCAAGATTTAATTGCTAAAATCTAATTTGTAAAAGCATTCATCACAATACAAAAATGCGAAGCTTCGGCTTCGCATTTTTATTAGAATAAAACAAATCTTCCAACTTAAACATCACATGCAAAATCAATTCCGCATTCAACATTACTGTGCTTTAGGCTTGGTTATACTCGCCATGCTTGCTGCCAGTATTCAACCACTGGAATTTGAATCGTATCTACTGCATCAGGCAGGCACAGTTTTTATGCTCGCGGCTTTATTGATTGCATTTAAAAAAGTAGGACTGAGTTTTTCTAGCTTTGTGCTGTATTTAATATTTTTACTGATTCATATTGTCGGAGCACATTATCTGTATTCTTATGTGCCCTATAATGATTGGATTTTGCACAGCTTTGGCTTCAATTTAGATCAGAGCATGGGTTGGTCACGCAATATGTATGACCGTTTTGTGCATTTGGCTTATGGTATTTTGCTCTATCCTGTTTTATTGCGCTTGTTTGAAGTCTGGTTTCCAAAAAACAAACCTATCGTTTTATATCTTTTGGTCATTCAATTTATCATGGCAAGCAGTTTAATTTATGAATGGGTGGAATGGCTCATTGCGCTTGGCTTATCGCCAGAAGATGCTGAAAATTATAATGGTCAGCAAGGTGATATTTGGGATGCACACATGGATATGCTTTTAGCAACGATAGGAGCAATGCTGATGGGATGCTTCTACTTGATCAAGAAACCCTAACAGGATGCCTCTTTCGTACTAAATCCAAATTTATTGCCAATACCACCACCAGAAGCCAGCTAAACTTGCGACTGAAATCATCCAGATCAACACCGTTAATACTGCAGGTTTACCTGAACCCCAAAACATGGTTTTGGCAAGCCATTTTTTAAACAATACGCTGCTTAAAGTTAAGCTCGCTAAATGCACCAATACCGCAGCTAAGAATAAATTTGCTGCAAATTCATGTAGCTCTTTTAAAGTATGACTTTGGGTATAATCGGTGAAAAATCCAACCAACACAGTTAAAGGCAATGCCAACCAAATCAACAAAATACTGAATTGAAACGCACTGGAACTGCCTGACTTTAAAAACGGTAATGAAAAAAACTGCTGTGGCTGTTTCCAATCGCGTTTTACAAATTGTTGAATCATGCCTAAACGTTTAGAAATTCCTGTCGGCTGTGTGCTGTTCAACATACTCAACACCTGCCATACGATTCGTAAAGCTAAACTAATCCCCAACGTATAGCCAAAAGCCATATGTAACTGATGCCATTCTTCCGCATCACCTGTTAAGTAAGCCCCTGTAAAACTTAGCAGCATCACCACATGCAAAAAGCGAATCATTAAATCTGTAGATGTTGATTGCTTCGCGGGCACACTATTTGTTTGCATATTCAATCTATCAAGGTGGTTTTGTTCTTATCACAAAGATATAACATCAAGCTGAATTGAAAATTAAGATGCTTAAATCAAAGACCCTATATTTTTGAATAAAAGTGAATAAAAAAATTGCGCTCAATTGAGCGCAATTTTTAGATAAATTTTAGAAGTTAGATCATCACTATTACAGTTTAGGATCACGGATTTGCAACAAACTGCTGTTGGCTTTGCTTAGGCTATCAACCAGTTTATTCATCACTGCAGGAATCAAACTGTCTGCCATTTGTGCAGCTTGCAAACCCAGTTTTTCACCCAAAGTTGGCTTTTTACGGGTTTGAATCACATAAATATCATGCTGTGGCAACAAACTTAGTAAGTATTCATCTGAGGTTTGTAACTTATCTACCAAGTTTAAATCCAGTGCATCCTGACCATACCAATGCTCACCTGTTGCCACTTTTTCAACATTCAGTTGTGGACGGTATTTTTCGACAAAGTGTTTAAATAGTACATGAGTTTGTTGCAATTCTTCTTCAAACTTAGCCTTGCCTTCTTCGGTATTTTCACCAAACATGGTCACAGTGCGTTTGTATTGACCTGCTGTGTACATCTCAAAATCTATATTTTTTTCTTTGAGCAAGCGATTAAAGTTAGGCACTTGTGCCACTACGCCAATAGAACCCAAAATCGCAAATGGCGCTGACACAATTTCTGAACCAATACATGCCATCATATAGCCACCACTTGCTGCGACTTTATCGACGCAAATCGTGAGATGGAAACCTGCATCACGCAAACGTACCAATTGTGCAGCTGCAAGCCCATAACCATGCACCATACCGCCTGGACTTTCCAAACGTACCACAACACGGTCACGTCCAGCTTTGGCCGTTGCCAAAATTAGGGTGATTTCTTCACGCAATTGCTCTACAGCAGACGCAGCAGTATCACCTTTAAAATCCAACACATAAATTTTTTGATTGTTCTTTTTACGGGCGCGCGCTTCACGTGCCATTTGTTGTGAAAGTTGTAATAGCTCGAGTTTAGATGCCGTGGTTTGCGCAATTTTTTTTCGTTGTTCATTAATTCGCGCATTCAAATGACTAATCCGAATTTCGGCAGGTAGTTTAGGTAAATGAAATAACATAAAAATGAGTTCTCAATTTAATTCGGTTTATTAGGACTACATTAGGTCAATTTCGACTTTTTCAATACTTTTTCTATCTTAAAGCAGCTTCTTTTTGAATCAATCGTAAATATCGTTTAGAAATCTGCCGAACAGCCATTAAACGTACAGCAAACCAAATTTGCCCCTGATAGCAAATCCCAATAATAAGTGCGTTGATCGGCCACCAACCAAACAGTAGAAAACTACCTCTACGCTCATGATCTGAAGGTGTAAGCATTGAATAGAAACACACTAAACCTACGCAGAAACACATTACGCAAAGAAATTCACCTACTGCACTGTGCAAGAACGGTAACTTATTTTTTTGTTGTGCTTTTACATAGCGATAAAACTTAAATTTAGCATTGGCATCAATATAGTCTCGCCAAGCCTGCCGAAAATGGGGATCACTTGCTTGCTGCTGTACCCTAAAATAAACAACAAGCACTATCACACCTGAAACTATCACAAATTGATCATACAACCAACGATGATAATTGCTCATATTGGGGCTTTGAGAAGTTGGAAACCACCCATCATGGTTAAAAAACGTTGCCAATAAAATACTCAGCAAAACCAAAAGTGCTGCTATCGTCTCTGCACTATGTTGAAATCCAAACAAGGCATCGATTATTTTTTTCGTGGCTTGGCGTGCTGGTTTTGCCTGTTGTCGTTCTTCTTGTGAAGGAAACTGCATTTTTTATTTTCGCTGCGCGTACAAAACAATCAATACTATAACAAAAAAACAGAATCCTAAGATTCTGTTTTAATAGCTTTCAGGACTTAAGCAGATTAACCAAAACGACCTGTAATATATGCTTCTGTTAATTGATGGTCTGGCTGAGTAAATACTTTTTCAGTTGCATTCACTTCAATCAAATCACCTAAATGGAAGTATGCGGTACGGTCAGATACACGCGCTGCCTGTTGCATTGAGTGCGTTACAATCGCAATCGTATATTGAGTAGAAAGTTCAGAAATTAGCTCTTCTACTTTTGCCGTTGCAATTGGGTCAAGTGCCGAACATGGTTCATCCATCAAAATTACTTCTGGACTTACCGCAATGGTACGCGCAATACAAAGACGTTGTTGCTGACCACCAGAAAGACCTGTGCCTGGTTGATTCAAACGATCTTTCACTTCATCCCACAAACCTGCTTTACGCAAGCTGTTTTCTACAATTTCTTCTAAATCGTACTTATCACGTGCTAAACCATGCAGTTTAGGGCCATAGGCTACGTTTTCAAAAATTGATTTTGGGAATGGGTTTGGTTTCTGGAACACCATGCCCACTTGTGCACGCAATAACACCACGTCTAAGTTCGGATCGTAAATATCTTGGTTATCCAACATTACTTTACCCGTCACACGACAGCTATCAATCGTGTCGTTCATACGGTTTAAAGTACGCAAGAAAGTCGATTTACCACAACCCGATGGACCAATAAATGCAATCACTTCATTTTCATAGATATTTAAATCAATACCTTTGATGGCTTCAGACTCACCATAATACACATGCACGTCATTGGTGCTTAACTTTACATTTGAAGATTTCGCTTCTTTTTTGCTTGAAGTTTGCGTATCAAATTGTGAAACAAACGAAGTCGATGATTGCTTCTGTTCTACATCGGTAGATGTAAATTGGCTTTGTTGTGGATTCACTTGCTTATCCTGTTCTAAGGAATTCTGTTTTTCTGTGCTTGCTACAGCATTCATATTCTCTGCCCTCAATTACCAGCGTACTTCAAACTTCTTACGTAACCAAATTGCAAGGCTGTTTAAGCCAATCATTAGCGCAAGTAGTACGATAATGGCTGCAGCGGTACGTCCCTCGAAGAAGTTACGCAATTCATTACCCTGCCATAAGAAAATTTGCACAGGTAACGCAGTAGATTGATCAAGTGGAGTTGCTGGTACACTGGCAACGAAAGCACTCATACCAATTAATAACAATGGTGCGGTTTCACCTAAAGCTTGTGCGACACCAATAATTGCACCCGTTAAAATACCCGGCAATGCAAGTGGGAGTACGTGGTGGAACACAGTTTGTAAACGAGAAGCACCCAAACCTAAAGCAGCTTGACGAATAGACGGTGGCACTGCTTTTAATGATGCTCGCGTGGTAATAATCACGGTTGGTAAAGTCATTAAACTCAGTACCAAACCACCGACCAATGGTGCAGACAATGGTAAATGCATCCAACCAATAAAGATCGCAGCACCCAACAAACCAAATACAATAGAAGGTACAGCGGCCAAGTTATTGATGTTCACTTCAATAATATCAGTAATCGCATTTTTTGGCGCAAATTCTTCTAAGTAAATTGCTGATGCAACACCAATTGGAATCGAAATAAAGATCACAATCAGCATCATGAATAATGAACCCATGAATGCACCTGCCAAACCAGAAGTCGCTGGAGAACTACGTGAGTCTGGGCTAACAAAAATATTGGTATTGAAAGTACTTTCAATAATACCTTGTGATTCGAGCTGATCTGCCAATTGACGTACTTCAGGGCTTAATTGTTGCTGCTCATCTGGTAAGCTGCGGTCAATCTTGCCTTCTAGCCATACATCGACGTTGGCATCTGCAAGCACTTTCACTTCTTTGGTTTGGCCAATTAAAGAAGGATCTGCCAAGACCATGTCACGAAGACGGTATGCTTCAGAACTGGTATATAAGTAACCAAGATCATCACGCTTAGCTTCTAGCGCTTTGTCTTTCGCTACAATACCATTCACAATTAAAGCATCCCAATCGACCATACCCATTTCGGTTTGCCACGCAATCATACGGTCTTCGTATTGTGCTGGTGACTCGCCTGCAATCGCCTTAGGTTTTGGACCTGCATTGACAATCGCTGGATCGAAGTAAATTGGAAGGCTCATGCTGCTTTGCCAGAACGCAGGCAAACCTTTAGATAAGATACTGCCGAATAACAATACGACAAAGAATAAACCTGCAATAACTGCCGAGAAACCCATCAAGCGGAAGGTTTTTTCCTTACGATGACGCTTACCCAATGAACTGGCGATGGTTTTTTTACGTTGTTCACGTAATTCGGCAGCAGCTTGTGGATCTAACTGATCCAAAGACGATGTATTTGAAGTACTCATTAGTCGTATTGCTCACGATATTTACGCACGATGTATAGTGCAACAATGTTCAAACCTAAGGTAATCACGAACAGGGTCAAACCAAGTGCGAAAGCAACCAATGCCTGCGGACTTGCGAAATCTGTATCACCTGTTAATTGGTTCACAATCGTAATCGTAACCGTAGATACCGCTTCTAATGGGTTTGCGTGTAGTAAAGGACTATTACCTGCAGCCAACACCACAATCATGGTTTCGCCAATTGCACGTGACGCAGCAAGTAAGAATGCACCAATCACCCCTGGTAATGCAGCTGGCATCACCACGCGACGAATGGTTTCAGATTTGGTTGCACCTAAGCCTAAAGAACCATCACGCAGCGCACGCGGCACTTGCGTAATAATGTCATCAGACAATGAAGATACAAAAGGAATAATCATGATGCCCATCACTAAACCAGCGGTTAATGCACTCGTGGCATTAATATCTAGTCCAATGATTGCACCCGCAGTTTTAAGGAACGGGCCGATGATCATCATGGCAAATACACCGTACACAATGGTCGGAATACCTGCTAAAACTTCAATGGTCGGCTTTGCCCATGCACGGAATTTAGGCGATGCATATTCTGCAAGGTAAATGGCGATCATTAAACCAATAGGTACTGCAACTAATAAAGCAATACCACTCACCATCAATGTGCCCCACAGTAATGGAAGTAAACCATAACTGCCATCTGCACTACCCGAGGTGCTAAAACCAGGGTTCCAGACTGTACCAAAGAAGAAATCCAGTGGGCTAACGAAACTAAAGAATCGCATCGCTTCACTGAACATGGACATCACAATACCAACCGTAGTTAGAATCGCAACACCAGAACATAATGCCAAAGAAATGTTGATGATTTTTTCAACTTGGTTACGTGCGCGGAATTGTTGTGAAACACGTTTCTTTGCCCACAGCAAACCAAATAAGGCCGCACAGATCACCACCGCAAGTTTGGCATAAGAACCAATGGTTTCAATTTTCGCTAATTGCTCTGCCGCTGCAACTTCGTATGCAGCAGGTGTATCACTTACACCAAAACCAGATGCAATGGCTTGTACGCGATCAACCAAAACACTTGTACTTGCAGGGTCTAGGCTTGCAGCAATGTGCGCTGGCACATTATTAATTACCACTTGCTCTAGAATACTTGGTTCAACCAAGTTCCAAACAATCAAAATTAAAAAAGCAGGAATACCACACCATAATGCTACCAACGCGCCATAATATCCTGGGCGTGAATGTAACATTGCAGAGTTATTTCCCTTACCTGCTAGGTTACGGCTCTTGCTTAACCCGATTTGATAGGCTACGGCGATAATCGCCAATAACACACCTATGAGTAGCAGATTCATGTATTCTCCACTGTTTTTTCAATTTGTGTTTTTGAAAAAACATTTCTTAGCAAAAAGCCGATGGCAGGTTGTTCCCTGCCATCAGCTGCTTTAACTCAAATTACTTAACCGCTTTACCAGCTTTGAAGTTAGCAAGAACTTGTGCACGCTCTTTGTCAGACATAGAGATCAAACCTGCTTTGTCTAATTTAGAACCTTTACCAGATACTTTCTTGCTCAAGAAGTATTCAGTAAATTGCGGTAAACCTTTGATTGATTTAAGGTGCTCACCTTTCACGTAGAAGAACAATGGACGTGATACAGGGTAAGAACCATTTAAAATTGTGTTTTCAGATGGCGCTACGTTGTTTACAGTTGCAACACGTAAACGGTCACGGTTTTGGTCATAGAAACCTAAGCCGAATACACCTACTGCGCTTGGAGAAGTTTTCAAACGTGCCAGTGTTTCTGTGTAGTCACCCGCGATTTCGATTACACGACCATCCTTACGGAAAGTAGTACACGCTTTCTTTTGCGCATCTTTGTCTAATGCTTTGATTGCAGCATAAGCTTCACAGCCTGCATCAACCATTTTCTCTTGGAACACTTCACGTGTACCGTGGTTAGACGCTGGAATTACAAGTGTAATAGGCTCGTTTGGAAGTGTTTTGTCAATTTGGTTCCAACGTGTATATGGGTTAGCAACCATTTTACCTTTAGATGGTAATTGAGCTGCAATTGCTGCATATACATGGTAAGGCTTTAATTTGTAAGCCGCTTTGTTTGCGTTAGAAGCAAATACGATACCGTCGTAACCAATTTTAATTTCTAAAACTTGGTTTACGCCTGCTTTTTTACAAGCAGCTAATTCTGAATCTTTAATTTTACGAGATGAGTTCGCGATGTCGATTGTGTTATCACCCACACCTGTACAGAACTGCTTCAAACCACCTGAAGAACCGCCTGAACCAACAACTGGAGTTTTGAATTGTGGGAAAGTATTACCAAATTCTTCTGCTACAATACTTGCGTATGGTAGAACGGTTGAAGAACCCGCGATTTGGATGGTGTCACGAGCTGCGTTAGCAGTTGTTACAGCTGCTGCAGATACGGCTAAAGCAATGGCGATGTTAGTAAAGCGCATTCTGTTCTCTCTCATAGTATGCAAGTTCGGAGTACGTCACTTGTTATTAAGTTTTGTACTTATTTCGATAACTGCATTGTGGTTTTATAATATGACAACCATGTTACAGCTTTGTTACGCTTTGGTTATATTTGCTTTTCGTATCTGAAATAATTTTTAAATGATTTAAAATCAATAACTAATAAAACACTAGAGTGCTTATTTTTTTTCAGTATTTAAATTTCAAATTGTAATAATTCATGCCAATGTCATCAATTATTTATGGTTTTTTCTACCAAAATTGATGGTTTATTCGCCAATTGCGTAATTTTTATGACATCCGCAGTGCATTATTTGAGCCCAAAACACCCAATCCATCACAAAATTCAAGCAAGAACGGTACAACACTTCACTGCAATATTTTTAATCAGACACAAAAAAAGCCACCGTAGTGACTTCTTTTGTTGTATTTCATAACAATCTGAATAATGAAAGCATTAGTCGATTGGTGGCGTATAAGTACCCGCGACAATCGCATCTTTAATGCGATCTGCTTCTGCCAATACTAGGCCTAACAAGTTTTTCACGTTTTCAAGTGTTGCCACTGGACTTAAAGTCGTCATCTTCAATGATTGAACATTACCGACTTTAGTTACACCAATATTGGCCTCACCACGTGCAAATAATTCATCTGCCACGTTTTGGTTCAAGCTATCCAAGAACTCTGCAGGATAACCTTCAGGCACAACACGGAACAACACTGAAGCAAATTGTGGTTCAACCAACAATTCTAAACCTGGAGTCGCTTTAATATAATCAGCAACGTCACGGGTTAGCTTCACACCATGATCAATCATAGAACCGTAAAGCTCTTCACCTAATGCTTCAATCGTCATCCAAAGTTTCAACGCATCAAAACGACGCGTTGTTTGCAATGACTTAGACACCAAGTTTGGTACGCCATGTTCTTCATCATAAGCAGAGTTCAAATATTCTGCTTCATAGTGCATGAAACGATAGTTCGCTTCATCTTTTAGCAAAAACGCACCACACGAGATTGTTTGGAAATAATGCTTATGGAAATCCAGTGTTACAGAGTCTGATAACTCAATACCATCAAGCATGTCACGATGACTGTTAGAAAGAATTAATGCACCACCCCAAGCTGCGTCAATGTGCATCCACGCGCCATATTGATTAGTGATGTCACGAATCTTTTTAAGCGGATCAATCGCGCCTGCATCGGTTGTACCTGCAGTCGCAACCACACACGCAACGATCTTACCTTCAGATTTTAAATGCGCCATGGTTTGCTCAAGTGCAACCACGTCCATTTGTGCATTTTCATTAACAGGTACAGTAACAACCGATTGGAAGCCCATACCCATCATCGCCATGTTCTTTTGCACAGAGAAGTGTGCATTTTCAGAACAAATGACTTTCACATTACGCATTGCATCGCTTGGAATACCATCGCGCTGAACAGACCACGGATTACCGTTTTCATCTTTCCAGTTCTTTGCAATACACGCATCACGCGCCAATAACACACCCATCAAGTTAGACTGCGTACCACCTGAAGTGAACACGCCCGCTTGACCTGCACCATAGCCAACTTTTTGACGTAACCAGTCAATTAGTTGTACTTCCATCAATGAACCTGCAGGGCTTTGATCCCAAGAGTCCATAGATTGGTTGGTTGCGTTAATGAGAACTTCTGCAATTTGGCTTGCCACCATAGTTGGACAATGCAAATGTGCCAAAGAATGTGGATGATGAACTTTTAAACTTTTGTTTAAGAAAAGCTCAACCATGCGTTCCAATGACTTTTGTACACCCAAACCTTGTTTTGCAGGCTGGAAAGAAATCGCTTCACGCAATTCTTTAATGCTGCCGCCTGTGTACATTTTGTCATTTTGCAACCATGCCGCGACTGCTTGAGTCGCTTGTTCCATTGCTGCACTGTAGTCAGCAATGGATTGAGCATCATTGCAGAGTAACGCTTTACGATGTTCTGCAAAATCTACCATAAACTTATGCGCCTCGAACTGCGACTAACGCTTCAGCAACTGCTTTCTTGAAGCGAGCGATGACTTCTACACACTCTTCTTGAGTAATGATGAGTGGACAAAGTAAACGGATTACCGTACCACCACGACCACCTTTCTCAAGCAACAATTTGTTGTCAAAACATGCAGCTTGAACAGCAGCAGCCAATTGAGAGTCTGCTGGATAAGCACCTAAACGGTCTTTTTCTTGGCGTTCATCTACAATTTCGATACCAATCATTAAACCGCGACCACGCACGTTACCAATACATGGGAATTCAACAGCTAATTTTTTCAATTCAGCTTGTAAGAACTCACCACGCTCTTGCGCATTTTGTGCAAGGTTTTGTTCTTTAATGGTTTTAAGCACCACAAGACCAGTACCCATTGCCAATTGGTTACCACGGAAAGTACCCGTGTGACCTGCAGGCTGCCATGCGTCAAACTTACGTTTAATTGCAAGTACAGCCAATGGCAAACCACCACCAACAGCTTTAGACATTACAATCACGTCTGGCTCAATACCTGCATGTTCAAATGCAAACATTTTGCCTGAACGTGCAAAGCCCGCTTGAACTTCGTCTAAAATTAAAACGATGTTGTGCTTTTCAGTCACTTCGCGGATTTTTTTCAACCATTTAATTGGTGCAGTTACTACACCGCCTTCACCTTGAATTGCTTCAAGAATCACAGCTGCAGGCTTAGTTACACCGCTTTCTACATCTTCAATGAAGTTTTCAAAATAATACGTTAAAGCATCTACACCCGCTTCACCGCCAATACCAAGTGGGCAGCGGTATTCATGCGGATATGGCATAAATTGAACACCAGGCATTAAACCATTGACTGCGTTTTTTGCAGACAAGTTACCTGTCATCGCCAATGAACCATGAGTCATACCATGATAGCCACCTGAGAAGCTGATGACTGAGCTACGACCTGTATAGGTTTTTGCAAGTTTGATTGCCGCTTCTGTGCCATCTGCACCTGTAGGACCACAGAACTGCAAGCAGTATTCTTCTTGACCACCAGGCATGTGTGAAAGTAACGCTTCAGTAAAAGCATCTTTCAAAGGTGTCGTTAAATCTAGGGTATGTAATGGCAAACCACTCGCTAAAGTGTCTTGGATGCTTTGAACCACCGCAGGATGGTTATGGCCCAATGCCAAGGTTCCTGCCCCAGCCAAACAATCTAGGTACTCAGTACCTTCAACATCGGTAACCCAACAACCCAGTGCTTTCGCTATCGCTAACGGTAATTTACGAGGATAACTACGCACATTCGATTCCATCTGACTTTGGCGAGTCAAGTAGTATTCGTTTGTGGAATGGTTGGCAGGGTTTACAGAAGTAACGCTCATATCGAATTACCATCTCTGATATGGGTTGAAAGAAATAAGTCTGGTGACTTGCGGTCCTTTGACTCGGTGCTTTTTTGATCTAGCGAGATAGAGTTTTGTTCTTCAAGACTAGGAAGCGGGATAATACCTAATTTTTCTAGAAAATAAACAGGTTTAACCCAAATATTGCCTAATTTCATCGAAAAAACATATCTTGCAGATGATTCGATTGAATTATCATCTTACATTGTGACAAAGGAAAGAAAATTTAACTCTTTCCACTTCCTTTATACGTTTTTTTGCACAATCTCTCAAGTCATGCAGCATTTATTTTCAAAATAGTATAGATCATTATTTTTATTGAATTTTATAAATGCTTTTTTGCTGCAATTTTTAACGCATATTTTACAAAGCCACCACAAATTCAACTAAAAATCCTCACAAAGCAAAGTTACTATTTAAATCAATTCAAACGCTTTTCATAAATCCTGATCCCCTGAATAATAGGTCAAAATATGCGCTTACTTTCTCTCGCTGCTACCCTGTTGGCTGTTGGTGCTGCAAGCACTGCTTTTGCCCAACAAAATGAATCTTTAAATTACAATATCGTCAATGTTCAAGCCGAAGCTACACGCGAAGTTTCAAATGATCAAATGCACGCTGTGTTATATATTGAAAAAAGTCACAAACAGCCTGCTGAACTTGCATCACAAATTAACCAGTTAATGAACCAAGCCATTGCAACTGCACGTAAGTATCCACAAGTGAAAGTTGAAACGGGCTCACAAACCACCTATCCAATTTACGACAATGACAGTCGTAAGTTAAAAGAATGGCGCGGTCGTGCAGAGGTACGGGTACAAAGTACCGATTTTAAAGCCGCAAGCCAATTGGTGAGCGAGCTACAACAAAACTTTCAGACCCAATCTATTAATTTTAGCGTGTCTGATGCACAACGTAAAAAAGTTGAAAATGAGTTGATGGTCGAAGCATCTAAAAACTTTCAACAACGTGCGCAAATGTTAAGTCAGGCTTGGAATAAATCGGGCTATAACTTGGTAAACTTGAACCTAAACACCAATTCTTATTTCCCGCAGCCTGTTATGCGCGCAAGCATGGCAAAATTTGCAGTCGCAGAAACGGCTGTAGCTGATCAAGATATGGCAGCAGGTGAATCTAAAATTACAGTCAATGCAAATGGAACGATTCAGTTTAAATAAACTTGAAGCATGACATGAATTGCTTAAGTAATAAAAAACCGCTTGGATATTCCAAGCGGTTTTTTTTGATAACTTCAATTGAATGATAACTTACAGCATCATCAATAAATCGCCATGTGATTGCGGTGAATCATCTCCAACGAACGTGCCTCGCCTAACACCTGATGCACTTTGTCAGAAGCCAAGCCTTTGACCAAGTCAGCTGAACGCGAACTAAAATTAACACGTCCCACAGCGACACGATGACCCTGTGTATCTACACACTCCACCACATCGCCACGTTCAAAATGCCCTTCTACCGCTTTTACACCCACAGGCAATAAACTGCGGTGGTTTTCTTTAATGGCTTTGACTGCGCCATCATCAATCACCAAACGTCCTGCTGTTTGTAAGTGTGCCGCCAACCACTGTTGATGCGCCGTAATACGGTCATTGTCGGTAATGAACAGCGTACCCAACATTTCGCCCGCCATTAAACGCGCAAGCACGTTGTCACTTTCACCACTGGCAATTAAAGTTGGACAACCCGATTTAGCCGCTAAACGCGCTGCACGGACTTTGGTCAGCATGCCGCCGCGCCCGAACTTGCCGCCACCACCCGCCATATCAAACAGACTTTCATCTAAAGCGCGTACAGTATGGAACAGTTTTGCGTTTGGATTAGAACGTGGGTCGGAGTCAAACATGCCTTGCTGATCGGTCAAAATAATCAACAAATCTGCATGTACCTGCCCTGCCACCATCGCAGCCAAAGTGTCGTTATCACCAAAGCGAATTTCGTCAGTAGACACTGTGTCATTTTCATTAATGACTGGTATCACGCGCCATTCAATCAGGTTTTGCAATGCATCGCACGAGTTTAAATAACGACGACGATCTGCCAAATCATCATGGGTTAATAGGACTTGTGCAGTTTGAATCTGGTGTTTTTCCAGCACACTTGACCAAGTTTGAATCAAGCCCATTTGACCAATGGCAGCGCATGCCTGAAGACTGGGTAGATCGGTGGGTCGATGCTCAAGTTTCATTCGCACCATACCTTCAGCCACAGCTCCCGATGACACTAAAATAATTTCGTGTCCAGCATTGTGTAGATCTGCAATTTGTCCCGCCCAATGCGAGATTGCATCCAAATCTAAACCTTGCCCATTGGCTGTGAGTAAAGATGATCCGATTTTAACAACGATTCGTTTACAACCCTTGAGCTGACGTTGCCCATCTACCACTTCTATCATCTTGTCCTCAGTCACTTTTTGTAGCGCTTAGCGTACGTAGTACACTTCTACTTCGCCATCTTCACCATCATCGTCTTCGTCATCATCGCCCAGCATACCTGCAAGACGTTGCTGACGGCGCATCTCACGATACGCTTCTTTCGCGGCAATGGTTTGTTCACGTGTTTCAGCTTCCAGCTGATCACGGAATGCTTTCATTTCTGCTGCGTACTCAGGATCTTCAACTTCGCGTTCACGTTGTTGCTCAATTTGATCCATCAAGTAATACACCACTTGCTGTGTACCTTCAGACATTAAGCCTGAAGTTTTGAACACAGGACCATCCCACTGCAATTCTTCAAGAATGTGTTTACACCATTCTTCACGTGAATCTTCAGGAAGTTGATCAAGTTTATTCAACACCAACACGATTGGTAACTTTGCCAAAGTTGGAGAGAATTTTTCCAACTCTTGCAGAATTGCTTTGGCATTGTACGCAGGATCAGAACCATCAATAGGTTGAACATCCACAATGTGCAGTAAAATACGAGTACGCGCCAAGTGTTTCAGGAAGCGAATCCCCAAACCTGCGCCTTCTGCTGCACCTTCAATTAGTCCTGGAATATCTGCCATGACAAAAGAACGATGACGATCTGCATCCACCACGCCTAAATTTGGCACCATGGTGGTAAATGGATAGTCAGCAACTTTTGGTTTTGCCGCAGACACGGCACGAATAAAGGTCGATTTACCCGCGTTTGGCATGCCTAGCAAGCCTACATCGGCAAGGACTTTCAACTCCAAACGGATTTCACGGAATTCACCTTTGGTACCATGCGTGAATTTACGCGGTGTTCGGTTGGTAGATGATTTAAAGTGAGTATTCCCTAAACCACCATCACCGCCTTGAGCGACCAATACTTTCTGACCGCTTTCGACTAAATCTGCAATAATATCACCAGAGTCTGTATCTACAATGGTTGTGCCCACTGGAACGGTCAAAACGACAGATTCACCGCCACGACCTGCACAGTTTGCGCCCGACCCGTTTTTACCACGTTCAGCGCGAAATTTACGGGTATAACGATAATCTACAAGGGTGCTTGCGTTGTCGTCGGCTTGAATAAAAATACTGCCGCCACGACCACCATCACCGCCATCTGGCCCACCAAATGGTACAAATTTCTCTCGGCGAAAACTGGCTACGCCATTGCCACCGTCGCCAGCCTCTACGGTAATGACTGCTTCATCAACAAAGCGCATCTTGCCAATCCTCTAAAACTTTAAAAGCCGTATATTCTGCCATATTTTAGAGAATTTCTCGAATTATATTTATGCAATCGTATGCGTAGATGCTTTTTATCCTTGATTGTTCAAAACACTCATTTCTTTTAGCAATGATATGATCGTTTTTTCTTATTTCTCCTTCCTCATCTAAGTTCTTATAGTGCTTTAACCCTTGTTTGCTTTCTGCCGCCATGTCTAATGCTGTTGCCACCACAACCACGCCTGCTTTATCGCCTAAATTTATTTTACTCATAGCAACCGCCTGTGGCTTGTGTGCGGGATCGGCATATTTTAATCAGCCTTTAATTTATTCAATTGAAAAAAGTTTAGGAATTAGCACCAGTCAGGCAGGCTTTGCTGTGGTTTTGGCACAAATAGGCTATGGACTAGGTTTAATGTTACTCGTGCCTTTAGGTGACTTGCTAAATAAGCGTAAATTGATTGTCAGTCTGATGGTTTTTGCTGCGTTTTCGCAAATTTTGCTGTCTTTTAGCAGCAATTTAGCCATGCTGTATTTCTTTACCGTATGTGCCACTTTTGGTGCGATTTCTGCACAAGTGCTTATTCCATTTGCATCTAGCATCAGTCCACCTGAATCGAGTGCTGCCATTGTCGGCAAATTGATGAGTGGCTTGGTAATGGGGATTATTTTATCGCGCACTTTCGCGGGTTTTGTATCGACCTATTGGTCTTGGGAAGCTGTCTATTTCAGCAGCGGCATCATCACCCTACTTTTTGCAGGCTTAATGTGGACAAAACTTCCCTCTACAGCTGCCAATAAAAATTTGACTGTGGCAGGCATTTATCGTTCTTTAATTCAGTTGGCTATAACCCAACCACATTTAATTCGTAGAGCGTGCGCGGGCGCTTTGGGCTTTGCCATTTTGTCCTTGGTTTTTACTTCCATGACTTTTGTTTTAGCCAATCCGCCTTATTATTTTAGTGATTTTCAAATTGGGCTTTTTGGTTTATTGGGTGTGATTGGAATTTTCTCGTCAAGTTGGTCGGGTAAAACGGTCGGCAAAGGTCGTGAGAATTTTGTCGCAATATTATGTATTGGCTTGATGTTGTTTTCTTGCATTCCACTCTTTTTTGCACAGCAGAATATTGTGGCTTATGCCGTTGGCGTATTGATGAGTTATTTTGGTCTAACTGCTTTTCACGTATTGAATCAAAACTTGGTGTACCGAATTGATGCCACCGCACGTTCCCGCATTAATGCGGTATATATGACTATTTATTTTTCAGGTGCAGCACTTGGTTCACTGACGGCGGTCTACGCATGGCAACACCGGGGCTGGATGGGTTGTGTTGTCAGTATTTTGGTATTTGCCATCGGGATTTTGCTGATTGATCGTTATGATTTTTCACATCGACGCACTATTTAATCATCCAGAATGTGCTTTGGAGTAGGAACATCTACAGCGACTTCCCTAAAAGATGAGTAATCCATTAGTGAGAAGATTGCTGTGAAGTTTCAGGCAAATGCTGTTCTAAATACTCAATCAGTTGATTCACTCTTGCTGCAATTTTTGAGCCTTCAAAAGTGAGTTGATATTCCACTTTAGGCGGCACCGTTGGGTAAACTGTACGTAAAATTAACCCATCTTGCTCAAGAGTTTTCAGGGTTTGCGCCAGCATTTTTTCACTCACCCCTTCAATGCGCTGTCTTAGCTCACTAAAGCGGTGCAAACCTTCGCTTAAACAATGCAACACCAACATTGACCATTTATTGGCTAAATGTTCTAAACGAATCCGTGATGGACAATCTTTAGCAAGGACTTGCCCGAGTAAGTGACTGGTTGCATATTGCATAACGGTATCCTTCTATTATTTCTATTGTTCAGGCTTTGAAAGCTTGAAAGCAAAATCAAATCTACTTACTTTTTAGCATAGACTTTATTTTGGTAAGTTTAGGATAGCGTATTAGGTGGAAATTTCAACACTCATCCTTATATTTAAGAATGAAATAAATGCAAAAAAAAGAGCTTCATTTGAAGCTCTTTTTGATTTTAAATTCTGTATCTACAAATTATGCATTTGTTTCAGCAGGAACTTTAGGATAGCTTACGCCGCCCATTTGTTCAGCAATACGCAATACTTGGCAGCTATAACCCACTTCGTTGTCATACCAAACGTAAGCAGTTAAACGGTTGCCTGAAGTAATGGTTGCTTGCGCATCAAATACACCTGCAGTACGCGAACCAATGAAGTCACTTGAAACCACTTCAGTCGAGTTGGTATAACCAATTTGACCTTGAAGATTAGAGTGAATTGAAATTTGACGAATGTATTCGTTCACTTCTTCGCGATCTACTTCTTTCTCAAGCGTTAAGTTCAAGATTGCAAGTGATACGTTTGGCGTTGGAACACGTACAGAGTTACCTGTTAATTTACCTTGTAATGCAGGCAATGCTTTCGCCACTGCTTTTGCTGCACCTGTTTCGGTAATAACCATGTTTAATGTTGCTGCACGACCACGACGATCTGCCTTGTGATAGTTATCAATCAAGTTTTGGTCGTTAGTGAATGAGTGAACAGTTTCAACGTGACCATTCACAACGGTGTACTTGTCATGCAACACTTTTAAAGTTGGTGTAATCGCGTTTGTTGTACAGCTTGCCGCAGAAATGATGGTATCTTCATCAAGAATGTCAGCTTGGTTAACACCGTAAACCACGTTTTTCATGTCACCTTTACCAGGTGCAGTTAAAATTACGCGTGCAGCGCCTGGGCATTGAAGGTGTTGTGCAAGACCTTCTGCATCACGCCATTTACCCGTGTTGTCAATCACTAATGCATTGTTGATGCCATAAGCCGTATAGTCTACTTCAGATGGGTTAGATGCATAGATCACTTTAATGAAGTTACCATTTGCGATAATTGCTTCATTTTCTTCATCTACAGAAATAGTGCCTGCAAATGGACCATGAATAGAGTCGCGACGCAATAAAGACGCACGTTTTTCTAAATCACCATCAGATGATTTACGTACCACAATTGCTTTAAGGTTTAAGCCACGGCCAAGACCAGATTGACCAATGATTAAACGCGCAAGGATACGACCAATACGACCAAAACCGTAAAGTACAACATCTTTGCTTTCTACAGTTGTTGGATTGCCCGCTAAAGATTTCACAGCGTCTGCAACAAATGCATTTACATCGCCGCCTTTTTCTTTATATTCAACAGCAAGTTTACCTAAGTCGATTTCTGCTGAACCGATGTTGTCTACTTTTGCCAAAGCTTCAAGCAATGGGAAAGTGTGAACAACTGAAAGTTCTACGTCCATCATACGAGTACGACGGTGTGCTTTCAAAATTTGAATCACAGAACGGTTAACTAAAGAACGACCAAAAACTGAAACCATGATATTTTTTTCACGGTACAACTGACCGAGTAAAGCAATCATACGTTCCGCGATTTCTTCACGGTTTTTCCAGCGACCTTGGTGCTCTGCGTGTAGGGCGATGATAGTCTCTTTGCTCACAGATACGTCCTCTAATTAATTGTATATCTAGGCATGAATTTCAAAACCCGATAATTGTAATGGAATTGTCGTCAAGATTGAATCAAAAGCTGGTACTGACCCGACTATTTTCCTATATATTCACTATAAATTCATAAAATAGTTGTAATTATTTTTGTGATTTTAGTTTTTTCAACAAAAGTTCAATTTTTTAGAAGAAAAAGAGGATGATGCCAAACTCGATTATCCTCTTGGAAATTTGAATATCTCACCACAGCGACGGCTTTTATTGTCCAGATGACTGTTGAATCTTCTGCTGTAAATCTTGCTGATTCATTTTTTGTTTTCTTAAATGCAAACACCCTTCAACCACCAATAATGCAACTGCCAACCAAATTGGGATATAAGTCAACCATTCCCCTGCTTCAACTCGTTCACCTAACAACATAGACACAAAAGCCAACAGCACAGGTTCTAAATAACTCAGTAAACCAAAAATCACAAAAGGCAAATGGCGGCTGGCCAAAATATAACTGCCAAGTCCCAATGCACTTAAAAAGCCCAATCCAAGTACCGACCAAATTAAATATGGAAAAGCTGCGATGACATTTACACTGTCACTATAATAAAAGCCTAAATATACCGCGACAGGAATAACTAGCAGTAAATCCCACCAAAACCCGCCCAAGTGATCGGTTTGAAAGACCCGACGTAAAAAGAAATATAAAGGATAGGCAAATGCCACATATAAGGTTTCCCACGCCACCGTGCCAATGCGCCAGATTTCATGACTGACACCTAGCACGGCTAAGGCAACTGCTGCCATCTGCCAAGTCGATAACTTTTCTTTATATAGCACACAGCCAAGCAAAACCATGATCAAAGGCAATAAGAAATAACCCAAAGAAACCTGCAAACCACGCCCGTTAATCGGCCCCCACAAAAATAACCACAATTGCGTAGTGCATAAAAAAGAACTAAAAATCAGCCAAAGTATGAATTGTGGTTGTTGTTTGAGCCGCTGAAAAATCGCGGAAATATGTTTTAAATCTCCCGACCACCACATAAACAAAGTTAGGAATGGCAAAGTTGCCAACATACGCCACGCAAAAGTTTCTTCGCTGTCTAAAGGTTTGAGTAATTGGGTATAAAAATACAGCACCCCAAAAGTGACCGATGCTAAAACCGATAGTGCAATGCCTTTATACATCCGACTCTCCCCTATATCAGTCGGCATTATACTCATATATACGTTGTTTTAGAGATTGATCGAATGTTCAAAATTTAAAATGACAGGATATAAAAAACCACGCAGCTTTTGCGTGGTCAATTGGTCTGCATACGTTTGTCTGCTTATATCTATAAGTAGCTCTGGAGCTGCTGCAACTTAGTCTGACTTTTTAGTTTGCGTATGTCTGGTATAAATCACATCACTTAAGTCATAACCGAGTGATTTGGCATAGTTCAGATATTCAGTCACGACAGCCTGATCAGGATGCGGCGTACGTGAAAGTACCCATAAATATTTACGGCGTGGTTCACCCACCAAGGCAGTTTGATAGTCATCATCTAGCTTTAACACCCAATAATCACCACGCCCTACAGGCAACCAACGAATGACTTCAGGTAAAAAGCTAACTTTGAGTTTGCTGTTAAAAGGCGCATTTTGTACAAAAGCTTCGCCCAAAGCACGCATTTGTTTGCCATCTTTTGCAATACAACGGTTATCCACCTGCACATTGCCATTTTCATTCAATGTATATGCTGCTGTTACATTTGAACCGCATTTGTTTTGGAAATATAAAGGCTTTCTTGCAACCTCATACCAAACGCCTAAATATTTATCTAATTCGACTTTTTCTACCGTTTTCATCGGTTCATTGGTTTTGGAATATGCCATAGTCGCAGCACCCAAACCAATCAGCACCACACCACCAAGGGCAATTTTGGCAAGTCGCGCACCTGCAAACGGAAGTTTTTTAGCCATTGTCCCAACCTCTAAACTCTAATGTTCAGTCAATTTTGTTTATCTTCTTCAAAAATAACCGCAAGCATTTCAATTTACTGTATGGATATGTAATTTTTGCAACTCAAATTTTACATAGCAAGTTTAGTATGCAAACTCGCACTTACACTGACAGTGCAATTCGCCCCAATTTAGCCAGATTGCAACATTTGCGCTTTTAAACGCAAAATTTCATCACGTAAACGAGCCGCTTGTTCAAATTGCAGTTCTTTAGATGCTTTCAACATCTCTTTTTCAAGTTTGGCAATATGTTTGGCATACAGTTTAGGATCAGCCAAAATGTGCTGTTCATCGTCACTTAAAGCACGGCTTTGTGCATTGATTTTTTCATCAATTTGCTCATCGTTCAGCACTTCACCTGTGTCGATTTCTTTAATCACCTGACGCACTGCACTACGTGGAGTAATGCCGTGCAATTCATTAAATTCAATTTGTTTGGCACGACGACGCTCTGTTTCATCTATCGCCTTTTGCATTGAATCGGTAATGCGATCTGCATATAAAATTGCTTTACCTTTCAAGTTACGTGCTGCACGTCCAATGGTTTGAATCAACGAACGTTCTGAACGTAAAAAGCCTTCTTTGTCGGCATCTAAAATTGCCACTAAAGACACTTCAGGCATGTCTAAACCTTCTCGTAACAGGTTAATGCCAACCAAGACATCATGCACGCCTGTACGTAATTCGTGAATAATTTTGACGCGTTCTACGGTATCAATATCAGAGTGTAAATAAGCCACTTGAATGCCGTATTCTTTTAAATACGAGGTCAAATCTTCAGCCATGCGTTTGGTTAAAGTGGTGACCAACACCCGCTCATTCAATTCTTTACGCAAATTGATTTCAGACAGCACATCATCCACCTGCGTTAACACAGGACGAATTTCAATTTCTGGGTCAATCAATCCTGTTGGACGCACCACTTGCTCTACAATTTGTTGCGATTTTTCCAACTCATATTGTGCAGGTGTAGCGCTCACATAAATTGTGGATGGGACGATGCGCTCCCATTCTTCAAATTTCATTGGACGGTTGTCTAACGCACTAGGTAAACGGAAACCATAATTCACCAAGTTTTCTTTACGTGATCGGTCACCTTTATACATCGCGCCAATTTGCGGAACGGTCACGTGCGATTCATCAATAATCAGCAAGGCATCATCAGGTACATAATCAAACAAAGTGGGCGGTGCTTCGCCTGCAGGTCGTCCAGACAAATGTCGTGAATAGTTTTCGATGCCGTTGGTATAGCCCAATTGCTGCATCATTTCTAAATCATAGCGGGTACGTTGTTCTATGCGCTGCGCTTCTAGCAATTTGTCATGTTCGCGAAAAAACACCAAACGCTCTTTTAGTTCTTCTTTAATGGTACCAATCGCACGTTCCAAATTATCCTTAGGCGTAACATAGTGACTTTTAGGATAAATAGTCACGCGCGGCACTTTACGCACCAATTTGCCTGTTAATGGATCAAACCAACGAATCGAATCGACTTCATCATCAAATAATTCTATGCGAATAGCATGCTGATCAGATTCAGCAGGGAAAATATCTAAAATTTCACCACGAATACGGTAAGTACCGCGCAAAAACTCTAGCTCATTACGGCTATATTGCATTTCCACCAAACGACGGATCAAATCATCACGATTCACCCGATCACCTTGCACCACATGCAGCAACATGCTCATATAAGCATTGGGGTCACCCAAACCGTAAATTGCAGATACCGATGCGACAATAATGGCATCACGACGCTCTAGCAAAGCACGTGTGGCCGAGAGTCGCATTTGGTCAATATGATCATTAATAGCCGCATCTTTTTCAATAAAAGTATCGGAAGATGGTACATAGGCTTCAGGCTGATAATAGTCATAATAACTGACAAAATATTCGACTGCGTTGTTCGGAAAGAACGCTTTAAACTCACCATACAACTGCGCTGCCAGCGTTTTGTTATGTGCCATGACAATGGTCGGACGCTGTGTTCTGGCAATCACATTGGCCATGGTATAAGTCTTACCTGAGCCTGTAACCCCAAGTAATAGCTGATCATGATAGCCCTGTTCTATCCCTTGAACCAATTTTTCAATGGCTTGTGGTTGGTCACCCGCAGGTTGATAGTTGGTGACTAAATCGAAAGGTTGCTTATCACTCACAAATGCAGCTCTCAGGTTTGATGCGACCTAATATTTTAGCAGATTTGCCTACACTCAGGACATCCGAATATGTTGTGGCGATGTTGCGTAGCTACAAAGCCATTGCTCGGTTTTAATTCTGTATTGGACGCTGTTAGAACGAAGATGTGCTACGACTAAATTGAGCACGGGGAAACTGCTTTAAGACTTGACCCACTGGCTATTCAAAGGCAACATGAAATTTCAGGACGACAACCATAAAAGCACACATTCATGACTTACCAATATCACGACGAATCAATTATCAAAAGCCTCCCTGAAGATACTGTTTTCGTATTTGGCAGTAACATGGCAGGACAACATGCAGGTGGTGCAGCACGAACAGCCAAAGAATTTTTTGGTGCCGTTGAAGGCGTCGGGCGCGGTTGGGCAGGACAAAGTTTTGCCATTCCAACCATGAATGAACATTTACAACAAATGCCACTATCGCAAATTCAGCACTATGTGGATGACTTTAAAATCTATGCCAAAAACCATCCTAAAATGAAGTATTTTTTAACTTCAATTGGTTGTGGTATTGCAGGTTATACGGTTGAAGAAATTGCCCCTATGTTTAAAGGCATTGCCCATAATGTGATTTTTCCTGCGTCGTTTCGTCCTTTTGTCGAAAAAGCATTGCCTAAACTAACGCAAAAATTACTACACACCATTTACCGTGATTCTGTGATTTTTACCCCTGCCACCGATGAATTAATTGAAGTCTTGGCATTGAGCGATAATGAAAAAGCCTTGGCTAAAATCATATTGAATACACAAATGTACCCAACTGACAGCAATGGGCGTGATCGGGTCTTTGAAATTCAGGATATTTTGCACAACTTAAATGGTAAGGTATTCGAGTTCCAAAATAATTCAGAAGGCCCAATGCTATTTGGTGCAGCGATTTTGGCTTTATTGGAATTGTATAATATCAACGAGCAAGATTTTAGCGATGTATGGCATGGCGTACGTGAAATCTCGCCGCCAAAACCTGCCAACAAAGCGCGTAAGCATGTTCGTTAATTTCAATACTTTTAAATCCCCATCAATAAAAAATGCCACGTAATTGTGGCATTTTTTTAGCGCTTACCCATCGAACGACGAGTACCACGTGGCGGTGGCCAAGTCTTATCGGCATATTGCTCAGGTTTAGGACGCACTGAATTATGTACCGCCTGATCATTATCCTGCGCTGTATTTGGCATTGGGAATGGGAGATTCACCAATGGTTTTTTTGAAGTAGGCTGCTGCTTACTCATGACCATCACTCTTATAAAATTTGGACTATTTTAAAGTTTTTTGCCGCCCGATGCGAGAAACTTCCACCTCACAGCAGTTTTAATCACGATTTCATAGGAAATTGGTCTAATTTGGTGATTTTTTATTAATTTGATGCAATTTTAAACGACGCAGACATCGAATTTAGGCTAAGATAATATGCTTTTTATTTTTTTATCCCTATAAGAAGGAATATGCCGTGGACGTACGTCTCTCTGATCGTGTCAATGCCATCAAACCGTCCCCAACACTTGCAGTAACCAATAAAGCCGCTGAACTTAAAGCTGCGGGTCATAACGTTATTGGTTTGGGTGCAGGTGAACCGGATTTCGATACACCACAACACATCAAAGATGCAGCTATTGCAGCAATTAATAACGGTTTTACAAAATATACTGCTGTTGACGGTACGCCTGGTCTTAAAAAAGCCATTATCGCAAAATTAAAACGTGACAATAATCTTGACTACCAAGCGAACCAAATTTTGGTGTCTTGTGGTGGTAAGCAATCATTCTTTAACTTGGCGTTGGCTTTGTTAAACAAGGGTGATGAAGTGATTATCCCTGCACCGTTCTGGGTAAGCTATCCAGATATGGTGATTATTGCTGAAGGCGTGCCAGTCATTGTGGAATGTGGTGAAGAACAACGTTTCAAAATCACGCCTGAACAATTAGAAGCTGCGATCACTGACAAAACACGTTTAGTGGTGTTAAACAGCCCATCTAACCCTACAGGTATGATCTACACTAAAGCTGAATTAGAAGCTTTGGCTGCTGTACTACGCAAATACCCTGAAGTATTCATTGCATCTGACGATATGTACGAACCAATCCGTTGGGATGATGAGTTCTATAACATCGCGACAGTTGCACCAGACCTTTATGACCGCACAATCGTGTTAAACGGTGTGTCTAAAGCTTATGCAATGACTGGCTGGCGTATTGGCTATGCAGCGGGCCCTGCTAAACTAATTGGTGCGATGAAGAAAATTCAATCTCAATCGACTTCTAACCCAACTTCTATTTCGCAAGTTGCTGCAGAAGCTGCGTTGAACGGCCCACAAGACGTACTTGAGCCAATGGTTGAAGCATTCAAACGCCGTCACGACTTAGTTGTAAATGGTTTGAATGACATCAAAGGTATTTCTTGCTTACCTGCAGATGGCGCATTCTATGCGTATGCAAACATCAAACCATTGATTCGTGCGAAAGGCTTAAAATCTTGCACAGAATTCTCTGCTTGGTTATTGGAAGAAACTGGTGTTGCCGTTGTTCCTGGTGATGCGTTCGGTTTAGGCGGTTTCATGCGCATTTCTTATGCAACCGCAGACGAAGTACTTGTAGATGCGTTGGCACGTATCAAAAAAGCTGCAGAATCAATTGAAGGTGTAGATGAAGCGATTGCTTCAATTGAAGCTGAAAAAGCTGCAAAATAATCTAAACTTGTTTAGATGAACAAAACCCACGATTGAATCGTGGGTTTTTGTTTTAATTACGTTTTTTCACTCATCATTTTTCCTCATTTCTGAGGAGAGAGATCACAAATAACGCTTTTAAAAAGCCTCAAGATCATTTCTTGATAGATATAAGAAATTCAATAAAAGACCAAACCCGCTGCAATCTAAACGGTTTTATACACGTGGTTTAGTTAAAATCACCATCAAAATACCACATAACACAATCAAGGTTGCCACGACCTTCAACAGGGTGAGTTGTTCGCCTAGAAAAATTACACCGCCTAAAATCGCCAAACACGGCACAGAAAGTTGCACAGTACTTGCGGTAATGTGATCAATTTTTTTCACAATGCTGTACCACAACACATACGCTCCAGCCGAAGCCAATGCACCCGACAAGACCGCCAAAACCACCCCCTGCCAAGTGATAAAACTTTCGGGTAAATACCAAAGAAAAAATACAGCAACAAGCGGAGTCGCCAGAATGAAATTAGATAGAGTATTGGTTAAAGCATGCTGCATCGTCTTTGCAGCAATACTGTAAAAACCCCATGCAATACCTGCCAGTAACATCATCAATGCATATTTGAACGTTGGCGTACTGGCTTCAGGCAATAGCAACAAACCCATCCCCAATATAGCACAACCTAACCCGACCCAGCGCGGCAAAGTCATGCGCTCACCATGCAAAATCGCATAACTGATCATGGTGATTTGCACTGCGCCAAATAGAATCAATGCGCCTATGCCTGCGTCTATATGCAAATATGCTAACGAAAAACCGAGCAGATATACAGCAAGGCTGAGTGCAGATTTCCATTGGAATTGAATTGGTTGTTGAACCTGCAAAACAGCATAGAACAGTCCTAAGCACACTGCTCCACTGCCAACCCTGAGCAAACTAAAACTCATAGGGTCAATTTGCTGTTCAGCCAATGCCAAACGACACAGCAAGGAATTTGCAGCAAATGCGAGCATGGCAATGCATATTTTAATCCACACGGCTGAATATCCTTTTCAAGCTGTTCGCAAATCTTTATCGCAGTTTAGAACACTATTTTAGTGCAAGTCATTTCGCTCAATTCAATACAAATCTATTTGGCTGAAATGATAAATCATCTTAGATTAAATACTATTTAGATTAGATACTGTTTTTCAATGCTGCGATCAACTCTGATTTAGACACTACAGGTTGAGTTGTCGCTTTATATTCACATAAATAGCGAAAAGCAGAGTCTAATTCTACACGCAATTGTTTTTGTTCAGACACAGACCACACGCGTGAACGGTTACTCCCCGAAAGCGCGCTGCCCGCCAGTTGGTACAAATATAAATCATGATCACGCTGCAATGGTTTTTTTGTGCCGTTGTCTGGATGGTCTGAAAGCAATTGGCAGGTCGATTGAATGAGCCATTTTTCACTAAACCACAACTGCAATAAATCGCCCAAATACAAATCTTGAGGTGCCAAAGGCCAGACATGAATAAACGCGCCTTCTACAGCAGTGTAGTATTGTTCAGGCGTAGACAAGATAGAAAGATAATGTTCTTGATAATAAGAAAATTGAGAAAAAATGTCAGAAATGCTGAGCGTATTCATTCGCTTACTCCGATTTAGCCATTTTAGTGCTGGCAAGTTGGGTTAAATCCACACTGTTTAAGATGCTACTTAAACGCTTTGTTCTGTCACTCAGACTAACAACCGATTTTGTGTAACGCAAGTCTTGTGGGTGATTTTTTAATAAAATTTTGTTTTTTGTTCAAATAAAAAGCATATAAAGTCAAAATGAAAGAAACATGACAATTTATGCTTGACCCTTGCTTAAATCTGCTTATAATCGCATTCAGATTCTCCCATAGCTCAGTCGGTAGAGCGACGGACTGTTAATCCGCAGGTCCCTGGTTCGAGCCCAGGTGGGAGAGCCAAATTCTAAAAAGCCCAAGCATAACGACTTGGGTTTTTTATTGCCTAAAATTTATGGATGATGTGGTCTGTAAATAACCAAGCAGCGATTCATGCCTTAATCGTTCAAAAAGATGAATGTAACTGTTTTGGGCAATTCAGCTTAATGTAATTCCTAATCTTAGCCTTGATCATTTCTAAGTGACTTAGGCAACAATCCACAATCAAAATACCTAAGCAATAACTTGATTGATAAAAAAACGGAACCGAAGTTCCGTTTTCTATCTTAGATCATCTACAAGTTTTAAGCGGCTTGCACAGGCACACCACTATGAAAACGGAACAGATCATCTGGACTTAAAATAAGATTCTTTTCCACTTCACGTATATGCTGAATTCGCCCCTGAATATCTTCTTCAGGGTTTTTCAGTTTTGCTGTTTTTGCTACATCCAAAGCCAGTGCCAAATAATCTTCATAATGCCGTGATTCTGATTTCAGTAAATAACGGTAATACTTACCTAATTCTTCATCTACCAATGGCGCAAGCGCATAAAACCGCTCGCATGAACGTGCTTCTACAAAGGCACCTATCACCAAAACATCAATTAGTGCTTCAGGTTCATAGGTACGGATTTCTTTACGTAAACCGCCTGCATAACGCCCTGCACTTAAACCCTGCCACATTTGCCCACGCTTTGCCATGAACTCTAGCACCTGCTCATAATGCAGCATTTCTTCGCGTACCAACTGTGCCAGTTTGACCTGCAAATCGGTAAAAAAGCTGTAACGAAACATCAGATTCATGGCTGTGCCTGCTGCTTTTTTCTCACAGTTAGCATGATCTTGCATCAAAATATCTAAATTATTTAATGCTTCGTTCAACCATTCTTTGGGTGTTTCGCAGCCTAAAAATGCTATCACAGGCTGCATCAATTCATCATAATTTATGCTGGACATAACGTTTCAAATTTTATCTTTCAATTTTAAATATGCAGATTAACGCGCTGCATCAATCGCAGCTTTCATGCGTTTAACAGCCTGTTCCAAGCCGACAAATACAGCATCACCAATTAAAGCATGACCAATATTTAACTCATGGATGTGTTGAATAGCGGCAATTGCACCTACATTGTCCAAGTTCAAGCCATGCCCTGCATTAATCACTAAGCCACGGCTAGCTGCATATTCTACGCCCTGAACAATACGGGTCAATTCGGCTTGCTGTGCAGCTTCATTTCCTGCATTGGCATACGCGCCTGTATGAATTTCAATGGTCGGTGCACCACATGCAACGGCCGCATCAATTTGTGCAAGATCTGCATCAATAAACAGTGACACATCACAGCCAATTGCTGTTAATTCCTGAGTAGCGGCCTTAACTGCTGCAAAATTGCCTACTACATCCAAACCACCTTCAGTGGTTACTTCTTCACGGCGCTCAGGTACCAAACATACATGCTGTGGACGAATTTCTTTGGCAAACTCGATCATTTCTTCAGTAACTGCCATTTCCAAATTCATACGAGTTTTTAGCAACGGACGCATACGACGCACATCATCATCCTGAATATGACGACGGTCTTCACGCAAATGCAAAGTAATCCCCTCTGCACCCGCCTGTTCACAAACTAATGCGGCCTTCACAGGGTCTGGATAGTTCGTGCCACGCGCTTGTCTTAAAGTTGCCACATGGTCAATATTGACACCGAGTAAAGCCATAATAGGTTCCTACATTACGCTTGGGTTTGAGAATTCTGAATCCACAATTGGCGACTTTTTAAAGGTCGATCACCCAACAGTGAACTAATCATTTGTCGATACAGCCGAGACAGTAATTGTAACTGCTCTGGGTTAAAATCCCTACCTTTTTCATAGTCGCACATACTCAGGATCTGTGCGCCAAGCAAATTTGCTCGTGATACTTGCGCGGTGGGGATAAAACCATCATTCAGTTGAAAATGATAATGTAGATTGGGCTGAATCGGCTCTTGGTTCGCATCGACTGAAAAATCAATCCCATAGCCTAATTCTTCCAATAAAGTATGTTCAAACTGACGCAAAATTTGTCTTAAGAATAGATTGGGATTTTCTTGACTAGATAAGTGTTGTAAATGCGCCAAAGTCTGGTGATATTGCACAAAAGTTTCTGGCATTTCCACTTCGGCAGAACATAAGCGCAGCACGATTTCATTTAAATAAAAGCCTGAAAAAAATGCATCACCAAAGAAGAAAACCGGTTGATTAACAATTTCCAGCTTGGTGAAATTTTTAAGGTCTGATTTTCCCGAAGCTTGTATGCGAATCGGTTGATATTGTGGCGGTGGCATTTGTCTTAAAATACCATCAACCCGCCCATGTTCGCGGGTAAACAAGTGCACAATATGGCTACGTTCGCGGTATTTTCGATGATGGATTAAATAACCATGCAAGATTTCATTACGCATGATAGCGTCAATTAATCCTGTTCTTTAGAGGATTCTTGTTTGGATTTTTCTTCGTCATCACCATCTGGAATGACAGCACCAACTACAGCAGCAGTGCCTTTCACCACACCCTTTGTAGTTTTGTAGGCAACTTTTACGGGAACTGTCACAACTTTGTGAATACAACCTTGCAAGACAAACATACATGCCACAATGGCCAACACTTTCATCATCACAGTTCCCTTTTCGTCAAACTTAGATATCGCTATATCCTAAGCTTTTTAATGCACGTTCATCATCAGACCAACCACCTTTGACTTTCACCCAAAGCGTCAGCATGATTTTTTGCTCGAACATTTTTTCCATGTCGACCCGTGCATCCATACCAATTTTTTTCAGCTTCGCGCCTTTTTCACCAATCACAATGGCTTTTTGACCAGAGCGATCTACAAAAATAGTGGCATCAATATAGGTACATGGTGCTTTCATACGACCCGTTTTTTCATTTAAAACCGCATCTTCAGTTTTAAATGATTCGATTTGCACGGTTAAATCGTAAGGCAGTTCTTCGCCCAATTGGCGCATGATCTTTTCACGGATAATTTCAGATGCCAAGAAACGTTCTGAACGGTCTGTGATTTGATCTAGCGAATACAACGGTGGCTGGAATGGCAAATAGCGTTCAATCGTGTCACGCAAATGATCTAGGTTCGCGCCGCGCAATGCCGATACAGGTACAATTTCGGCAAAGTTCATTAACTTGGCACGTTCTTGAATAATCGGCAAAGCCTGATTTTTATTCTCAAAAGTGTCGAGTTTGTTAATCACCAGAATCACTGGCATTTCTGCATTTTTCAGCTTTTCTAGGACTAACTCATCATTTTGCGTCCATTTTTGTGCATCCACCACAAACAAAACCAAGTTCACATCACGCAAAGCAGATGATGCAGCACGGTTCATCATTTTGTTGATGGCACGGACTTCTTTTTTATGCATCCCTGGTGTGTCTACAAACACAGCCTGAGATTTTTCACGTGAATCAATTCCCACAATTTTGTGACGTGTGGTTTGCGGTTTACGTGAAGTAATGGATAGTTTTTGACCCAATAAGTGGTTCATGAGGGTCGATTTACCCACATTCGGGCGACCAACAATCGCAACAAAACCACTGCGGAAATCAGATGGAATTTCAGTTCCCTGACCGCTAAAGAATTGGTTAATTAGGTCATTGGCGTCGTTATTCGACTCGTGATCAGCATCTACGTGATCGGAATGGATGGTCATTCAGACTTTTGCTCCAAGAATTTTAAAATATCTGCCGCAACTGCCTGCTCGGCAAAGCGACGGCTTGAACCTTCACCCTTCATTACAGGTAAGCTATCGACTCGGCATTCCACAATGAAATGCTGATTCGGTGCATCGCCCTGAATATCTACAACCTCGTAAATCGGGAGAGGTTTTTTACGTGCTTGTAAATACTCTTGTAAGCGTGATTTAGGGTCTTTGAGTTGATCAGTTGGCTCAATATGATCTAAATAAGGGCTGTACCATTTTAGCACAATCGTTTGCAGCAAATTCAAATCACCGCTATCGACATAAATAGCGCCAATAATCGCTTCTACGGTATCTGCCAGTATAGACTCACGATGATGACCGCCAGATTTCAATTCTCCCGTACTGAGAATTAAATTTTGGCTGAGCTTTAAATCATTGGCAATTTTGCCTAAGGCTTCCTGACGTACCAGTGTTGCCCGCATGCGCGTTAAACGCCCTTCATTTTCATGTGGATAAGCCACATATAAATAATTGGCAACAATCATTCCCAATAACGAATCGCCTAGAAATTCCAGACGTTCGTAATTGTGTTTATGACTCACCGAGCGGTGAGTCAAAGCCAGTTTAAGCAATTCAGGTTGCTTAAACTGATAACCGATTCGGCTGGCTAGACGGGTCTCATTTAGCTTGGACTGAGCTTTGATCAAAACTTTTCTCGAACTTCATTACAATATCAATATTCAATAAGAAAGGTTTTCTTATTTCATATTCTTTTTTCACTTCTAAACCATCTACGTTGGTCACTTGAGCTACATCTGCAAATTTAATATCGCGAATGTTGTTCATGCTTAAACGCTTGTCCATTTCACCAATAAACTTTTGTGGTGATAGGTTTTTTGGCCCATTCAACAATTGCTCTTCAATTTGATTGTCCAACATTCGATCATCGAAATATGGTCCCCAAACCGCAATTGCCACTTTTGCCATAAATGCAAAACCAATAATTGCAATTAAAATTGCAATATAGGATGCCCCTTGTTGATGACGCATTTTTTATTTTCCTAATCTGCTGTATTAATCAATTTTGCCGTTACGACTAAATGACGGCAAATTAAACCCAGGCTCTTTATGCATCCACACATAGAATGCACGACCTGTTAGGTTTTCCTCTGGTACAAAACCCCAAAAACGACTGTCAGCACTTTGATCGCGGTTATCCCCCATCGCGAAGTAATGACCTTCAGGTACTTTGACTTCCCAATATAAACCATTTTCTGCTGAATATTTACCATTGTCTACATAGTTCAGGAATGGTGCCTGACGCGCCACGTTTACACCTTCAAGCTCGCGCATGGTAAATGTATGCGCCCCTAAAGTTTCCTGATGGTAAATTGAAGTAGGTGTATCTAGACTGTCTTTTTCACGGCTAAACTGGATTGGGGTTTTCGTTACTTTCTCGCCATTAATGCTCAGCTGACCATGATCATAAACAATATGATCGCCTGGTAAACCGACAATACGCTTAATATAACTAATGCTTGGTTGTGGTGGATAACGGAACACCGCAACTTCGCCACGCTCAGGCGAACCCACATCTATAATTTTGCTGTTAATAATTGGCAAACGCACGCCATATTCAAACTTGTTCACCAAAATAAAATCGCCCGTTTCTAAGGTTGGCACCATAGAATCTGACGGAATATTAAATGGTTCATACAGGAATGAACGCAGTACCATCACCACTGCCAAAACAGGCCAAAAATCATAAGCCCATGTGATAATGAAGTTTTCATTGCCTCGCCCTTTCGTTGCTCTTTGCTTAAATACAAATTTATCGAGCAGCCACACCGCAATAAAAAATAATGTGGCAGGAACGAGAATCAAATTAAAATCAAAATCCATGGGTTTATTATCCTTATAATTTTAGCGTTCGACTTTAAGTACAGCTAAGAAAGCTTCTTGCGGGATTTCAACACTTCCCACTTGCTTCATACGTTTCTTACCTTCTTTTTGCTTGGCAAGTAGTTTCTTCTTACGAGAAACGTCACCGCCATAACACTTCGCAAGTACGTTTTTACGCATCGCTTTCACGGTTGAGCGCGCAATAATTTGTGCACCAATGGCAGCCTGAATAGCCACATCAAACATTTGACGCGGAATCAAGTCTTTCATTTTTTCAACCAAGGCAATACCACGGTGACGTGCATCCTGACGGTGACAAATCATCGCTAAGGCATCAACTTTTTCACCGTTAATCAGTACATCTACTTTAACCAAAGATGAACTTTCAAAACGCACAAAGTTATAATCTAACGATGCAAAACCACGTGAACATGACTTCAATTTATCAAAGAAATCCATCACGACTTCTGCCATTGGAATTTCAAAAGTAATAGACACTTGGTTACCCAAGAATTTCATGTCTTTTTGCACACCACGACGCTCAATACATAGGGTCATGACGTTACCCAAGTATTCTTGCGGCACTAAAATATGACATTCCGCAATCGGTTCACGCAAATCTTCTACAGTTGAACCATCAGGCATTTTAGATGGACTGTCGATATAAACCGTTTCGCCATTTTTCATCACAGCTTCATAAATAACCGTTGGAGCTGATGAAATTAGGTCTAAATCGTACTCACGCTCTAAACGCTCTTGTACGATTTCCATGTGCAACATGCCCAAGAAACCACAACGGAAACCAAAGCCTAAAGCATCTGAACTTTCAGGTTCAAAGAACAAAGCTGAGTCGTTAATTTGTAGTTTGTGCAAGGCTTCACGGAACGGTTCAAAGTCGCTGGCATCAATTGGGAATAAACCTGCATAAACCTGCGGCTTAACTTTTTTAAAGCCTGGTAAGGTTTCTACTTCTGGTGTAGTTGCGAGTGTGATGGTATCACCCACTGGCGCACCAAAAATATCTTTAATACCCGCAATAACAAAGCCAACTTCACCTGCTTCCAAAATACCTGTTTCGGTATGTTTTGGATTAAAAATACCAACTGAGGTAATAATGTGCGTTTGACCTGTCGATTTCATCAACATTTTATCGCCTTTACGCACGCGACCTTGCTTGATACGTACCAGCGACACAACGCCCAAATAGTTATCAAACCATGAGTCAATAATTAAGGCTTGCAATGGCGCATCACGATCACCTTGTGGTGCAGGAATGACATTCACCAAGGTTTCTAATACATTGTCGATGCCTAAACCTGTTTTAGCCGAACAGGTGGGTGCATCTTGCGCTTCGATACCAATAATTTCTTCAATTTCATGAATCACGCGCTCAGGTTCTGCCTGCGGTAAATCAATTTTATTCAGTACAGGTAAAACTTCTAAGCCTTGCTCAATTGCGGTATAGCAGTTTGCAACTGATTGCGCTTCTACCCCTTGTGCCGCATCGACTACCAATAGCGCACCTTCACAAGCTGCCAAAGAACGTGATACTTCATAGGAAAAGTCAACGTGTCCTGGGGTGTCAATGAAGTTTAACTGGTATTCCTGACCATTTGGATGGTTGTAGTATAAAGTCACTGAGGTGGCTTTAATGGTAATCCCACGCTCACGCTCAAGCTCCATAGAATCCAACACCTGAGCTTGCATCTCACGATCTTGTAAACCACCACAGGTTTGAATGAAACGATCTGCTAGAGTCGATTTACCATGGTCAATATGGGCAATGATCGAAAAGTTACGGATGTTTTTAATATCAACAGTTTTTTTAGCTTGCGCCATGGGTTACCTTGAAAAATAACACGCTCTGCACATTAAAATTCATGCAGAGCAAAAGCCGAATAGAAATTGCGAAGGATTATAGCAGATGGATTTTTCAATGTATCCATAATAATGACTTCCTTTTGCAGCCTCACGCGTTTTTCTTTTTATTCGAGAGTTTTAGGCTTTTTATGCAGAGATGTGTGTCGTAATTAAAGTGAGAATTGAAGAATACTTCATGCTATTTGAAACAGGTGAATACCCTCTTTAACAACATCGACAGCAATAACATGCAGCAACTTTCAATGACGCTACACTTGGTGCTTCAACTCATCTTAATGAATCATACTCACTAAAATCCAACGGATTCACATCAGCAGCAAGGGGTTGATAGGCTTGCGTAAATGTCGGTGACATGCGTTTTGGACGACCTGTAGCAATTTCCACACAAGCCCATTGTGTATTGCCCATAAACAGCAGACTTTTATCCTGAGGGCGATAAAACGCATATTGGCGGAATGAATACAACGCATTCAAATCACTTAACCATGTACGCAAAATCAGCTCCTCACCTTCGAGTGCCGCTTTACGATATTGCACATGATGTTCCACCGCCACCATCGCATGTTTTAGTTTTAAGTATTCCAGCACCCCTAAACCTAATGTTTCGATATGTGCCGATGCTACATCCTGCATCCACTGCACATACACCACATTATTGACATGCCCTAAAATATCAATATGTTCTGGCTGTACGGTGATTTTTAAATCAAATATGCTGCTCATGTCATCCTTTTAACTAAAACGGCGATGTCGGTCTAGTCTAACAAAAATACCGAGTTACATAAAAAAGTCGCCCTAATTCAAGAGCGACTTCCTTAAAATAAGTGGCTATTTAAAGTTTAGCAAGATTCTAAATTTTAGATAGATTTACGATTTTATGCCACATCAACTTATTGAATACGCATGCCAATAATCGCACGTTGCCCTTGACGGATAATCACCACACGCGCAATTGTACCTTGTTTCAAGGTAGATACTGTTTCAACAAATTGGTTGGCATTTTGGATGGTGGTGTTATTCAGTTGCACAATCACATCACCTGGCATAATACGTGCCTGAGCTGCCGAACCACCACGACGCACTTCCTGAATCAACACACCGCCTTTAATATCTAATTGGCGTTGTTCTGCAACGCTTAAATCACGAATCGACACCCCTAAAACAGGGCCTTTGGCTGCTGTGTCAGGGTTGTTTTTGGCAGGCGTGTCGTCAGGTGCTGTGCTCACCGTAGCGGTAATATTACGGCGTTTATCATCGCGTAATACTTCAAGCTGAATACTTTGATTTGGCACTGAACGGTTTAAATAGTTCAACAATTCAGACGTTCTGGAAATAGGTGTGCCGTTGTATTTAAGAATCACATCGCCCGCGCGCAAACCTGCACGTGCCGCAGGTGAGTTTGGTGCAACTTGAGTAATTAATGAACCTTCAGGCTTACTGAGTTTATAAGATTCTGCCAAATTGCGGTCAATATCTTGCAAACTCACCCCTAAATAAGAACGAGTCACTTTACCGTTACGCTTTAACTGATCGGCAACATCCATGGCAACATCAATAGGAATGGAGAATGACAAGCCCATATAACCACCCGTACCACTAAAAATACGGGAGTTCACACCAACCACTTCACCGCGCTGGTTAAATAACGGCCCGCCTGAGTTACCCGGGTTAAGCGCCACATCGGTCTGAATAAATGGCACTGAAGTTTCACCCATCATATTACGCATTTTGGCGCTCACGATTCCTGCCGATGCAGAATAGTCAAAACCAAATGGCGAGCCAATCGCAAGCACAGGTTCACCTACACGTAATTGATCGACATTACCTGTACGCAATTCTGGATAACTGCTGCCCTGCACTTTTAATAACGCGACATCGGTACGTTCATCGCTCCCCACGACAGTTGCATCAAGTTCACGGCGGTCATTCAGTACAATGGTAACCTTTGAAGCATCTTCAACAACATGGTGATTGGTTAAAAGGTATCCATCTTTACTGATAAAAAAGGCACTGCCATAACCTGTTTTTTCTTGTGGAATTTGCTGTTGGGGAATAATCACTTGATTGCCAAAAAAACGGCGTAAAATTTCTGGAACTTGTTGTTGTAAGAGTTCTTCCTGACTCATTTTTTTGACAACATTGACACTCACCACCGCAGGGCTAACCTGCTCAACCAAATTAGAAAAGTCTACTGGTGGTGCTGCTTGAGTCTGCACAGTTGCCATAGTAAAAACAGCCGCATATAAACCTTTTTTTAAGTTGCGATTTTTCATAAATAGCATTCACTCAATAATAGTTATGACTTTGAACTCACCTTATTTAGCACAAAATAATAGGCTTTTGCGTAATAAAATGTTGAATCTTTTTCAATTACGGTTTGGCAGGCACTGTGGAGGATAGCTGAGATAGCATCTTATATTTGACCCATCAAAAATGATGCGTCAAAGTGCTATAAATGAAATGCATTGGATCGATTCACAATAAAAGTGGGATATTCCATAAAAGTTGCCAGTTTATTCTTTTTTTTCATTATTCAAATCCACTTCGCACTTGCCTTTTTCTGTAAAAAGGGGTGTCATTATCCAACTTTTTTCAAATTAGCTGATGGACATGCCTAATTTAAACACAACACATCAATTTGATGTGATTATTGTGGGAAGTGGTGGTGCAGGTTTGAGTTTAGCACTCTCATTACCCCAGCATTTCAATATTGCCGTTTTGGCGAAATCTACCCTTACTGAAGCCAGCACTTTCTATGCGCAAGGCGGTGTCGCGGCAGTTCTTGATGAAACAGATTCAATTGAACAACACATAGATGACACTATGATTGCAGGTGCGCATTTATGTGAAATGGATGCTGTCAAGCAAACCGTAGAAGGCGGCAAACCTTCGGTAGATTTTCTGCTGAGACAAGGTGTTCAATTTACTTTAGATGAACAAGAACAGTTGCACTTAACCCGTGAAGGCGGTCACTCACAGCGACGTATTATTCATGCAGCCGATGCAACAGGACGCGCAATTTCGACCACTTTAGTACAACGTGTCCAAGAACAGCAAAACATCACCATTTTTGAAAATTTTATTGCGATTGACCTAATTACCTCGCAAAAATTAGGTTTAAATGAAAGCAATCGCACTTTAGGCTTATATGCACTAGATGAAAAAACACAAAAAGTGCATAGCTTCCTTGCTCCGTTTACCGCACTTGCCTGCGGTGGTGCAATGAAAGCCTATCTATATACATCTAACCCAGACATTGCCACAGGTGATGGTATGGCCATGGCATACCGTGCAGGTTGCCGTGTGGCAAATATGGAGTTTAATCAATTCCACCCGACCTGTTTGTATCATCCCCAAGCACGTTCGTTTTTAATTACTGAAGCCATGCGTGGTGAAGGTGCATATTTGCGTTTACCCGATGGTGAGCGTTTTATGCTGCGTTTTGATGAGCGTGCAGAATTGGCGCCACGTGACATTGTAGCACGTGCGATTGACTATGAAATCAAACGCTTAGGTATTCGTCATGTGTGGTTAGACATCACCCATAAACCTGCAGAATTTGTGAAAGAACACTTCCCAACGCTGTATGCACGTTTACTGGAATTGGGCATTGATATCACTACCGATATGATTCCTGTTGTACCTGCCGCCCACTACACTTGTGGCGGAGTAATGGTGGATGAACATAGCCAAACCGATATTGCTGGTTTATATGCGATTGGTGAAACTTCTTATACAGGTTTGCATGGTGCTAACCGTATGGCAAGTAACTCTCTTTTAGAATGTTTTGTCTATGGAATGGCTGCCGCCAAACATATTGAAGCCCATTACACTGCAGATTATAGCTCGCCTGAAGTTCCTGCTTGGGATGATTCGCAAGTGACGAATCCTGACGAAGATGTGGTGATTTTACAAAACTGGGATGAGCTACGCGCAACCATGTGGAACTATGTCGGCATTGTACGCACCACCAAGCGTTTAGAGCGTGCCTTGCACCGCATTGAAATGCTGAAACGTGAAATCACCGAGTATTATCAGGACTATCAAGTCAGTAAAAACTTGATTGAGCTGCGTAATTTGGTTCTGGTTTCTGAAATGATTGTGCGCTGTGCCATGCAACGCAAAGAATCACGTGGTTTACACTTCACGCTAGATTATCCAGAGCTTGCGCCTGAATTGCGTAAAACTGTGCTTATTCCACCAAACTTCCAAGTGGAAACCCCATTGGTGAATGAGTGATCTGATTGCTTGTTACACAACAGCATTTGCATAAAAGTATCTGTGAATAAAGTGCATTTGAATTCTAATGCAAGAAAGCACCGAATCGTGTTCCATAACACGATTCGATATTTTATCATTTTGAATATGATGACGTTAACTTACTAAACCTCCCCCCAAGAATTCATCAAGTTGAGTTTTAGATTACGGCTGCAACTTGAGTACCATCTTGAATAAATGCTTCTAAGCGAACTTGACCAGCCAATAGTTGCTGTAATTGGTGGCTAATTATGTACTGCAATTGCTGCCGTGTCTGTTCGTCTATAGGCGCATTTTGCAATTGTTTTGACAAATGCTGTAATGCTGCTTGAGCCCCCAACTGCTGCATTTTAATTGCATACAGATAGCCCAACACCACTCCTTTCTGCACATAATTTGCAGCTAAATCATGCTGCAGATGATAAATCAAAGCACCCATCACCCGTTCATTGGCTGAGAGTTTACGCAAAGGGTCACGTGCCACACGCTGACACGGGTCTTTATAGGCATGTTCACATGAGTCCAGAAAGCTCTGTGCCAGATGCTTTAAGTTTTGCTGACGATGCGGCAACTGTGCAGCTAATCCCAACGCTACTTGTGCCGAAACAGCGCGGGTAAAATCTGCAACCAATGGGTCTGCCATTGCGACACCAATACTGTTATGCCCTATTAAACTGGATAACCAAGCCATCATGGCATGTACACCATTCCATAAACGATTTTTAATGAGTTGGATTTCGGCAATATCATCTACCAAAATCATTTGACGCATGTGTTGCAATAATGGACTGGCATTTTCCACATAAATAGGCATGTCACTTTCAGCATGAAATAAAATTAAATCCATACTTTGCAAAATGTGACTGGGCTGAAAATTGCGTCTTAAATCTTCTACATATAAGGTGGCTTGACGCTCTTGCTCAGGCTGCAATCGAGTATTGTCTTCAATTTCAATTGGCTCTGCTTCGTCATCCAACTGAAATTGCTTAAAAATATTATACTTGATGCGTAATTGGCGATATAAGTTTTGATCGCTTAATTTAGAGACCATTCTATTTACGACAGTATCGCAAAAATAATGCTGCTCCATAATTTTGGCTGCCGTATCGGGATCCAACAACGCCTCTAACGCCTGATGAATATGCGTCATCAAGAGCTGTTTTGCCCCAACTTTATTTAAAATTACCAAAATAGTTAAAGGCTGATGGAGTTCAAATTGCGCTATAAAACGGGCATATAAGCCCTGCGCAATTACTTTAGCCTCTTGCTGTAAAGCATGTTCAGGCAAACATAATGCAATTAGGCTCGACTCCACATACATTTGCTGCATCTGCTGCAAGTTCTCCGCATCAATGATGTGCATATTTTCAATTCGTTCATCATAAGAACATTGTCCATAACGAATTGAATACGTTCCAAAGGCGTTTACTGCAGAACGATATAAGGTATTCCGTGTAGAAGCATAAATACGTTTAGGACGGGTATAGCCATCCCAGTGCGATAAAATTTGGGCCAAATAGCCCCCACCTATTGCACCAAAACCATGAATCCCCACACTCAACTGATTTAAAGTTTGCGGGAAGGCCTCTTGTAAACTCGGCATTTCCAATACAGGAATAACTTGATTTAAGTCATCTAAATAAGCTTGCATACTTGCGTAATAATGCTGCGTGAGTGACAACATATTAGCATTAGGTTTTTTTATATCCCGAAATAGTATGGTTATGCCACCCGCTGCATGTGCAGATTTGATTCCATTTTCAGAATCTTCCAGCATGAAACATTCGCTGGGTTCTAGATTAATTTTTTGTGCGGCTGTTATAAAAATTTCAGGATGTGGCTTGCCCTGTTGCACCTCATCGCCACAAACTAATACATCAAAAAACTTATAGACATTGGCATTAATCAAATATTCTTCGGCAATGGCACGACGACTAGACGTAGCAACCGCCATTCTCAAGCCAGACTTTCGTAACCGCTCTAATACCTGCAACAAACCTTTTTTAATGGGCACACCAAAATTGCGCACACTTTCTAGTTCTAGTTCATCAGCACGCTGACGGATCTCACGGTAAGGAATGTCTGCACCATATTCTGCTTGCGCCAGTTGTTCAGCGCTCTTTGCACTCAAACCCAAACATTGCATGAGGTATACGTCTGAAAATTCAACGCCAATGAGCTCCTGAGATGCCTGCTTCAATGTTTGAAACCGTAATCGTTCAGTATCAAACATTGTTCCATCCATATCAAAGATTGCTCCATGAACAATATTGTTCTTAAATTTAAGCATTTAGCTCCCTTGTTTTATCACTTACGGGTTGCTAGCTTAGACAAAAGCAGATTTGATCTATATGAAAAACATAAAATGAAATATTTGTGATTATTTTTTAACCAATCAAACCCTGATTTTCATGTAGTATGTGTACATATGTAACAACATGGTAAATATAAGTAACTAAAATTAAGATAAAGCTGACTTTATTCTCAGCCAATCTGTGGAATCGAATACGTCCCTGTGACATGCGCCACGGCATCATCTACACCTTCGGAATATACCCAAACCTCACCGACCACGAGGTTTTTCCCTACTTTCATTAAGCGACATTCACCACGTAAATTACGCCCTGCTGCGGGCTTGCGTAAAAAGTTGATGTTTAAATTACTGGTCACCGCCAAAGCCACCAAACCCAACTCCCCTAAAATGGCGATATAAAGTGCATAGTCTGCAACAGTCATCATAGTCGGCCCTGATACCGTACCACCTGGGCGTAAATCACGTTCATCGATGTGATAATTCACCAATGCCCCACGTGGCGTGATGGACACAATTTCACATTTTTCCAAACTTTGCGGAAACTCAACTTTTAAAAATTCAATAATTTCGTCTTTGGTCATATTTACTATTCGCTATTATTTAAATAAAAAAATCTTCTAAAGCATTTCCACTATAGAAGATTTTTCCATTCAATCAAATGCATAACCATGACCCATTGGCTTGTTATACCTTTGTTTGTTATGCCTTAGCTTGCAAATAGTGCATCGCCTGTGCAAATACTTGATCGGGGCTTTGTGTTGCATCTAAGCGCTTCACTCGCTCAGGGTGTCGCTCCCACAAAGTTTGATAGCCACCTCTTACTTTCTCAAAGAAAGTTGCTTTCTCTTGTTCAAAACGATCAAGTTCACCACGTGCCCGTGCACGGGTCATACCCAGTTCAATCGGTGCATCCAGCCAGAAAGTTAAGTCAGGCATACGTGCCACAAAGTTATTATTTAAAGTCTGCAACTTGCTTTCACTCAAACCACGTCCTGCACACTGATAAGCAAAACTCGCATCACTAAAACGGTCACACAGTACAGTTTTTCCTGCAGCCAACGCAGGTAAAATCACCCGATCTAAATGCTGTGCACGCGCTGCATACATCAACAATAACTCAGTGTCTGAACACATTTTTTCTTCATGGTTGACCTCGAGCAACAAAGCACGAATTTGCTCTGCCATAGGGGTTCCACCCGGTTCACGGGTTAAAACCACCGACTGACCTTGTGCAGTAAAATAATCATGAATACGGCGAATAAGTGTAGTTTTGCCTACCCCTTCAGTACCTTCAAAACTGATAAACATGCTTATTCCCCTGATTTTTTCGTGCGTAGTACGTTTAAATATTCCTGTACGGCACGGTTATGATCTTGCAAATTGGTGCTAAATTTATGCCCACCGTTACCTGTCGCGACAAAATAAATATTGTCAGATTGGTCTGGATGCATAGCCGCTTCAATGGCTTTTTGACTTGGCAAAGCAATTGGTGTTGGCGTTAAGCCACTCATGGTATAGGTGTTGTATGGCGTTGGAGTGCGTAAATCCTGACGGGTGATATTGCCCTGATAACGGTCACCCATACCATAAATCACGGTTGGGTCAGTCTGTAAACGCATCCCCAGTTTTAAACGACGTACAAACACACCCGAAACCTGCTCTAATTCAGCATCAACATTGGTTTCTTTTTCAATAATAGATGCCATGATTAAAGCTTCATATTTATTTTTATAGGGCAAATCTGCTGCACGATTATTCCAAGCATCATCCAATGATTTCATTTGACGCTGATATAAATCGGTTAATATTTTACGGTCAGTTTCACCTTTGGCAAAGAAATAAGTATTCGGCGCAAATAAACCTTCGGGATGTGTAAAAGGAATATTTAAAGCTTTTAGCATTTGATCATACGGCAAATGCGACACTTCTTTGGTGACCAACTCATCTTTCTTTAACGCATCAATCAATTGTTTAAAAGTCGTGCCTTCGATCACCAAAATACGGTTCATTTGTGCATTTTCAGCATTGGCGATCATTTCCATAACCTGACGCACACTCATGCCCTGACGGACTTCATACACGCCTTTTTTCATGCTGTCGTGAATCATCACTCGTTGATACAGCTTTAAAACAATTGGAAAATTCACATGATCTTGTTCTGCCAAACGATCAATAAAGCGTGAATAGGTATCACCATCATTAATCGCCAATAATTGTTTTTTGCCTTCAACAGGATAATCTTTAAATAAGCTTGACCATAAGATCATGCCAATGACCAAAAACAGTCCGAGTACAAAAATAAGCGCACCCTGAATAGCACGCTTAGACCATATAGGTTTGGTTTTCTTTTTAGATTTTGATGGACGCTTAGACATAAGAATGAATCTGATTCAGTTGAAGTTGCTTAAATAGTTCCACACACGGCTGCACATCTAAAACCTGCTGCCCTAAATGGCTGACAATTTTCATGGGCGTTAAGGCATTACAGAAAAACAGACTTTGAATCTGCGCAATTTCCGAAACATGAACATCACGCTGTTCACAATGCAAATTCTGTTGTTGCATGCGCGATAAAATTTCTGCCCGCATGACACCGTGCACGCCATTATAACCAAGTTGCGGGGTAATCCATGTATTGTTTATACGAATGAAACAATTACTACTCACACCTTCAACCACACTGCCCTGTACATCAGTAACCAAAGCTTCTGTCCAGCCTTTTTGATCGGCTTCTTGTTTGAGCAATACCTGTTCAAGTCGGTTTAGACTTTTCAGCCCAACTAAATTCGGCATGCTTAGTCCAATCGCTTGTGCCAAGATGCCACTTTGAATGATGTCATAATGATATGCCGTATCTAAAGCCGCTTGTACTTGTGGATAGAAAAACACCCAAACATCGGCAGGATGATCAGGCAAACTGTAACCTCGCTGCCCCACACCACGACTTAAAACAATCTTTAAAGTACCGTTTAATTCACCATGCGCCTGCTTTAAAAGTGTCAGCGTTTCAGTGATTAACTCAAGATTGGCATTTAAAGAAAGTTGGCGATTAGCATATTGCAAACGCGCCAAATGGCGGTCAAGTAATTCAATTTGATTTTGGCGAATACGTGCAGTGCTAAAGCATCCATCACCATAATGAAACGCGCGATCTAACACATGAATCTGCTCGGTAGGCTTGGCATTTTTATAACACTGCATGGAAGAAGTACTCGTTATTTATCTCTAAATATAGAAAACAATGAAGAAATTTATATTTATCATTTACTGATATTCACCGCATTTTAAATTATTTTTTCAGCAAATAGACTACCGATATGCTTGCCTCATTCAACAACAGATTTAATACCTGAGGTCAAACATGAACTTTACAAAACTGAAAATTGGACTACTGGCGGCAGTACTTTCGGCAACAACCTTGAGCGTTTCTGCAAAAGACTTTCTGAATGTTTCCTACGATCCAACCCGTGAATTATACGATAACTTTAACAAAGATTTCGGTGCGTACTGGAAAAAAGCCACCGGGCAAAACATTAACTTTAAACAATCACATGGCGGTTCGGGCAAACAGGCACGTGCGGTGATTGATGGTCTAGGTGCCGATGTCGTGACTTTGGCACTGGCTGCCGATATTGATGAAATTGCCAAACGCGGTCTATTACCTAAAGACTGGCAAAAGAAATTTCCGCACAACTCGACCCCTTATACATCCACAATTGTATTTTTAGTGCGTAAAGGCAACCCGAAAGGTATTCGAGATTGGGGCGATTTGGTCAAACCTGGTGTGGAAATCATTACTCCAAATCCAAAAACATCTGGCGGTGGACGCTGGAACTATTTGGCAGCGTGGGCATGGGCAAAACATCAACCTGCGGGCAATGATGCTAAAGCGCAAGAGTTTGTTCGCCAAATTTATAAACAAACCAAAGTATTGGATTCAGGCGCACGTGGCTCAACCACCACTTTTGCAGAACGTGGCATTGGTGATGTTTTGTTAGCTTGGGAAAATGAAGCCTATTTAGCCGTGCGTGAACAACCGGGTAAATTTGAGATCATCACGCCTTCTCTATCTATTTTGGCTGAACCGCCTGTGGCGATTGTAGAGAAAAATGTGCAAAAAGATGGCAATCAACACTTAGCCAAAGCCTATTTAAACTATCTCTATTCGCCTGCGGGTCAAAACATTGCTGCGAAGAATTATTACCGACCACGTAATGCTACGGTGTTGGCACAATATAAGTCGCAATTTAAACCCTTAAAACTCGTGACCATTGATCAAGAGTTTGGTGGATGGAGCAAAGTTCAGAAACAACACTTTGAAAATGGCGGTATTTTCGATCAGATTATCAAAGCCAACCAAACCAAATAATACTCCGAAAGGTAAATCATACCAAAGCTCTAGCTGAAAACACCCAAATTGAAAAATGCGGGTGTTTTCACAAACGCATTTTTACCTGATTCACATATATCTCTTTTATTCATATAAAATTCATTTTTAATTATTTTTTTTGCATAGAAACTCTAGTTATCCTTGTTGCAGATTATTTAAAACATGAATTTTACAGCATTATCTTACTGAGTTTTGAATCCAAGTGATCACAGCCAAAGCTGAAAATGATGGGTTCAATTCATATTCAAGCGTTATTCAGATCATTATTTCAGGCTGAAATATGCGAAGGAGCATCGACATGATTCATACCGTAATTGTTCCAGGTGTAGGTGGCAGTGAATATGCGCACTGGCAATCTTGGTTACAACGACAACTCATGTCTTGCTCGCGTGTACAACAGTCAGACTGGAATAGCCCAATTTTACAGAACTGGGTTGCTGAATTTGTCAAAACAGTTGCCCCGATTCAGAACGATATTCAAATTGTGGCGCACAGCTTTGGTTGTCTGACCACAGTGGCAGCCTTAGCACAGCAACCTAAATTGCAGGCGAAAATTAAAAATGTGGTTTTGGTTGCACCTGCTAACCCTGCCCGTTTTGGTGAATCTGGTTTTGCACAACACAGCCAAAGCAATTATTCGGCTTATTTTCAGCAACTTAAATTGGCTGTACCGACACGCTTATTGATCAGTGAAAATGACCCGTGGCTAAGTTTTGCAGATGCACAGGCACTTGCCCAAGCATGGCAATTAACACCGATTAATTTAGGACAAGTGGGTCATATTAATGTTGCATCAGGCTTTGGGGCATTTCCTGAAATTTATGATTATTTGATTGCAGAAAATATGCAATCACATATCAGTATTTCTGATAACAACAAGTATTTATTCAAATTTGCAATTTAATCTTCGCAAATTATGCTTGTGCCGAATTTATCTTTTACTTTTATCTGTTTGTTTTTAAACACTCATTCTCTCTTTTGAGGAGTCATCATGTCGCAGCGATCCAAAGTGCTGCCAGGATTTGGTCTTTCTCTAGGCTTTACCCTAGCGTATTTATCCTTAATTGTTCTTATTCCCTTATCGGCTGTATTTATTAAATCGCTGGGTATCGGTTGGGATGGTTTATGGGAAATTTTAAGTTCAGAACGTATCCAAAAATCTTTGCAACTCAGTTTTAGCGCTGCGCTCATTGCAGCCTTTATTAATGTCGTCTTCGGCTTATTATTGGCATGGTGTTTGGTACGATACAGCTTTCCGGGCAAACGTATTATAGATTCTTTGGTCGATTTACCTTTTGCATTGCCTACTGCAGTTGCGGGTATTGCCCTGACTTCTTTATACGCACCGACTGGCTGGATTGGACAATATTTAGAACCATTAGGCATTAAAGTCGCGTATACCCCTATCGGGATTACCCTTGCCCTGATTTTTATTGGTATTCCATTTGTTGTGCGTACCGTGCAACCCGTACTCAGTGACTTAGAAACCGAGTTGGAAGAAGCAGCATCTGCGCTAGGGGCTAACCGCTTTCAAATTGTCACCAAAGTGATTTTCCCTATTTTATTGCCTGCACTGATTACAGGTTTTGCCCTCGCATTTGCGCGTGGCGTGGGTGAATATGGCTCGGTGATATTCATTGCGGGTAACCAACCATTTAAAACTGAAATTGCACCCTTAATGATTATTTCCCGTTTGGAAGAATATGACTATGCAGGTGCAACCACAATTGCTGTGGTGATGTTGCTGATTTCTTTTGTCATGCTGTTCCTGATTAACTTATTACAAGCATGGGCAAGTCGTCGCACAGGGAGAACTGCACGATGAGTTTAAATACCAACAGCAATGCTTTGGCTGAAAAACTACAATCACGCGATGCAACACGTGAACCGACTTGGGTACGCTATACCCTGATTGCAATTGCCTTCATTTTCTTCTTAAGCTGTCTGATTTTGCCGCTGATTTTGGTTTTTGTCGAAGCGTTTAAACAAGGCATTGGTGTCTATGCCCAAGCATTGGTGCATCCTGACACTTTATCGGCAGTGAAATTAACCTTACTCACTGCAGCCATTGCCGTACCTTTAAACGTGGTATTTGGTATTGCCGCAGCGTGGTCAGTGGCGAAATTCAATTTCCGTGGTAAGTCGATTCTCACCACCTTAATTGATATGCCTTTTTCAGTTTCTCCTGTCATTGCAGGTTTAATGCTAGTCCTGATTTTTGGTACACAAGGTTGGATGGGCGGCTGGTTGATGGAACACGACATCAAAGTTTTATATGCCGTGCCTGCAATTGTGATTGCCACCATCTTCATTACTGTACCTTTTGTGGCGCGTGAATTGATTCCTTTAATGGAAGCGCAAGGCACAGAGGAAGAAGAAGCTGCGATTGTATTAGGTGCATCGGGTTGGCAGACCTTCTGGAAAGTCACTTTGCCAAATATAAAATGGGGTTTAATTTACGGCGTGATTCTGTGTAATGCCCGCGCAATGGGTGAGTTTGGCGCGGTATCTGTGGTATCGGGGCATATTCGCGGAGAAACCAACACCCTACCGCTGCACGTCGAAATTCTCTATAACGAATATACCTTTAGTGCTGCGTTTGCGGTGTCCTCTCTCTTGGCACTTCTCGCGATTGTGACCCTGATTTTAAAAACTTGGGTTGAAATTCGCCAAGAAAAGCAAAACCAACGCAATGAAGATTCAACTGTTTCTTAAGGAATGACCGCATGAGTATTCAAGTTAAAAATATTGAAAAAAATTTTGGTGCATTCCATGCACTTAAAGACATCTCCCTCGATTTTCCAGATGGTCAATTGGTGGCACTGCTTGGACCTTCAGGCTGTGGTAAAACCACCTTGTTGCGTATTATTGCGGGTTTAGAATCGGCAGATCGAGGACAAGTCATTTTAGAAGGTCAGGATGCAACCGATGTGCATGTACGTGAACGTCAAGTCGGTTTCGTTTTCCAGCACTATGCCTTATTCCGCCACATGACTGTATTTGACAATATCGCGTTTGGTTTACGGGTACGTCCACGTGCAACCCGACCTTCAGAAGCTGAGATTAAAAAACGTGTTATGCGTTTGCTCGACTTGGTACAGTTAAGCTTTTTAGCAGACCGTTATCCTGCGCAGTTATCGGGTGGACAACGTCAACGTATTGCTTTGGCACGTGCCTTAGCGGTAGAACCACGCGTATTGTTATTGGATGAACCTTTTGGTGCGCTTGATGCCAAAGTGCGTAAAGAATTACGTCGTTGGTTAAGAACTTTGCATGATGAATTACACATCACTTCAATTTTCGTGACCCACGATCAGGAAGAAGCACTCGAAGTTGCCGATCAAATTATTGTCATGAACAAAGGTAATGTCGAACAAATTGGTTCACCGCGTGAAGTGTATGAACAGCCTGCAACTCCGTTTGTATTTGACTTCTTAGGTCAAGCCAACCGTTTTGAAGGACAACATCATCAAGGGGTTGTGCAAATTGGTGAAGATCGCGTACAACTTCTCAATCAACCAAATGCACCACAAGGCAAAGTGATTGCATTTGCGCGTCCAGATGAGTTGCATATTCATGCCCAACCACAGGAAAATACCATTCAAGCGACCTTCTTACGTGAGGTTTGGATTGCTGGTAAAGTAGTTGCAGAATTGCAAGATCGCCAAGGGAATTTAATTGAAATTGCACTCACTGCAGATGAAGCGAAACTGCACCAATTCCGCCCAAATCAAACGGTTTGGTTAAGTGTAACCACTTTACATTTATTTGAAAATCAAGTCGCATAAGGACATCAAGATGGAGCCTAACCCGCTCCATCCTTTTTAGGGTTGCACCACTATGAACTTCCAACAACTTAGAATTATTAGAGAAACCGTTCGGCAAAACTTTAATTTAACCGAAGCGTCTGCGGCACTATACACTTCTCAATCGGGCGTGAGTAAGCACATTAAAGACCTTGAAGATGAGCTTGGTGTGCAGCTTTTTGTGCGCAAAGGCAAACGTCTACTAGGTTTAACCGAGCCAGGACAAGCTTTGCTGAGTATTGTCGAACGCATGTTGGTTGATGCAGATAACATTAAACGCCTTGCCGATGACTTTAATAAAGTCGATGAAGGCACGCTCACCATTGCGACTACACATACCCAAGCGCGTTATGTGCTGCCGCCTATTGTGAATTTGTTTAAAAAAGAATTCCCTAAAGTACATTTGATTTTGCAACAAGCCAGCCCTGTTGAAATTGCCGAAATGCTGCTACAAGGTGAAGCCGATATTGGTATTGCAACCGAATCTCTAACCACTGAAGAGAACTTGGCAAGTGTGCCTTATTATGACTGGCGCCACAGCATTATTACCCCGCAAGATCATCCTTTAGCCAGTAAAACTGAGATTAGCCTGACCGATTTGGCAGAATATCCAATCATCACTTATCACGGCGGCTTTACGGGACGTTCTAAAATTGACAAAGCATTTACCGATGCAGGAATTGATGTCAATATCGTTATGTCTGCACTTGATGCCGATGTTATTAAGACCTATGTTGAATTGGGCATGGGCGTAGGCGTGGTAAACAATGTGGCATACGATGCAGAACGCGATTACCGTCTAAAACAAATCCAGACCGATATTTTTGGGGTAAACACCACATGGATTGCGGTTCGCAAAGGACATTTACTACGTGGCTATGGCTATGAGTTTATTTCTTTATGTGCACCAAATGCCGATATTAAAGCGTTAAAGCGCATTGCTTATCCTGACGAATAACCCCATTCACATAAGAGAGCGCATTCGCTCTCTTATGTTTCATTATTTCGCCATGATCTTCGTTTATCTTAAAACAGGAAAATAATGTTTTAAATTGATTCAAATTATGCATAAAATATAATCAACAATAAAAATGATTATTTGATTTTAAACACAATTCTATAATTTAGACCAAGGGCGTAACATGAAATATCACATTTATACTGCGTTATTCTACGTGCTGCCCGTCGGTCATGTTTGTGCTGCAGGCTTAGAACGCAGCAATCAATCCATTCAAGCTTTCTTTGAAAAAGGCAATTATGCAGAAGTGTCTGTGCTGCAAGTCAACCCGAATGTTTCAGGAAAAGTGCAACCTGTTTCATCTCTAGGGAATCCTGAGTTTTCTACAGGCGATATGGTGAATAAGCAACACTACTTTCAAGCCGCCTTAAAACTACAACCGCATCCACAAGTTTCGGTCGCATTATTATTTGACCAACCTTTTTTTACGGATGTGGATTATCAGTTCAACACGACTCACCCCTCTTCAGAAATTGCAGACGTTGAATTCGATTCAAACAACATGACTGCACTGGTCGGCTATCAACCAAATACAAACTGGAATCTGTTTACGGGTGTGAGCTACCAATCCTTTTCAGGGAATCTCAGAATTGGTACACACGTCGAAAATTTTTACGTTGATTATGCTGTGCATTTCCCTAAAGATCACGCTTGGGGCTGGCTGGTAGGTGTCAGCTATCAGCTTCCTGAATATGCTTTCACTACTGCTATTACCTATCGTTCTAAAATTAAGCACCATACCAATGCTAGCGAAAGTTTTTGGGGGTTTCCTCTAGAGATTGCACCACAGCATGCGACTACTATTCAAACACCAGAATCGATTAATCTAGATTTTCAAACAGGTTTACCTGCCCAAAATTTTCTCTATGCATCATTAAGATGGGTGAATTGGCAAGATTTTGAAATTCAGCCCACACAATATGCTGCAATGCTACAGCAAGTACCCAATATGAATTTAAATCTGATTGATTACCAAAAAAATCAGTGGTCGGTACGTTTGGGTGTAGCGCATCAATGGTCACCCAAATGGATCACTGCTGTTGAAGGATTGTGGGACTCAGGTGCAGGAAACCCAGCTTCCAGCTTCAACCCTGTAGATGGTTATTTAGGTTTAGGTACTGGCCTTATTTATAATTTCACCCCTAAAACTTTTGTGATTAGTGGGATTCATTATTTGTACTTTAATCAACCAAAGAATGCACAAGGGTCTTCTTTTCTTTCACAAAACTCACACTTTTCACAACTCGAAGAACGGGATGCTTGGATTTATCATCTCAAACTTGCACACCGTTTTTAAGCCACAAAAAAACGAGCCGCAGCTCGTTTTTTAAGGTTTAGCTAAAGCTAACGGATATTACCAATGGTAACTTACACCTAGTTTAGCTACTGGCATCCATTCGTATTTGTCATCATTACGGATTTTTTGTGCTTCGGCACGTACAGATTCTGCAATTGGTACTCCACCATCTAGATTACCATATTCCTCTAACTCAACTGTCGGATTTCCAGTGTAGTAAGCACCAACTTCACCAAATACGCCCCAATTATTGTTAATCTTTGGAGCAAAACCTAGACCTAAATATGGCGCAATGTCATTTTCATAAGCGAGTTTGCCTTTTACACCACCCTCACCAATATAAGCAACATCATTTACATGAATAGTTCCTTGAGCATTTTTATTTCGCTTATCTAAGCCGTATTCATTGTCAATATAACCAACACCAGCAGCTACATAAACGCCTTGTGCCCATTTACTTGGACTTGCACCCCATGGGCGAATTTCAGCATTTAAATAGGTCAAGTTATTGTCCATATCCATATCGTACTTAGTACCATTAATAGATAAGTCATCTGACCAAGAAATATCACCACCGTTATAACCTAAAGCTAAGCCAACGTACGGGTTTGCAGTCCAAAGTAAGGCACCACCATAACCAGTTGTACCGACTTCAGCACGAACACCTGTTGGAATGAGTTGGTTACGGTCAAATGCATAACCATCTTGCACAACAGCTGTATCTGCCATTGCAGAACCTGCAGCTGCTGCCAATACCGAAGCGGCTAAAATTGTGTGTAAAGATTTCATTGTGTTTCTCCTCAAACTAAAACTTTTTGAATTTTCATTCGTGTTTGTCATGAGAAAACTATAGAGCATGTTGCGGTCAGCTTTTATGCAAAATTTACCCCGTTTTTGTTATTTTTTGATACAAATTTATTCTTATTGTTTATTGCAAAAGCATTTATTTTCAAAACTTCAACAATTTAGCGCGCAACTTAACTTGTTTATCTTACTAAGGATAAATTCCAATCTGTTCCAATTTTTATCTATTCCTCACTCAATATAGTGTAAAATCTTTGGAAAATTTTTTTCTGGTAAGAACATCGATGTCTCAGCTTTCAACAATCATTGAACAAGCATTTGAAGACCGCGCTAATTTCAGCGCTGCAGATTGTCCCGCTGAAATTCGTCAGGCAGTTGAACAAGCAATTGCAGGTTTAGATAACGGCACATTACGCGTTGCTGAAAAAATTAATGGTGAGTGGATCGTTCACCAATGGTTAAAAAAGGCAGTTTTGTTATCTTTTAAACTCAATGATAACAAGCCAATTGAATCTTGCGATTTGCGTTTCTACGACAAAGTAGACACGAAATTTACAGGTTGGACTGACGAGCAATTCAAACAAGCAGGTGTGCGTGTTGTACCGCCAGCAGTTGCACGTAAAGGTTCATTCCAAGCCAAAAATGTGGTGTTAATGCCATCTTATGTCAATATTGGCGCTTATGTAGATGAAGGCACCATGGTTGATACATGGGCAACGGTAGGTTCATGTGCACAAATTGGTAAAAACGTGCATTTATCGGGTGGTGTAGGTATTGGTGGTGTACTTGAGCCACTTCAAGCAAACCCAACTATTATTGAAGACAACTGCTTCATTGGCGCACGTTCTGAAATTGTTGAAGGCGTGATTGTGGAAGAAGGTTCTGTCATTTCTATGGGCGTTTATATTGGTCAATCGACCAAAATTTATGACCGTGAAACTGGCGAAATCCATTATGGTCGTGTACCTGCAGGTTCGGTGGTAGTTTCTGGTAACCTGCCTTCTAAATGTGGCACTTATAGCTTGTATGCTGCTATCATTGTGAAGAAAGTAGATGCGAAAACCCGTGCAAAAACCAGCTTGAACGATTTATTACGCGAAGACTAATTTCCTTTCAGTCTTCAGCATCTCTACGATCAGCAATGACCGTAGGGATTTTTGTTTTTTTACATACTGTGATGAATTTTATGAATACCCTCCGATCTTCCGCTATTCCTGTTTCTGATCCGTCTGCGGGTTTACGCATCACGGAGATTTTCTATTCATTGCAGGGCGAAGCCAATACATCGGGCTTGCCAACCGTGTTTATTCGTTTAACGGGTTGTCCATTGCGTTGCCATTACTGTGATACCACTTATTCTTTTGAAGGTGGCGAACGTCAATCTTTAGATGACATCATCCAAACCACGCTAGAATTTAAAACACCGTATGTATGTGTGACGGGCGGTGAACCTCTGGCTCAACCGAATGCACTGCCACTCATGCAACGCTTGGCAGATTTAGGTTGTGAAGTGTCTTTGGAAACCAGTGGAGCTTTAGATATTTCTAAAGTGGATAACCGTGTGTCGAAGGTGCTGGATTTAAAAACCCCTGCATCGGGTGAAATGTCACGCAACTTATTATCAAATTTAGATTTTTTAAACCCACATGATCAAATCAAATTTGTGATTTGCAATCATGACGATTATCTTTGGGCGAAGCAGCAAGTTGAGCAATATCAGTTGCATAAAAAAGTCGATACAGTGTGGTTCTCCCCTGCATTTGCTGTCGAAAAAGGTGCAGTCGCCTTGCCACAACTTGCACGTGATTTGGCACAGTGGATTTTAGCCGACCATCTCCCTGTTCGTTTCCAATTGCAATTACATAAATTGCTTTGGAATGATGAAACAGGTCGTTAATCTCCTCACGAATCCCCATTCGTATTGACGTCAATCTTCACACTTTTGCTCAAGTTCTATCGCTATATTTTAAAATTTGGAGTTCAATTATGCGCCCTCGTGCCATTGTATTGTTATCTGGTGGATTAGACTCAACCACGTGTTTGGCATGGGCACAAGCGCGTTATGAATGTATTGCACTTAGTTTTATGTATGGTCAACGCTCGACTACAGAGCTAGATGCTGCACGTGCCTTGACTAAAAATGCAGGCATTGAGCATCGTGTGATTAATATTGATTTAGGCAACTTGGGCGGTTCTGCCCTGACCGATCACAGCATTGAAGTACCTGATCATGAGCAAGAAGGTATTCCTGTGACTTATGTGCCTGCGCGTAATACCATCTTCCTGTCTTATGCTTTGGCAGCTGCCGAAGTTTTTGATGCAGAAGCAATTGTGATTGGTATTAATGCGGTAGATTATTCGGGCTATCCTGACTGTCGTCCTGAATTTATTGATGCTTTTGCCAATATGGCACGCTTGGCAACCAAAGTTGGCGTAGAAGGCAAACCGTTAAAATTTGAGACACCTTTGTTACATTTATCCAAAGCAAATATTATTCGCTTAGGTATTGAACATGGCGTAGACTATAGTCAAACGGTTTCTTGCTACCAAGCAGATGACCAAGGACGTGCTTGTGGTAAATGTGACAGCTGTCGCTTACGCAAACAAGGTTTTGCCGATGCCGGTGTTGCAGACCCAACGCGTTATATACCGTCATAACAAGGTAAAGTGTATGAAAAATTTAAAATCAAACATTATAGTTTCTGCGATTATGTCTGTTGCTGCATTATTCGCAACAACGACACACGCAAATAATGACAAGTTGCAACAAGCATATAAAAGCACCAATGTAAAAGCAGCTTTAATTAATGTTTGTAAAGAAGAAACTGCAAAAGGCAAAAAACTGACTACAGCTGAAGTAAGCAAATATTGTACTTGTGCAGTAGAAGCAGATGGTAAATTAACCAACGCTCAAAAATGGGAAATTCAAAGCGCAATTAACCAGAAAAAGAGCCCTGCGACTTTAGCTTTTGTACAAAAGCAAAATAAAGATTTGCAAACTTGTTTTGGTCCTCAGCTTACAGGTAAATTAAAAACCTTAACTGAAGAAGCAATGAAAGCGGCTGAGAAAAAATAATTTTTCTTAACAATTTCAACTAGCCACTTTATGTGGCTAGTTTTTTATGTGCATGATTTTGGAGAAAAATATGAGCACGACAATTCAATTACCAAATCAAGCTTTTCCTGCAACCACAGGCGAAGTCAATTTAACCGAACTTGGTACAGATTGGTTAGTGGTGTATTTTTACCCGAAAGATTCTACCCCAGGCTGCACCACACAAGCTGTCGATTTTACTGCGCTAAAGCCACAATTTGATGCGCTTAATACCACCATCATTGGCATTTCGCGCGACTCAGTCAAAGCCCATCAAAACTTTACCGAAAAACAATCTTTAGGCATCAACTTGATTAGCGATAAAGAAGAAGTATTGTGTCAGTTGTTTGATGTGATTAAAGAAAAAAATATGTATGGCAAAAAAGTTATGGGCATTGAACGCTCTACTTTTATTTTCCATCAAGGTCAATTACTGAAAGAATATCGTAAAGTCAAAGCTGCAGGACATGCCGAGCAAGTGCTTGCGGATTTAACCGCTTTACAGGCTTAATTTTCGGCCTCTAAAAAAACACAATGTTCTGGATGATTGAAAGCTTTTTCAATCATCCTTTTTCATTTAAAAACTGGATTACTCCGTCAAATTACTGCTGTCCTGCTGCTGGTATTTGTCTTGTAATTGACGATAAATTTCCGTGTTTTGAAATGCGGTTAAGAAATCAATTGTGCCTTGCGGGAAAAAATTAGGCTGTATTTCCCCACGATAATAAGCCTCACGTGCAGGCGTAGCAGACATGGCATCTTGCAAGCTGTCTAATTCTACCATCTCCCATTCAGGGAAAAACTTTAAATAATAAGACGAGTCATCTTTAAAATGCCCAATTAAACCAACACGATCTTGCGGTTGAATCAATTCACCGACTAAAGATTTGACTAGTTTTTGCCATTTTTCATCATTGTAGACATCTACGACATGCACAAACTTAATCCGTTCTTGCATCTCAGGTGAAAAGTTAGACAAAATCATCTGCTCACGTTCTTTGGCTAAAAACGGATTTTTTAAATTGCGCTCATTTTGTGCAGAACCTAATGCCAAAATCACATAATGACTACGTGCTAACGCAATTTGAATGGTTTGCAAATGCGCCAAATGAAATGGCTGAAAGCGGCCAATGAAAACCAAATAATCAAACGTATATTGCATAATAAATACGCCAATCCTAATTTTGATAACAACATGATGCTATCTGATACGCGGAAATGTCATCCACAACCTGCGTGGTATCAACTCATTATTGTTTTTGCAAGATAATAAATCAAAAACAATAATTGGGCAGGTTTCGTGGATGACAAATGGTTTTGCCTACTTTTGCCAAAACAAAAGTAGGTCGAACCGAAGGTTAATCCTAAAATAGAATTAATAGACGTTAAGATTCCGCCTTGCTTATTCATTTTTTAAATGAACAACCCCAAATTCTAAATAAATTTCACATTGAATTAGGAACGCAAATCTCATCATTCACTAACTTTTTATGAACTCATGAGTTGTGCCAGCGCTGCGAATTTGCGACATAATGAGCCATAAATTCAAACCAATCAAAGCAAGGATAGTACGATGACACTGAGCTGTATTCAACAACCTCACCCACATTTGAATGCGAATTTAGACAATGGCGTACTGACTTTAGCCATCAACCGACCAGAAGCAAAAAACGCGCTGTATGGTGAATTATATTTGTGGATTGCACAAGCCTTAGATGAAGCAGATCAGTCCAACGCAGTACGTTGTGTAATTTTACGTGGCACAGATGCAGATTTTAGTGCTGGCAATGACATGCAAGACTTTATGAAGTCTGCTGCACTTAAAGGACAACTACCTGCTGCCGAAGGCCCTCCATTCATCTTATTAAAATCTGCAGCTAAGTTTTCTAAACCGCTGATTGCAGCTGTACGTGGGGTGGCAATTGGCATTGGTGTCACAATTCTATTACATGCAGATTTGGTATATAGCGACAATACTGCCCTATTCCAAATTCCATTTGTGAGCTTGGGCTTATCGCCTGAAGGTGCATCAAGCAAACTTCTAGTAGAACAAGCAGGCTATCACAAAGCGGCTGAACTGTTGCTAACTGCACAAAAATTCAATAGCGAAACGGCATTATCGGCAAATTTAGTTAATAGCATTGAAACCGATGTCTATGCAACGGCGCAACAAAAAGCAGCACAATTGGCAGCTTTACCATTGGCATCACTTAAACAATCTAAAGCCCTCATGAAACATAATGTCAATGAAATTGTGGCGTGGATTGACCATGAAGCAGAGATTTTTATGCAACGTGTCGGCTCAGCAGAAATGATGGAAGCGGTGCAGGCCTTTATGCAAAAACGTAAACCTGATTTCAGCCAATTTAATTAAACGTTGTTTAGCTGAAATGTACTTACACCCATTTCAAGTAAACTAGACGTTTTAAAACCACATTCATTTTGGCTGAATGTGGTTTTTTCTTTATTCGCCCCCATATTCTGCAATGAGCTGTCAATCATTAAAAAATTGAGGAAAATTGTAATGTCTAATCCAAATCCAGCCGATGTTAAAGCTGAAAAAAAAGAACGTTATTTTGAACCTGCACCACAAGATATTGATGTAGAAAACTTTAAAAAAGTCATTCAAAGCCGTCGTTCGGTGCGTAAATTTACCGACAAAGCCATTCCTGCGGAAGTATTGGATGATTGTTTAGATATGGCTTTATTGGCACCAAACTCATCTAATTTACAACCGTGGACTTTTGTCGTGGTGCAAAATCCTGCCAAGAAAAAACAACTGGTTAAAGCCTGCTTAGGACAAATCGCTGCTCGTACTGCAGCAGAGCTAATCGTGTGTATTGCACGTACAGACCGTGTTGATGAAATGGCAAAAAAGAATATCAGCGAGTTCCCTTTTCCTGAAGCACCTGCTTCAGTCAAAAAATATTACAAGTTTATTCCTTATAACTACATGACTGGCTACTTAAACGCAGTAGGTAACTTTAAGAAAGTCACTTTCAAAATTGCACGTAGTTTAGATAAACAATTACCTGTGACTGCATTTAACCCTGCAGATGCCAAACTTTGGGCAAGTAAAACTACAGCACTCGCCTGTGAAAATATGGTCTTGGCCCTTCGCGCACACGGTTTTGATAGCTGCATGATGGAAGGTTTTGATGAGCCGATGGTACGCAAACTCTTAAAACTGAATGATCAACAATTTCCAGTGATGGTGATTGCTGCAGGTGAACGTGCCGAAGATGGTGTCTTTTTCCCGCAATACCGTTTTGACCGTGACCTGTTTATTCAGAAAGTCTAGGGGCTGTTAACATTTCATAAATGGCTTGCGCTGTAGGCTAAAACTGAGCAGATTAGGCATGAAACGCAAGGAATAGCGAGACTATTGCCAAGTTTCATAACGTAATCTGAGAAAGTTTTAGCCACATGAGCAAGAACAAAGCGCTGCTTTGTTTGCTGCGCAAGGGGACGAGCATATTTTTTGCTGCTATTGCGTTATGAGTCAGTCATTTAGAATAACTAAATTTCCTGCCCCATGCCTTATATCAGCTAAAAAACCTTGCGAGATATATCTCTCACGTCGCAAACATAGATGAAGTGTCAACAGACCCTAATATTTCAACTGTATTTTTAAAACCTAGCCACATTTTGACTCGTGATAAGGCGACAAGGATGTCGCCCGTTAGACTGTGGTACAGGACGTACCATCAGTCTAACAGAGGGCTTTTGTTACTTTTCGCCCGTGAAAAGTAAAATCTATCTACGCAACTTATATTTGCCCCAATCCATATATGAGTGATCGTACAATTCTATTTTTCTTTAAAAATTGGTATTTAAGTCTTTAAAAATTGGTATTTAAGTCTTTAAAAATTAATATCTAAAAGTTGCATAAACTCAAAGGCAGGCTCTTCGTAAGGATGGCTTGCCTTGAGCGCTTTTGCGACTGCCTGAGCATTTTGCTCAGGTACAATGGTTTCCACGCGCCATTCGGCAACGTGTTCCAAAGCATCTAACTCACCAATAAAAGGATTTGCTCCTTTTACAGGTTTAAATTGCCCTGTGCCTAAAACCTGCCATGCACAATGTTCATAATTGCCAATTCCACCTGCACCCGCTGCAAAAATAGCCAGTTTGGTTTCTTCAAGATGAGATTCAGGCACATAATAAATCAGTTTGAGCATATTTAACCCCAGTTACGGATAAGCCAAAGATTTAATCACATGAATTTTAGGCTTATTCTTTTGGCAAAGTTGATACGCACATAGTGAAGAAAATACGCCTGCTAAAAAACCAGCAATCGAACGATGTTTACTCGTAACTAAGTGATATTTTTCTTTCAATAATCCTATCAATGTTTCAATTCTTTTGCGTTGTCGTAGATGAAATTCATCAGAAAATGGCAATAAGGTCACTCTCATATTTTTTCTTGGATAAGTAATTAAATCAATGCCTTGCTCTTTAAGTGTTTCTTTCAATGGTTGGCTAATGTAGCCTC